>JAKFCT010000029.1:0-144050 GCA_036676495.1 Candidatus Sericytochromatia bacterium
ATGGAAGAGCTCTCCGAGGAGGACAAGATCACGGTCGCCCGTGCCCGCCGCCTCCAGCGCTTCCTCTCGCAGCCCTTCTTCGTCGGCGAAGTCTTCACCGGCGTCCCCGGCCAGTACGTCAAGCTCGAGGACACCATCCGCGGCTTCAAGGAAATCTGCGAAGGCAAGCACGACAACCTTCCCGAGCAGGCCTTCCTCATGGTCGGAACCATCGAGCAGGCCGTCGAGAAGGCCAAGAAGATGGGAGCCTAACCCATGGCCTTCACCCTCGAGATCGTCTCTCCCGATCGGATCGTCCTCAGCGAAACCGTGGACTTCGTCTCGGCGCGAGGCGTCCAGGGCGAGTTCGGCGTCTTGACCGGTCACGAACCCTTCTTCACCAAGCTCGTCCCCGAGCTGCTGACGTTCACCCAGAACGGCAAGCATGAAGTGGTCGCGGTCATGGGAGGGTTCCTGGACGTTCAGCCGAGCAAGGTCACCATCCTGACCGAGGCGGCTGAGCGCGCCGCCGAAATCGACAAGCTCCGCGCCGAGAAGGCCAAGGAGCGCGCCGAGATCCAGGCCGCCAACGTCAAGGACACCCAGGTCGAGGCCGCCCTCTCCCGGGCCCTGGTCCGTCTGCGGGCCGTCGAGGTCCTCGAGTCGACGCGCGGCTTCCGCCACTAGCGCTCGCTCCAAACCCCAGCCTGGCCCCCGGAACCTCCGCGTTCCGGGGGCCAGGCCTTTCTCCGCTTTGTTAAATCCCCAACAAGCCTTCGCTGGGAATCCGTTGACTCGCGCATCAAGCCCCCCGGATCCGGGGATAAGAGCCCTAGCGGGGAACGTTCCCCTTCCACTCAGCACGACCCTCGAGGAGCGCCGCATGAACGTCAAGATCAAGTTTGGAGATACCCTCAGCGAACTCGCCCAGAAGTTCAAGACTTCCGTCCAGGACCTCGCCAAGGCCAACGGCATCAAGGATCCCAACCGCATCTACGCTGGCAACGACCTGAAGCTCCCCGGCGACTCTTCCAAGGCCAACGGCTCCCAGCGCTACCAGGCCTACCAGGGAGCTTCCCAGCCGGGTGGCAAAGCCGCGACCGCGGGCTCCCCGCCGCCCCTGCCCGCCGACTTCCCCGTCAAGCTCGATCCGGGCGAGATCGCCCGCGCCCTCGACGTCCCCGAAGAGAACGTCAAGCAGTACCTGCCCCACATCATCCAGGCCATGGCCGACAAGGGCATCACCGACCCCAACGCGGTGGTCGGCATCCTCGCGACCATCAAGACCGAGGTCCCCAACTTCGCTCCCATCGAGGAGTACGCCTCGGGCGCCGCCTACGAGGGCCGCAGCGACCTGGGCAACACCCAGGCCGGGGACGGCGTGCGCTTCAAGGGCCGCGGCTTCATCCAGCTCACCGGCCGCGCCAACTACGAGGAGTACGGCCGGAAACTCGGAGTCGACCTGGTGGGCAACCCCGACTTGGCCCTGGATCCCAAGATCTCCGCCAAGATCCTGGTCGAGTACTTCGCCGAGCGCGGAGTGGACGACAAGGCGGCGTCCGGAAACTGGGAAGGCGTCCGGCGGGCCGTCAACGGCGGCATGAACGGCTGGAACACCTTCATCGCCGCCGTCGGAGATCTGCGCAACACGGTGGCCTAGCTCCCACCGAAACTAAGATTAGAAGCGAATCTGAACTCCCGCGTTGACGCGGGTCTGGGGCTGGTCGAAGACCGGCCCCTGCTGGTGTTCGAGGCCGACGAAGAAGGACGCGTTCTCCTTCTCCCCCACGATCCGCCCCGAGGCATAAGTATTCCAGTCCTGGCCGGGAGCCTTCATGGCACCGGCCTCCACCTCTCCGCGAATCTGGTAGCCGAAGGCCCGCTCGCCGATCGCATCGGTCTTCCAGCGGCCGTAAAGGCGCCCGCCCTCCCCACCGGGTCCCGAGAGGACCTCCCCCCCGACTCCCAGGGTCGAATGCGCGAAGCGCTTGTCGAGGTGGCCCCCGAGGGTTTGCACGTCGTTCTCGCGGAGGTAGCGCACGCCGGCCTCCGTGGTCGCATCCGTGTAGCGGGCCGCGAGAGCGGCTCGGGTGGCATCTCCCGTCTTCTCGTAAGATCCCGATGCCTGCAGCAGCCCGTCAGGTCCGATCTGCGCGGCGACCTGGCCCGAGAGGGCCTGGCGATCGCCCTGATGCAGGCCCGCGATCGCCGCCTGAACGTTCCGGCTCGTCAGCGAGAGCGTGCCAACGGTGCCCTCGCCTTCGGCATGCCGGACGCTGCCTCGGATCGTCGCCTCGTTCACCCGAGCCGTGAGCGCTCCTTCGGCGGAGAACTGGCCGTTGCGCTCCCGAAGCGTGGCCTCGGCCTGGAGATCGGGATGCTGGACGCGCGCGGAAGCGACGGTTTCGGTGAGCGAGGCGCTGGAGGTATGGGCGGCGATCGCCTGGACGCGCGCCTGACCCAGCGAGGCGTCCACCCGGCCGGCCACGGCCCTCTGATCCGCGATCGTGGTGAGGCCGACTCCGGCCGTCAGGGTGCCTGCCTCGTTCGAGAGCGTGCGCAGCGGCACCCAGGCGGCGTCCAAAGGACTGACGGAAGCACCGGGTAGCGAGGGCGTGGGGCCTGCCACGGGGGGCAGACCCGGCTGGGGCACGGGCATCGGGGCCGGCAGTTCGGCCGAGGCAGCCGGCGGCCGTCGGAAAAGGTTTCCGATCCAGGCGGCGAGCCCCCTCAGGAAGGACGCCACGACGTCGAAGAGGGCGTGAAGGCCCGACGCGCCGGCTCGCGAGGGCGCGGTGGGGGAGATGCTGGGAGGCATCGAGGGGAGCATGGGCGCCGCAGCGCCCCCCGCTCGGATCGCCGGCCGGGGGGCAGAAGGCATGGGGCGGGGAGCCGAGAAGGCTTGCGGCTGCAGCGACGTCATCTCGGATCCTCCCGCGACAGGCTAGACCGGGTTGCGGGAGAGGATGTCGGCGGCCGTGCGCACGCTCATCAGGCCCGACTCGATCTCGCTCATGGTCTTGAGGAAGTTGGCATCGTTCACCTTGAAGAGGCCCGCCAGGCCCTTCGCAGCCATCACCACTCCCAGCGTATCGGTGCTGAAGCGGAGCATGTCCTGGCCCAGCGTGGAGACACCGACGGTCTGGGTCCGGAAGTTGGGCTGAACGCCCTGCGAGACGGCCGTGAGGGCCATCTTGGCCTCCATCAGGAAGGAGAGGATCTCGCTGGGGTTGGGCTTCTTGACTTGCAGCAACTCGAGGGTAGGCTTGAGCATCGCGACGTGCTGGGTCAGCATGTCGAGGTGCGGCAGGGCCTGCAAGGCGGCGGCGCGGGTCTCGGGGGTGATCGTGACGGGAGGCTGCGCCGGGGGGGCAACGGGACTCACGGAGGCGGCCGCCGGGAAGCTCTGGGCGCCTTGGGGCTGCGGGGCCTGCGCCGGAGCGAAGAGGGTCTGGAAGAAGTTCCGGAGGGCTTGGCCCAGCTTGGTGAAGAAGCCGGCCAACATCGCGCCGAAGTCGCTTCCCGCGGACTGGGCCTGCGGCATGGCCGGAGGCTGAGCAGGGGCCTGGGGGGAGGCGACGGGAGCGGCCACGGATCGAACGACGGGCTGCTGGGTGATGCGGGGTCCGAGCGTGCTGATCATGGCGTGCCTCCTGAGCGATAACCGGTGAAGGGGATGAGCGGTGCCGGAAAGCCACCGGGGTGGGCCTGCTCACCAAAGGACTTATCGTCAGTCTGCATGGGGAGTCGGTAATCGGAGGGTGAACCCTCGATTAAGCTTCAGGGAGAACGGAGTCGAGCGGACCCGCAGGCCCGCTCGACGAAGCGGTGGCTAAGTCCTAGGCGTAGAGATCCCAGGCTTCGGTTTCGTTGGTGCCCCAGAGGCGGTTGTTGCGCCCGGTCAGCTGGTACTCGGCGTAGTTCCCGGCGAGGAAGGCGGCGAACTCCAGCGGCTGCTCGGCGTAGCGCTCGAAGTTCGATTCGTCCGTGTACGAGACGTAGCCGTGCGACTGCGGGGTGTTGCCGCGCCAGGCATTGGTGAGCTCGCCCAGCGCTCCGCCGGGAGGCAGGGGGAAGCTGACCATCCGGTGCTGGAAGGCATGGGTCATCTCGTGGACCGTCAGGTAGACGAGGTCTCCGGGGGCCGCGTCCTTCAGGAGGCCGGTGGTGATGGAGTAGAGGTAGTTCTCGTCGAAGGAGTAGCCGCCGCCCACCCAGGGCTCATCGAGGACCTGGGTATCGATGGGGGGCAGGTTGTAGATACCCGAGACGATCTGCTTGACCCGCTCGACCAGGCGAAGCTTCTGATCGTCCGAGTACACTCCGTACGCGACGGCCATGGAGACCTCGGGATCGTTGCGCAGGGCCAGCGAGATGCTCTCGAAGTAGGGGCCCATCACCTGCTTGGTGAGGAGCTTCATGCGCTCCGGGGTGCCCGGGATATCTTCGAGGCCGAGGACCTTGGGTGCCGTCGGGGCGTAGGAGGCGGGTATCGAAGCGGCGGGATAGGACGCGCTGGGGACGAAGGCGTCCTGGCCGAAGACGCTCGAAGCCGCCGGCATGCTCGGCTGCATGGCAGCGGGCGGCATGACCGCGGGCTGCATCGCTACGGGCTGGGCATAAGCGGCCGAAGGGGTGGGGTTCGGCGTGTAAAAATCGCTGAAGGGCTTCGTCGAAGCGTACATGGGTGAGGCCTCCTCGCCTTCTGACAAGCGCCCGCGGCTCTTGCCTTGGGATCTTGTCGGGGGAGCGAGGAGGCCTCTTGCGTCTTGGGGCGGATCTTAACGGAGGCTTAACTACCGAGCGGCCAGAGCCTTGGTCTTGGGGGCGTCGGCGATCTCGAGGATCACCTCGGCGCCTTCCCGGGTCTGGTTCCAGAAGTCGGCGACGCGGGAGTACGGGGGATCGAAGCCGTCCCGGCGGCTGCCGACCTCGTAGGTGAAGCCGAAGGTGCCGTTGGCGTGGTAGGCGTAGTCGTTGTGCTCACCGGCATGGGGGTAGAGCTGCGAGCTCTGGTGCGCGTCGTACTTGCCGGCCTCGGCGAGCTTGTCGGCGATCGCCTGCATCCGCTTCTGATCGGGAGCCGGCTGATCGGTGTAAGCCCAGGGGTAGAGGACGATTTCGGAGTAGGAGTGGTAGGAGAGGGAGACGGGGAACTTGAACTGCTCGTGCAGCTTCTTGATGGCCTGGGTCTCGGGCTCCGAGAAGGGGGCTCCGCCGACGAAGATCGGGCTCTTGGGATCGCGGCTGGTGCCGACGCCTGCCCACTGGTAGCCGTAGTTGCGGTTCAGGTCCACGCCGAAGAAGGGCGCGCCGCCGTAGGTCGAGTTCGCATTCTTGCGCCAATCCAGCCCCTGGGCCGCCCGAGCGTGGCCATCCGGGTTGAGCATGGGGACGATCCAGATGTCGCGGGTCTCCAGCCACTTGGTGATCTGGGCGTCGCGGCCGTTGCCCTTGACGAGGTGCTGGATGAGCATCAGGGGAAGCTCGACGGTGGCGAGCTCGCGGGCGTGGGTGCAGCCGGTGAAGAGCACCGGGGTCGCGCCGGGCTTGCCCATGCGGACGGCCCAGATGTCGCGATCGGCCTTGCCCTGGGTCTTCTCCCAGGTGTCGCCGATGTCGACCAGCTTGGCGATGCCGGGGTTGGCGGCGGTGATGGCCTTCAGCTCGGCGAGCAACTCGTCGTAAGTGTGATAAGCGGGATCGAAGGTGTTGTCGAGGTAGTTCGAGCCGCCGACCTGGATGGGCACGAGGGTGAAGCCCTTGGCCTTGAGGTCGCGCGCCTGCTTGGCGGTGACGCCGGCATCGACGGCTCCCATGCGCACGGAAAGGATCTCGGCGCCGGTGGCCTCGATGGCCGAGACGTGCTTCTGGTCCTGGATCTTGATCTCGACGGTGGCGGGGAGGCCGTTGGACTGCGCGAGAACCTTGTCGAGGCTCTGGTTGGTCTGGGGAGAGAGGAAGGACTGCTGACTGCAGCCCACGAGCAGGGAGACGGCGAGAGCCAGACCGAGGGGGCGCAGCGTACGTTTCATCGAACCTCCATCACAGGGATCCCAGCTTTAAGTTCGGGTTAACCGACAGGGAGTTATCGTCGTTCCCGAAGCAAAACTTGCGTCCCGCATCGGCAAAAGAAAGTCCAGATCCCAGGACCCTCTGGCTCCTCGATTCGGGCTGTCGTATACTGATAGCAGGCAATTACCACTGCGGGAGCCGCAGGCGCGAGGAGGCCCGTCGTGTTATCCAACTTTTCTGCGAAGGCCATCGAAGCGATCGAACGTGCCCGAGAAGAGGCCAAGCGCCTGGAGTTCAATCAGGTCGATTCCGACCATTTGCTCTTGGGCCTCCTGGCCGAGGGCAACGGGGTGGCCGCCCGGGCGCTCAAGACCATGGGCTACGATCTTCGCAAGGCCCGCTTCGCCACCGAGCAGATCTCCGGGCGCGGGTACATGGGGACCGACCTCGACCAGCTCACCTTTTCGGCGGCGTGCACCCGGATCTTCGACGCGGCGCTGGCGATCGCCGGCAAGACCGAGCCCGTGCTGGTCGACACCCAGGACCTGCTCTTCGCGATCCTGAGGCAGCGGGAGAGCCGAGGCGCCAAGGTCCTGCGCCAGATGCAGGTCGACCTCGACGCGTTCGAGGGCCGCCTCATGGAGATCCGCAACCAGGACCTCGCGAGCCCCACCCCGGCGCCGCCGGATCCCCTCCATGCGATGCTGCCCCAGCGCTTCAATCCCCGCCTGCTCTCCGGGCTGGGCGAGCAGGTCTGGGACGCCGCCCATCAAATGGCACGCTCCTTCGGCCATACCATCGTGGGCACCGAGCACCTCCTGATCGCCCTGCTGGCGGTCGAGGAAGGGCTCGCCTCTCAGGTCCTGCGCCAAAACGGCCTCACGCGCGTCGAGGTCGAGGCCGTCGTGCACCGGGTGATCGGCAGGGGCTCGGGGACCATCCCCGAGAAGCTCATGCTCTCTCGGCTCGGCGCGGCCACCCTGGAGGCTGCATGGAGCGAGGCGCGCCGGCGCCACCATGAGCAGGTGGGCACCGGCCACATGCTCTATGGCCTCCTTCAGCTGGATGCCGGCGGAGCGCTCGCCATCCTCGACATGCTGCGCATCAACCTCGCCGGCGTCCAGTACGACCTCGAACAGGCCTTCGAGGAAGAGCCGGAGGCGGTCGAGCCCGCCGGCCCGCGTCCCGAAGCACCGGTCACGCTGAACGAATGAACCCGCCCATCGATGCGCGTACCTCCCAGGTCCTGGGAGCGTTCAGCGACTTCCCGCTCTGCGCCCCCGATCCCGTGGCCGAGTTCGCCGCGCGCGCCCGGCATGTCCTGAAGGCCCCGATTGCCGCGGTCTGGCGCGGAGACTTCAGCCCGGGCCAGCTCAGCCTGGACCGCGCCTGGGACCTCTCGGCGGCCGAGGCCATCACCCTCTGGGCCGAAATCGAGGGTTCCCTGACCTTCGACTCCCCGGGCATCCTCGATCTCGACGAATCCCCCTGGACCTTCCGCTCCCCGGCCGCCAAGCGCATCTCGAGCTTGATCTACCTCCCCATCATGTCCAGCCAGCGCTTCCTGGGCGCGTTCATCTTCGCCCGAACGGCCGGGAGCTCGGAGTCCTTCTCCCGCGAGGAGCTCCAGGGACTCCGGCTTCCATTGCAGGCGGTGGCGTTCGCCTTGGACAACGAGCGGCTCGCGGCGAAAGCCGACGTGATGACCCAGCGCCTGGAACTGCTGACCAATGCCGTTCCCCTGCCGGTTTGCTTCGTGGACGCCCATCAGAACGTCCTCCAGCCCAACACGGCCTTCAAGGACTTGCTCGGCCTCCCCTCGGATTACAAGGGAGGCCCCCCGCTCGCGCTCTGGGAGCGGTCCAAGAACCTCTTTGCCAACGCCCCACAGGTCGAAGGGAAACTGCGTGAGGCCATGGCCCAAGCAGAAGGCGGCATGGCGCTGGAGGTCGAATTCGCGGGAGAAGAGGATCTTCACTACCGCTTGCTTGGCATTCCCTTCCTGGATCGGCAAGGGCGCTTCACGGGAGGAGCCTTGATCGGCTTCGACATCACCCCGGAACGCCGCCTGATGCGCCTGCAGCAAGAAAGCATCGACGACCTGGACGCCAAGGTCCAGGAGCGCACCCGGGAGTTGCTCCTGGCCAACCAGGAGCTGCGGCGAATGGATCAGCTCAAGACCGACTTCATGTCGAACATGAGCCACGAATTGCGCACGCCCCTCAACCAGATCATGGGCTACGGCTCGATGCTCCAGGACGGGGTCGCGGGCCCCGTCTCGCCCGAGCAGATCGGCTTCATCGACAACATCATGGAAGGCTCGACCAAGGTCCTGAAACTCGTGAACGCCATCCTGGACCTCACCCGGATCGATGCCGGCAAGTTCACCTTGCATCCGACCTGGAACGACTACCCCGAGTTCCTATCGAACGTGGTCGCCGCCGCTCGGCCGCAACTCCGCTCCAAAAGACTGGACGTGAAGCTCGAGCTGGCGCCGGACGTGACGACGCTCTGGTTCTCCCCCGAGGAAATCGAGCAGGTGCTCACCAACTTGCTCGGCAATGCCATCAAGTTCACGCCCGCCGGGGGGACCCTCACCCTGCGCGCCTACCGCGATGGCGACGGGGTCGTCACCGAAGTCCAGGACACGGGCATCGGCATCCCGCTCGCGGACCAGGAACGGATCTTCGATCGCTTCGTGCAGGTGGATAGCAGCCTGACGCGAGGCTACGAGGGCTCGGGATTAGGGCTCGCCATCGTCAAGCAGCTCGTCGAGCTACATGGAGGCGTCGTCTCGGTCGAATCGGAACTGGGGCGGGGCTCATGCTTCAAGTTTTGGCTGGGCCAGCCTACCGAGATCCTCGAACGGAGCCGGTGAGTCCTTCCCCTCGAAAAGGAAGACTCCCGGGCCGAAAGCCAGGGAGTCTGGAAGATTATCGGACGCCGGGCCGCGTGGTGGGCGTTCCTTCCAGCGAGACGTCGATCGCCGTGGCTTCCACCTGACGAATGAGCGCGCGGTTCACGACGCCCTGAGCGGTGACCGTGCCCAGGGAAGCCCCGTTTTCGCCCAGCAGCTCGAGGTCGATGGACGCGAAGCCCTCCGGCATGTCGGGAACCCTCAGGACCGCCGCGCCCGACTGGAAGCGGACGGCCTCCCGAGGCATGGTTCCCGCACGCGGAGCCTGCAGCATCGAGGCGCTGATCTGATAGCGCAGGCCGTGGATCACGGCGGGCAAGGCCTCGGGCACGCGGCCCGTCGCCGGCTCTTTCAACGGCACCTTGACCTCGATCGCGCCCTGCTCTTCGGCGTAAGGCGCCGTGGCCCAGATCTGGTCGACCATGGCCCGCAGGTCGATCGTGGCGGCGGCCTGAGGCGCCATCGCATCTCCGGTGCTGGGGGCCATGACGCCCAGGGCGTTGGTCCAGCCCAGGACGACCGCCGGCCAAAGCACGCGATCGCGGGGGTGGCCGCCTGAAGCGACTCGGAGCGCTTCCAGGGAGGCCGAGAGAGCTCTCGAGAGCTCCGATGCGGTGGAGGAGGGACTGCCGACTCCCACGGAGTCCAGCGTGTTCGCGCTGGCCTGGATCGCGATCCCGCGCGCGACGGGAAGGCGCTCGGCGAGCTTCTTCCACTGGTCCGGCTTCGCGTTCCACGCCTCGTTTCCGGGCAAGGTCATGCCGCCGAGCGCCGAGCCGAGGGCCCAGGCGACCGTGGTGCTGCCGCGGGTGAGATCGAGCGTGCGATCCTCTTGGCGCTTGTCGCTTCGAGGAGTCAGGAGCAAGGCGGCCGATCCGGGGGCATGGAGGGCGATCGTCAGGTCCTCGCTCAGCGGCAAGGAGACGCGAACGCTGAAACGCTTTTGATCGTCGAGCTTGCCCTGCGCGACCACGGCTCCCGTCGCCAGGTTGACGGCCGTGACCGTCTGCTGAGGCTGGGCCCACTTGGCTTCGCCGGAAACCGTGACGAGGCGCTGCCCGGTGGCCATGGCGAAGCCCACGGTCGTGGCGTCGAGGACGACACAACCGGTGGGGAGGAGCGCCAGGGCTCCGAGGAGGCTCCAGGTGGCGAGACGGCGTGCCATGTCCGGTTACTGGACGGAGGCCGCCGGCGGCTTCTCGATAATCGTGACGTTGCCGCCGATTTCGACCAGCCCGATGTTCAAGGTCACCTCCAGAGTCTCCGGAAGCGTGAAGTTGGCCGTGCCCACCACGGTCGGGGTGGTGACATCGAAGCCCACGATGTGAGCCTTGCTCGTGCCCCCGCTGAGCGCCGCCGCGAAGGCCGCGACCTTGCCGGTGGAGCTCGGGCGAACGTTGGTGAAGGTGACGCGCTGCGGCGGAACCTGGTTCTTGATGGAGGTTCCCGTCGCGTAGTACAGGTAGCGCTTGAAGTCGGTATGCTTGCTCACGACGAAACCGGGCATGCCGAGGGTGGGATCTGCCAGCATCTGGTGGATGGCCTGGTGGTAGCCGGGCTCGACGGTCGACTCACCGGCGTAGCCGAAGTAACCCGTCGCGGAATCCACGTCCAGCAGACCGACGACCAGGTTATCGAGCTGAGCCCGGGTGTACTGGGTCTGGTAGGAAGGAAGGTTGAGCGCCACCGTCACGTTGGAGTTTCCGGGCTCGGTGGGGGCGCCGACCGTGATCGCCGTGGGATCGGTCACCTGGGCCGTCTCGATCGGGGGCTTCGGGGTACCGACCATGGCGATGCCGAGCGCCGCGCAACCCGTCTGCCCGACTGCCAAGCTCAAGCATAAGCCACCGATGATGTATCTAGTGCTGACCATCTTGAATTCCTCTCTCCTATTGATCTAGTGGCAGTTCAAGGCGCTGCGGGGTATTGCTGCCGACCTGTAGCGTGATGCCGTCTTCCTGATCGGGCAGACCGACCAGGGCGTCGGCGGCATCCAGAGCGGCCGCAAAAACGGAATACTGACCTCCCGGCCGAAGATTCGAGAAGAGCACGCTTCGTTCGCCTGCCACCGCTCCCGGGCCCGCCGGGATCACGGCGTAGATGAAGCGGTTGTACTCTCCGGATTTCCCCACGGTATCAGGGAACGTGAACGGGTAATCGAAGTAGCCCTTGGTGAAGACTGCGCCGCTCCATGTCCCGGCAACTTCGGGGTGAAAAGCCGGGGCATTGGCGCTGGTTCCCTTGTCGCCGAAGCGGGGGACGCGGTTGGGATCCATGTCGGCGAGGGCGACGACGACCTTGGCCGCCGAGGACAGGGGGACCATCTGGGTTCCGGTGAAGTTCACGAAGACCGGAAGGCTCGCGAGCCCGCGATCCAGGGTCATCGTGAGCGTCAGAGGGGCCGAGGGGACCCCGTTGACGATCGAGAAAGGAGTCGCCGAGCGGGCGAAGCCCAGGAGGTCCGCCGACGTGAGGGTGGCCGAGTCCTTGCCGAAAGCCGCCACGAAGGCGACGTAACGGGGAGTCGCGCTCTCCCGCACGCCCGCGAAGGTCATGGAAAGCTTCGACGCGTCGGGGGCGATCGCGTAGAGATAGCGCTTGGTCTGGGCCCATTGGCCCTCGTTCAAACCTTCGCCGGAGAACAGACTGGTTCCCGGGTTACCGTTGCCGGCGATGGCCAGGTGGAACGGGGTACCGGATTCCGGAAGGGAGGCGTTCGTGGTGCCGTTATGGACGTAGCCGAAGTAGGTATCGTTCTGCGCGATATCCACCAGCCCGAAGACCAGGGTCTTGATGTCTCCGAGCAGGTTCTGGGTCTGGTAATCCTTTGCCGGCATGCGCACGCTGAGCGTCACGGCGCCGGAGGCCTCCAGCGGGGCGGCGACCGGAGACACGGCCGGCGGCATGCAGCCCGCGAGCAGAAGCAACGCGAGCAGCGGGGTGAATAGGGCGTTCAAGATGACGGGAATACGCATGGTTCCTTAACGATAATCGAGTTTGCCATCAGCCGCCAGGGGCTCGAGCGATTCACCGAGGAGTTGTACCCCGAGCGGGCGCGGTTCTATCTGCCCTTCAACCAACACGTCCAAGATTTTGCGCTCACGCCCGCATCCAGGCGGCGAGCTCCTCCACCTGGGTCACGTAGCGGGCGTTTTCCACCCCGTCGACATGGTACGGTCCCTCGAGAGGCACGTAAGCATCCGCTTGTCGGATGAGATCCCGGCGTTCCGTCTCGCTCAAGTTGCCCAGGATCAGCATGATCTTGGGAAGCGACGTCCCCCGCTCGAACAAGCGCAGGTAATCCCCCAGTAATTGATTCACTTCCGGCCCGGTGAGCGGGGCGGCCGAGAGGGTCAGCACCCAGGGTGACTCGGCGTCGCAGGCTGCGAGGAACGCCGCGACCAAGCTGTCCCAGGCGCTCGCCGGGTCGTGCCAATCCGGGAAGGCGACGACCTGGCGCAAGCTAGCAAAGCCTTCCAAGCGGTGCCTCGGGCCCCAACCGGGTTCGCCGCCCATGAAGAGGCGCAGATTCGCATAAGGGTTAAGCGCCTCGGGAAGATCGCACTTTTCGAGCGACAGAGGGTCTCGGGCCGCCTGGCGCCGGGCCGCCCGTTGTTGCCGGAGCCGATCCCGCTCCTGGAGGAGGCGCGGCAAGAGCTGATCCGCGGCCTGACGCATCTGCGCGACCGAGATCTCCTGCGTGCAGGGGGTCCGTCCGTCGAAGACGCGCGTCGAGCGACATTCGGGAAGGACGTTGCCCGTCCAGCCGCAATGGCGGCACTCCGGAGCGGTCTCGACCACCACCGACTCCGCATCGTAGGCATAGGCCCCGTAGGGGGTGCTCGCACCCCAGGGAGCCAGGATGGGGGTGCCGACGCCTCCGGCGAGGTGGGTCAGGCCCCCATGGTTCCCGATGAAGAGATCGGCCGCCGAGAGGAGGGCCATGGTCTGTCGCAGATCCGTCTGGCCCACCAGGTCGTAGCCGATCCCGACATGGCCCGCCGTGAAGCCGTTTCCGAGTTCGAGGTAGGTCCCGCCGTAAGCCTCTTGAAGGCCTTCGAGAAGCTCGGCGAAGCGCTCCTCACCCCAGCGGCGATCCGGCTCCTTGCTGTCCACCGAATAGGCGATGATCAAGTCGTCAGGGCGATCGGGCGTGAGGCCGAGCGCGTCGACCTCCTCGGGCAGGACATAGAGGCGAGGCGGCCCGGCAACCGGGGCAAAGCCATGCGTCTCGAGGAAGTGCGCGAAGATCGTGCGGCCTTGCGCCAGGGAGTCCTTCAGGAGATGGGCGTTGGTTTGGAAGCGGACGATCTCGTCGAAGGCGTCATCTGGGCTGGTCTCGTCGAAGGCATCGACGAGGGGGTTGCCCCAGGCGAGATTTCGGGATCCCCGGGAGACGAGCGTGCTTTCGGGCTGAGCGGCCTTCAGGGCGTCGTAGAAGTTGAGTTCGCAGACGATGTCCCCGATGCCCTTCTCCCCGCGATGGTCGACGAGGATGCGGCGGGGGTCACTGGTCATGATCGATGAAGTGGGACTCCGAGACGCCTCGCAGGTTGTCCAGGTACCCGACGACAGCGCTATTGCTCTGCTGGAGGGACTGGATCTCGTCCTTGAGGGAGTCGTACTTGCGGGTCATGACGGTCTGGTTGACCTGATCCTTGACCCGGAGTTGCGTGAGCAAGGCGCGGGCTTCCTGGCGATCGCCCGGGAGGTCTCCGTCGTGGATCAAGGCTTCGGCGCGGGAGATGAGGCGATCGCGCTTCATGAGCAGCGCCCCGAGGCGCTCCCAGTCTTCCTGGGCGATCGCCTCGGCTTGCTGTTCGGTGAGGGCGATCGCCTCACGGTAGACCTGAACCAGTTCCGAGGGCATGGCTAGGCGCTGGCACCGAGTTTGCGCTCGGCCGCCACGTTCTTGGCAGCGACGACCCAGGCCTCGTGGAGTTCCCGCACGAACCCCAGGACCTCGTCGACGATGGCGGCGTTCTTCTGGGTGTTGGCCTGGGTGAGACGACCGTTGAGGTACTCGTAGAGGTCGAAGAGGTTCTGGGCGACCTCGCCGCCGTCCTTCATGTTGAGGGTGGCCATGAACTCCGTGATGATATCCTGAGCCTTCACGATGCTCTGGTGCGCCAGCTCGTAATTGCGCTCGAGGATTCCCTTGCGGCCCGCGTTCAGGAATCGGATCGCCCCTTCGTAGAGCATCAGCAAGAGGCGCTCGGGCGAGGCAGTATCGATCTGAGCCTGCTGATACTGAGCGTAGGGATTGCCAGCGAGAAGTGGATTCATGGTCGCTAAACTCCTTTAGCTTACGAGGACTGCAGGGAGGAAAGCTGAGACATCAAGGCGGACTGCTGGGACTTCATGAGTCCCACGGCCTTCTCCATGGCGGTGAACTGACCGACGAGAATCTTGCGACGCTGCTCGAGACGGACTTCGTAAGCCTCGATCTGATCGTCGATGTACTTGGTCTGGCGAGAGGCCGAGTCCTTGCGCGTCGCGAAGACCCCTTCCGCTCCCCCGACCTCGTTCAGATAGGCCCGGAGTCGACCCGCAACTCCCGTGGGGTTCTCCGCGGACACGTCCTTGTTGAAGAGTTCCGCCACGCGATCGGGATTGTTCGCCAGCGCTTCCTTGAACTTGGTCTCGTTCAGCGAGAGATGCTTCCGGTCATCCGTGGTGGTGCCGATACCAATGGACGAAAGGGTAGCCTGAGCGCCGGACAGCCCTGAGACCGGCTCGTAGACCAATCGGTAGAGCTTGCTCAGGATACCGCTCAGGGCGCTGTCTCCCTGGAGAGGCTGTCCCTTGGCGCGGGCCGCCTCGATGGCGTCGACCGTGGCGTTGAACTCGTTGATGAAGCCCTTGATGTTGTTGATCGTGGCGTCCGTATCCGAACTGACGGTGATCGTCGTCCAATCGGAGGTCTTGACCTCCTTGGCGGTGAAGATCAGGCCGGGAACCACGTTCTTGAACTCGTTGGTCGCGCTCTCGATGTTGCCGCTGATCCCGTCGACGGTGATGCTGGCGTTCTTGCCCGTCGTCTGCGGGGCTCCCAGCAGCTTGGTCGCGGAAAGGAAGTTCCCGGTCACGTCCTCGAGGCCGATGGCCGCGTTGCCGGTGGTCTTGTTGGTGAGGACGATCTTGTCCTCGATGGAGTTGTAGCTTGCGACCACGCCGGCGCCGGACGAGTTGATCCGGTTGAGGACGTCGTTCATGGCATCGGAACTGACGTTGTAAGTGATCTCGACGCCGTTGATCTTGAAGAGACCATTGCCGCTGCCATCGCCGGTGATGGGGGTGGCGAAATTGGCTCCGTTCGCACCGCCATCGTTGAGGGGCTGGGTGACCTGGGTCACGTTCATACGGGCCCCAGTGCGGAAATTATTCTCAGAGGTCGGAGATTTCAAACCCGCGATGGTCAGGAAATTGGACGTATCCGAACCGCTGCCGATGGCCACTCCCGCGCCCACGTCGAGGCGGATCTGCCCCTGAGCGGTCAGGCTTGCCCCACCAGCCCCCAGCCCCGTGGCGCCCGACACCGAGACATTGGCGGAGCCCGTCCCATTGAGCGCATCGACAATCTCATCGAGCGTCGCGTCCGTGCTGTTGATGGTCAGAGTAGCCCCCCCGAGGGTGAAAGTTCCCGTGGTGATGGCGGTGGTGCTGGAGGGCTTGAGTTCCGAAAGCTTGAGCGAGCCAACCGCGGAGGTCGCAAGGCCCATGGTGCTCCCGACCGAGGTGGCGGTTGCCAGCTGGTTCACCTTGATCCGGTAGGAGCCCTCGGCGGCACCTGCTCCTGCGACGGCCGTCAGGACGGAGTCCGCAGAGGTCGTCACCTTTTTGACCTTGAGGTTCCGCTCCATCGTGAGATCGCTAAGTTTGCTCTTGAGGGCCGAGAGGCGCGTATTGAGCGCCTGAAAGGCTGAGTCCTTCTTGGTGATCTGAGCCTTACGGCTCTCCAGCGTCATGAGCGGCTTGCGCTCGAACATCATCAGCTGTTCGACGATGGTGGTGGTATCGAGTCCCGAGGACAACCCTCCGATTTGAAACATCTCCGCCCTCCTTGGCTTGGTAGCGTCTACCGGATCTTGTCCACGAACAGCCCGGAGAGCTGCTTCTGGAACATGGAGACCATGTCGAGAATCTGCTCCGAGGGGAACTCGCGGATGACCTCGTTGGTTTCCGAGTTGAGGACCTGGACCATGACGGACTGGGTGCCGTCGTGGATCTTGAACTTCAGGTTGCGATCGAAGGCCTGGACGATCTGCTCGAGTTGCTTGACGGCCTGAGGCAGGAGGCGCGAGCCAGCGGCCTTCGCCTCGTCCGCGGCCTGCTGCTGTGCGGGAGTCGCCGGCTGGCGCTGCTGCTGATCGACAGCCTTCTCGGTCTTTTGGACGTCGGTGTCGTGTAGTTGCTGAGAGGCCATTCCCGTCGTGGCGATGACGCCTTCGATTCGCATGGCGCTCCTCCTTCCGTCTACGTGGAGACTATATACGCATGTGTAACATCGGCCCGATCGGCCGAAACTTTAGCCACCCTGAAAAAACGAGGGGGGAAGGCAAGCCCTCCCCCCTCGTCAACCTGGATGAGATCCAGGCTACCCGGTTTACCGCAGGAGTCCGAGGACGTTCTGGGTCGACTGGTTGGCCTGGGCGAGCATCGAGGTGCTGGACTGGGTCAGGATCTGGTTGCGGGTCATGCTCATGACTTCCGCCGCCATGTCCAGGTCGCGGATACGGCTCTCGGCAGCCGAGAGGTTTTCCGCGGAGACGCTCAGGTTCTTGATGGTGTGGTCGAGACGGTTGATGTACGCACCCAGGTTCGAGCGGCTGTCCGAGACCTTGGCGATCGCGGCATCCAACGAAGCGATGGTGGTGCTGGCCGCCGCGGCCGAGGCCACACTGGTGCTGTTGAGGCCGGTGCCAAGGTCGATGGCTCCGGTCGAGGCAGCAGTGATCTTCACGTTGATGTACTGGCCGGCGTTCGCGCCCACCTGGAGAGTGAGGCCAGAGCCCGACACAGTACCACCGTTGAGCAGCTTCTGGGTGTTGAACTCGGTCGTGGTCGCAATCCGGTCGATCTCGGAGCTGAGCTGAGCCAGCTCGGTTCCGATGGCGGCCCGGTCCGAAGCGGTCAACGTGTCGTTGGCACCCTGAACCGAGAGTTCACGCATCCGCTGGAGGATGGCTTCCGTCTCGATCAGCGCGCCTTCGGCGGTCTGCAGCATGGAGATGCTGTCCTGGGCGTTGCGGCCGGCCTGGTTGAGGCCGCGCACCTGCGACTGCATCTTCTCGGCGATGGTCAAACCAGCCGCGTCGTCCGACGCACCATTGATCCGAAGACCCGACGAGAGCCGCTGGAGCGACTTCGAGAGGGCAACGTCGTTCATGGTGAGCTGACGGTGAGCGTTGAGAGCACCAACGTTAGTGTTAATCCGAAGTCCCATGGTAGTTCCTCCTTAGTAAATAAAAGAAAACATCCGTGTTTTCCGTAAACCTCAGTGAGCCCGCTGTCGACCTCATTGGGCTTTGTCCCGATTTACCAGGACATCCCTGAAAGGGAACACTGATCTATTCGACTGCTTGAGCGCTTACTTTAGCCTAAACGAAAATTATTTTCGCGTCTCCGAAACCCTTAGCCGACCCAGTCGATGCCGGATGGCTGCTTGCTTAGGATCCAGGCTCAGTGCCATCTGGTACATAATCTGAGCGTCCTCGAGGTGATTCATCCCTTCGGCGGCCTCGCCGAGCAAGACGTAAATCTCGGAAGTCTCGGGAGACCTCTCCCGTGCGTTGAGCAAAAAGCCCATCGCCTCATCATACAGCCCATGCTGAGTGAGTACACGCCCCAGCGCCAGATCGAGTCCTGGAATCACAACCGATCCAAGGGCCCGCAGTGCCCGTTCCACGTCGGAATAGCGATCGGCCAAAATGAGGTGATTGACACACAACGCCCAGAACTCGCCCTCACGCAGGCTGGCCTCACCGTCAGGTAGCGGTTCGCCCGCGAGAATGCGGGTAAATCTCAGGAGGCTTGAAGCCCCCTCACGCGTTTGCTGATCTAGCTCGGGGCGCTTCTCGAGATCTTGCCAGGTGCGCATCGCCTCGTCCTGCCTTCCGAGGCAAAGCTTGATCAGCCCCAGATAGGTCCATCCCGCCGCATGGCCAGCATTGAGTTCCGTCTGCTCAATCAAGACACGCTCCGCCTCCGAGAATCGCTTCGCATGTAGCAAGGACGTCCCGTAGGCAAACCCGTGCTCGCGAGGATTAACCTCGTAGGCCTTGTGCCGTGCAGCAAGAGCTTCCTCATGCCGCCCTAACTGTTGGCAGATTTGCCCCACGTTTCCCCAGGCCTTGGAGTTCCGATCGTTTAGCTCCACGGCCTTGATGAAATACTGCAGGGCCGCCTGAACCTCGCCGAGTTGAAGATGGACGATGCCCAGATTGGTGAATAGCTCGTCATTCGGATACGTCCACTCCTGCAGGGCCTGGAGGTAATAGCGCTTGGCGACGGCAGGCTGCCCTAAATGAGCGTACGCCGTTCCCAATGCTTGTGAAGACTTGTACGTAGGAACCGCGGGATCATTTCCCGCAGCGTAGATGCGCCCATCGTAAGAACGACATTCCTGAAAGTCCTTGATGGCGTCCTGGAAACGACCGGCCTCTAGTAGAAGCAATCCCCTGGTGAAGAGAATGTCGGCGGAGTCCGGATAGCGGCTCAAGCCCTCTTCGGCAACCTCCAGGCCCTTCTCAAGTTCGCCCGTCAGGCGGTAGAGATCGGCGAGACTGAAGTACGCCGTCAACCAGTAAGGCGTGGTGGGGGATTCCTGAAGCTCCTCGAGCAAACGAAGGCTGGTTTTGTATGCTTGCTCTGATTCGGCATAGCGGTCCAGGAGTTTGTAAGTCTGTCCGAGGTTGAAGTGTACGTAGGGGTGTCGGGGCTCCTCTTCCACTTGGCGCAGGAGAATCGCGAGATTTCGCTGGTACTTGTCACGTTCCACCACGTGCTGGTTGAGGTAGCCACGGTGAATGATGCGGGTAAGGATATTGCGAATAGGAAGCCCCGTTCGCTGTGCCGCCAGCATGGCCTGTTCGTGGATGATCCCCTCATAGCGGATGTCGGGGCGATTTTGAAAGAGCCTGAAGATCAGCGCCGTCTGACTCTCCTTGCCTTCTTCGCCCAAGAGGTTCTCGATGACCAGTGCGTAGCCCACATTTTCCATACTGCGCAGGGCTTTTCTCAATTCTTCATGTCCCTCGGCGGGGATCATTTCATCGGCATCCAGCACCAGGATCCAATCGCCGGTAGCGTGCGCGAGCGATTCATTGCGGGCCGTCGCGAAGTCTCCTTGCCAGGGAAGATGGAATACCTTGGCTCCATAGCTCTCGGCAATTTCGATGGTCCGATCAGTCGACCCCGTGTCCACCACGATGATCTCGTCGACGAGCTTATGGACGCTGGCGAGGCAGTCACCAATGAACTGCTCCTCGTTCTTGGCGATCATGCAGAGGCTGAGGGTCGGGTCCTTCTTTTCCAAGAGCGCCATGACCGAGTCAAACTCCGGAGGAAGCTGTGCATCTCCCGCGCGCAGGCGCTTCTTGGCCTCGATGAGGTTGCTTTTTGCAGTCGCATGTTGGGGCTCGAGTTCCAGCGCCCTTCGGTAGAAGGCTTCCGCGGCTCCCCAGAACTCGAGCTGGAAGAGGACGCTTCCCATGGCGTTGTAGGCGTCCGCGTCGTAGGGGACTAGCTCAATGCTTCGCTTGATGGCGATGAGGGCTTTATCGAGTTTACCTTGCTGTAGAAAGACGGCACCTAGCTTGAGGTAAAGTCCCCCATTGCGATCATCCTGCTCCAAAGCAGAAAAAAGGTGAGTGGCTGCGCGGTCCAGATCGCCGGCCGCAAAGGCCTTGACGCCAAGAGCTTCTGACGATATTTGGGGTTGGTGATTGGTGATCTTCGCGATCTTTAGCGCCATGGAAGTTCCTTTCTGACGGCCTTGAGGTTCGGGCGCTAGGAGGCGCCTACCTGATTACTTCGGCACGGTGTGCGTCGAGTTGAGGCAAGAAGCCCCTTTTTTCGACCTGACGGCCTGCACCATGTCATGCCACGCCGAGGCGTCCAAGCTCGCAAGCACGGGAATCTCCATGCGCCTCGCGCGCGCCGCCTGTTCACGATCATCTGCGGGCACGATGCTGTCCGCGGCGGCATAGAGGCACGCGAGCCCCTCAAGGTCCAGCGCATCCGAGACCAGGAGGATATCCGGAGTCTGCTCGGGATCTCCCCCATCCGAGGCCAATACCGCCATCAAGGACGCGCCTACTTCCTCGATATCGAGGCTTTGCGTGGGATCTAGCCAAAGGACAAGCGAGACATCGTCCGAGCCTGAAAAAGCACGGGAGTACGCAATCACGATTTCCTTCCAGTGCTCACCAGACCAGTTCGGGTGATGGAAAAAGGTGACATCCCGGCGTTCCTCCAGTTGAAGCGGCGCACGCCCCGGACGGAAGGGATCATCCCCTGCGAAGCGAATCGGAGCCCGATCCGCCAGTTCTGAAATTCGCTCGCTCGCCTTCTGGGCGACATGGGCCCACTGGAACTTGGAGACAATGCGTTCACGCCCTCTGGCCCCGACGGCCCGCGCCTCATCGGGATTTCCGATAACTTCGAGCATGAGGCGTGCCAAGTCGGCTCGATCGGGTTCCGCCATCCAGTAACCGATCGAGGGGTCGGGAAGCGAATGCTGTACCAGGGGCACCTCCGTCGCAGCTATCAGATACGCCGATTCCGCATCGCAGAAGTCCAGACATGCACCGTATCCCGTCACGATAACCGGAAGGCCAGAAGCCATCGCCTCGGCGATGGGCAAACCAAACCCTTCCCCCCGATAAGGATGGACCAAGGCATCGCAGGCACGGTATAGGGCGGCGATTTCGAAATCGCTCAAATCCTGGTCGATGAACTCGATCGCCGGAGCCATCGGGTTGGAGGCAAGTTGCTTGATCTGAGCATCGAGCGACGCCCCCCGGTAGTGACTGTTAGCCCCGTTCGTCTTGATGACCAAACAGACATCATCCGAAGCGGTAAAGGTCGCAAGATAGGTTTCAAGGAGAATGTCGATGCCTTTTCGGCCAATGGCCCCGCCGAGGAAGAGGAACTTGAAGCGCTTCTCGCTCTTCAAGGGGAAGGTGGCACCCTCGGGCTGGTAGAGGGCCGTATCGACCCCGAGCGGGACGACGTGAACCTTCTCAGCAGGGATGCCGCTCTTGAGGTAACAATCGCGCAACCAGGAGGTATACACCCAAATTTCATCCACCTGATCCCGCATGGGGGCGATCCAATCGGCAGGAAGTCCACCAAACTCCCAGGGCTGAATCATGACCCAGGCGCCCTCCGCGGGTGGATCAAAGCGAGGAGGCCATTGGTGGCGCACATGAACGGCAGCAGGACTGGGCAACGCTCTTCCGATCCGTTGGGCAACAGGTCGGAGCGACAGGTGCGGATCAGGGCTAAACTGGTGAGGTTCATAGGGAATGATTTCGAGATCGACCGTACCTGAGGCGATCAGCTCTCGGCAGAGTTCCCGGTTGACATGTGCAAGACTGTGATAGACGAATTGAGATCCCTCCCAGCGTACCGGCACCGCCTTGCTTGGTGGCATGAAACGCCCCTCGGAGTCAAAACATCCCTCCCAGCGGCGGAAAAAGCGCTGGAGGTTAGGAGTTACATGGGCAAATCGTCCCTCCGAGACTCCTTCATGATGGTAGAGGACGCTCTCGGGGGTGTAGCGAACCCGAAAGCCAGCCCGCCGAACCTGGAGGCAGAGATCGATATCTTCCCCGCCATTGAGGAACCCCTCGTCGAATCCGCCCACGAGCGCGAAGAGGTCTCGCCGTATAAGCATGCACGCTCCGGTGACCATATCGAGATCGCGAACTTGAATCACTTCCGGTGCCTGGGCATCCGCATGACGGAACGGATGGTCTGGTAAGCCATCGATCCAGCCGATTCCCGCATGCTGGACCTTCCCGGTATCCGGGTAGAGCAACTTGCACCCGACAATTCCGACATTCGGGTCGGAGTCGGCCTCTGCAATCAAAGCTTCGAGCCATCCAGGCTGGGGGAGGGTGTCGTTGTTAAGGACAATAATGTACTTACCACGTGCGAGCGCCGCACCTTGATTGCAAGCCCGAGCGAATCCCATGTTCTCTGAATTGCGAATGACCTGAACGTCCCCTTCGAGGCTAGCGAGCAATTCTGCTGTGCCATCTGAAGAGGCGTTATCAACCAATATGACCTCGTAGAGGTCGTCAGGGGTGTTGTTAATCAGAGCCTCAAGGCATTGCTCGGTATACTCGACCTTGTTGTAGAGCGGGATGACGATAGACGCTTTCCGTTCGAAAGGGGGCGCTGCCTCGACGGAGTCGGCTCCTTTCACCAAGGACAGAATCAGTTGTACGACCCTTTCGGTCGCATGGCCGTCATTCCGGAAGTTGAGGCGATTCAGCGATTCATCCCGGCTGGCGAGCAATCGACTGCGGTACTCCGCGTCGAAGAGGCAGTTTCGCAAGGCACGCTCGATGCTATCGACGGTCCCTTTGCAGGTCGCGATAGCCGGAATGCTATCGTACCCTGAGACATCAGGGGTTCCTGGGTTTTGCGTCGTAATCGACAGCGAGGGGCGTCCCACGATCAGCGCGACGGTCGCGAACGTCGAATCTAGCGAAACGATGAGGTCAGAAACTGCGAGAAAGGCCTCTTGAGCTACTTGCGGGACGAGGACGGACATCCTCTCTTCATGCGCAATGGCTTGGTACCACCCCTCGCCGTAATTATCGAGATACTTGGACGAAGGGTGAGGACGCACGACGACCTGAACCTGGTGAGCCATACGACGTGCCGCCCGAAGGAAGGATCGGAATCGTTCCTCCACGAGACCGCCATACGGTATCGTCGATTGCTCATGTCCCCAACTTCCCGCGAATCCGATCACCTTTCGCTGAGAGTCCAAGCCAAGTTTGGCACGGAGGGGCTCTGGGGCCGGTAAAGGCTGCCCGTAGAGATCATCCCACTCAGATCGGCCGACCAGTACGAACTTCTCTGGTTCGTTCCGGGGGTCAGGGTTGCTCAAGTAAAAATCCCTCCCATGTTCACCGACCGCCGCCACGAGGGAGGCCCGGACCACGTCATCAAAACTGGGGATGGCGAGTCGCGTGACTTCGATGCCATGGGGCAGATGCAGGGAGGGGATGCCACGTTGCGCTGCAAGTGCGATTAGAAGGCGCATCGACGGCGTCACGTCCTCGTGGATCACGATCGCCTTGATAGGGGCCTCCTGTTCCAGCCGGGAAAACGCCTCGGAAAGAACAAGCAAGTGTGGTGCGTCGCGGGTAACGATGTCGTCCAGGGTGACGGCCATTTCCATAGCCAGCGATTGGCCAGAAAAAGCGAACGCATTTTGCTCCCGCAATGCCCGCACCCCCTGTTCCCAGGCAGTACGAGTGCGCTGCCACTGGGACTGCGCTCGCGGTAGGGACTCCTGCATGTAGGGGGCGAATTCCCGATCGTCGAGAAGCACGACCCGGACCCCACCATGCGCCCGAAGGGACTCAACGATTCGCCTATGGGCGGGATGGGCCGTCATCAAGACGATTGGCAACTGTGAAGTCATAATTTTCCTCATTTAGGAGTTGGAGTCTGTACAGACCATCCGAAACGCGCAGTTACCGCTGGCACTGTTCGTAACTAGGGGGCACTAGCGCGCATTCATAGCCTAGTTCCATCGCGAGCGGGTAGTTCATCCCTTCGATGCCAAGGCCGCACTTTCCAAAGACCCTATCTGAGAGGTCTAAGCGCCGGTATAAATCCCTGATACACACTGTATTCCAATAACGGCGCCAATTCGATCCCCCGGCCATCCATCAACGCTTCAGGCAAAAGAGACGGCCACTGCTGAGCCCAACGCCAAGCCAGGTGGTCGAGGATCCGCGCGCGGTCCTCTTCGGTCAACAAGCTCAGCACATCGATCGGGACGGGTAACAGCGAGCCGATTCGTTGCTCGATCGCCAACAAGAGACGGAGAGCACCAACTGGCGCCACACGTTCCCTTAGGAGAAGTGAGAACTCCGAAAAAGCAGGCCCCATGACGTGCTGCAGAGCATCCTTCGAAACGCAGGGTAAGGAGCCAAGACGAGGTCTCAATCGCCATGATTCGGCCAACTCCGGAGGAGTTCGCTCCACGACGAGCAGAACGTGACGCGTGAATCCGATCGGGGCGAACGGCAGGACATACTGTTCCACAAATGCCCAGAACTCTTCAGCTCCGGGCTCCTGGAATGACCGCTCGATCTCCCCAATCGCGTCGCCAAGGCTGCTGCCAAGCAGGGAGGCGAGCCATGGGTTGTCGTCAAAGACTCCGTAGGGGAAAACATGCGTAAGGGTCGCGCCGGCCGCCTGTAGCGTCGCTTCCACGCGTGCCAGCCTTGCGTCGAGCGCGGAGCCATCCTCAGAAGTGGTTAGGCGAAAAATCACCCGGCCTGTAGGGTTGACAAGCCCAAGCACCCCCCTTATTTCGAGCGAGTCAAGTGACTCCGCTGGCGACGGCAGGTAAATCGCCGTGTCAACTCCTCCTTCAGGACGATCCCCCTCGGTGAGTAGGCCGGAATGACTCCCTCCACCATCTCTTCCCCACGCCCCGGCAGGGTAGGTTTCGACTCGGATCACGTCGCCCCCCCGATCAGCTAGCGCATCGGCCAGGCCTGGCGAGTCCGGCGCGCAGACCCAGATGCGATTAGAAACGAATCTATTCACCAAACCGAATTCCACTCGGCGGCGGATCGAGTCCACGATCTGCGTCATCTCAGCCTTCACGAATCCCCCCCTTAGCAGACTTTCTGCTCAATATGCGCATTGATGGCTTGGACTTCCGGATGGGAGCGAACAAAATCAAGCAGTTCGAGATAGGAGCACAACCGATCCGATAGGCCGAGCGCCTCGTAGATCGCTCGAACAAGCTGTATATCTTCCGGCGTATCTACCGTCCAGCGAAGCCCCGAGTGATCGTGCTCATCAGTAACCGATTGCAAGATGAAGAGGTCCGGGCGCTCCGTATGTATAAAATACGTGACATGTTCTCGAGCGGGATTCGACTCAGCCAATCGAGAGGTCCGGGCCAAGGCATCCATATAGAGAGCCTCCGTATCCAAGCCCCGGGGAAAGGTTCGATCCAAGGTGTTCGAGGAGTAATCGCAGGCAGAGCCACGGGAAACTAGGCCATGGATGACCCGGTCGATGATAGCGGGGTCAATCAGCGGGCAATCAGCGGTGATGCGGACCACGATCTCCGCTTCCGCCTCTCGTGACGCGCCAAAGTACCGAGATAAGACATCATGCTCGCTGCCTCGGTACCAGCGAACTCCTTCACGGTTTGCAAGGTCAACGATGGGCTGGTCCTCAGGGTTGGAGGTGGTTGCGACGACGATGTCGTCAAGTTCCTGGGCGTACTTCATGCGGCGAAGCTGTTGCTCAAGCATGGGTTTCCCGGAAAGCTCCATGAGCACCTTTCCGGGTAACCGGGAGGAGTTCATTCGCGCCTGGACAATTGCGACCTTCTTGCCGGCTGCAAACGACATAGTCAGGTTCCTTTCCTAGCCACGAGCCACATATGCGAGGAAAGCTGATGCTCAACGAGGAATTGCTGAAACGCAGCTCCCAATTGGTCCCACGCGTCGATCAGAACATGCTGAAGGAAGGGTTGGGACGTTAGGTCAACCGTCCCATCCAGCGCCTTCTTGCGCACGAGTTCGGCATCTAGCATTCCGGGAGTCGTTACTTCCAAGACTTCGAAGCCACAGGCCGCAACCATCATGGATAGCGATTCAGGGTGGAAATAATTCAAGTGCTCGGGATCTACTGTATCCGACAGTTCTCGTAGCTGAATGACATCGAACCCTCTGGAACTCGGACATGTGAGGACCAAGAGACCGCCAGGTGCTAGAAGCGAATGGCACTTCTCCACAAACTCCCGCGGTGAAAAGAGGTGCTCAAGGACCTCAAAGCTAGCAATGACATCCACTGTATCTCGACCGAGCTCCACCTCTTCGATCGGGGAGGCAATGACCTCGAGGCCCCGCTGACGACATGTCGCCGCCAAGTCCGGAGTGGGCTCGACCGCCAGCACGCGATCAAAAAACTGCGTTCTCGCCATCTCCTCGCAAAACAACCCGAACCCGGCCCCAACTTCTAGGATCAGGCGCTGGGAGACCTGAAATCTCTCGCAAACTTCCACGATCCTTTCCACGCGCGGACGAAAGATCTTTTCGCGCCTAGCAGCCTCCGAGGCAGGGAAAAGAACTTGGTTCCAATAAACGTAGTTCTCAGAGGTCTGATAGTAATTGGCAAGGATCTCAGGGGTCGGCCGCGGGGACAAGTAGAGGGTGTCGCAGGCGCGACACCGCTGATAGTCGAACGCGTGCTTCGTGAACTCGACAATGGGGCACTCCGAGCCGCATGCGGGGCACGGTACTATAACAAAGTCAGCCTTTCGCGTGGCCAGGCGTGCTATGTCAGCCGAAAAGAGTTCAGCCTGTTTCTTCACGAGCGCATCAGGCCGAATCTCGGACTCGCTGAGCGTTTGAACAAGGTTTTGAGGCATAAGCAGAACCTGGCTTTCATGGACGAAATACGGTAGCGGGAACGGCGGAATCACTAGCCCTTTTCAAATACCCAAAACGTGAGGTCATCCCATCCGCCTGCTTCTTTCGGCAAGAAGCCTTGCAGCATGAGGTGCAGTTCGGGAAAAAGCTCCTGGTAAAGGGCGCCGAAATCCCGCTTAAACAAGCTGCCAGGCTCGTTGCGATAGGGAACCTCGACGGGCTTGGAGGCGTAATACTCGCCACAAAGCACGTACCGCTTGGAGCAACGAACGATTTCCGCCATGACGAGCGGAAGCGTTTCAGGCGGCTGATGAATCAAGACGCCGGTAGTGAAGACCATATCGAAGTGACTATCTCGGAACGGCAAGGTTCTTGCCGGCGACCAAAGTGCGTTTACGCCGGGCAGGCGGCTCCGGACCTCCTTGAGGGCATTCTCATTGATATCCACCCCGAAAACATCTCGCTCAGGCAAGTGGCTTGCAAGCAGTTCAAGATTAGGACCAACATTACAGCCGACCTCTAAGACGTTTGAAAGAGGGAACTCCGAAAGGATCCGCCCCCAGAACGGTTCTCTTCCCTCACCCGAGTTTCGATTCCGCTCGATGTAGGCGTCCCCGAACGATCCGCCCCAAAGGGTCTCCAGGCGCTTGGATTCTGATTTTCGACTAATCTCCATGACAGCTTCCTCTTCAAATAGACAGGACGGCTCTGGCAAGGCGGCTTCACATCAAGCCAGGACAGGGTCCCAGATGTTCGGCTTGATCCATTGACCGTCCTCTTTCCTCCAGACCCTGGGGTCACGGAACGTATCCGCAATGGCGTCGAACTCTTCCTCACTCATTCCTACGTACGCCAGCCAGCGATTGAGGTCCCGATAAGGTTTGACGGGATCGTACTTCCGTACCATTTCGATCCCCTCATCCCGCGTCATGCGGCCCGCTCGAATGTCCTTGCACGCGTGATCGCTGCCCCGGCCGTAGCCGAATTTGACGAACTTTAAATAATCATGGATTCCATTCTCGTGCATATCATCCAAGTTGGAAACCGTGCGGTAAGTACGTTCGAACGGAGTCTGAGCAGGACGCCAGCCATAGAGGTCGATCATCGACTCCGCGTTGACTTGCCCATCCCAGTCTACGTAGTTACTCAGGTAGATGCCCCGCACCCCGACCTCGTCGATCTCGTCATCGGAAGGATACTGGGCCCAGAGGAGATCCTTGGGAAGTAAGCCTTCCTTCAATTCAGGGCGGCCCAGACGCTCAAGCCCTTCGTCCGTGAAATCACTCCAGTCGTAGCCTCTCAAGGCATGCTCCAAGCGATGCTTGGCCGTGAATTCGACGAAATCCTTATACGAATACATCCCACCGAGATCCATGAAGCCATGCTCTCCCCAGAGAATCAGGGGAACCTTGTAGCGAACCGCGACCTGAATCGGAACCGTGAAGATGCCGCAGTGCGCATGCCAATTCATATCGCCTTGCAACTTGAAGCCAATACGATTCATCTTGATCAGCACGTCCACGCCAGAGCTCACGATCATGTGATCGCAATCGAAGACCTCTTTCATCCGGTAAAGGTTGTACTCACCTTCCGGGAGATAATTATTCCCGTGGTAAGTCACAAGTAATGGCTTAAGGCCCAGTTCTTTAACCGCGATGTGAGTCTGGAAGTAGCTGTCCTTGCCACCACTCACTGGAATGATTAGATCGTAATTACTCTCGGAACGAAACTCCCTCACCAATTCCTTGAGCATCTGCCAACGCTCCTCCCAGTTGATCCGAGGCTTGAGCTCGGACATCCGGCAGCCTGAGCAAACGCCATTCTCATCGAACGTGAGGGGGGTGGCGGCGATACTAGGGTAAACACAACGACTACAGTACTGAACGGCCATGATTCCTCCTTATAGGCGCACGTTGATGCCGGCTTTGGCCATGGCGCGCTTGCCGCTTCGGTCGGCTAATTCCTTGAAATGCCAGAGATTCGCAGCCGCCACCGCGGAAGCCCCAGCGCGGACCCCCTCAGCATAGTGCTCGAAACGCCCCACCCCACTACACGCGATGACAGGAATGCGGGTCGCCCCCGCCACGGCTTTAATGAGATCCAGATCGTAACCGCTTCCGCCCCCGTCACGATCAATGCTCTGAAGCAAGATCTCTCCGGCACCCAGACTCTCCACCTGACGCGCCCAAGCGACCGGATCCAGACCGGTCGCATGCCGCCCCCCTTCCGTGAAGACCTCCCAGCCTCCGTCTTCAAAACTCCGAACATCGATGCTGACAACGATGGCCTGGCTGCCAAAGAGCTGAGCTCCAGCGGTAATAAGCCCAGGCGTAGCCACCGCCGCGGTATTGATCGCAATCTTGTCCGCCCCACGACTGATACATTGCCGCATGTCTTCGATATCACGGATTCGCCCCCCCCAAGTCAGAGGCATGAAGCAAGTCTCACTGACAGCCTCCAGAATTTGCAGGGGGTCGCCCAACCCCTTGACGCGATGATCGTTCCGACGAAGATCGTATTCGCCGTGATCACTGATATCAAGGTAGATCAACTCATCAACGGACCATTCATTGAAGCGCCTGACTTCATGAATCGGATTGCCGATCACCTGATGAACCTCGAACCGCTCGCTACGAATCAGCAAGCCATTTTGCAGGAGCAAGACTGGAATCAGGCGCGTCTTCAGCATCCGGTCACACCTGCGAGCCAGTTTTTCAAGACGCTCAAGCCTGCTTTATGGCTCTTCTCAGGATGGAACTGCACCGCTTGGATGTTCTCCACGGCCAAGGATGCGACGAACTCCTGACCGTGAGCACACGTCCCAGTCACGACGGAGCGATCTTCCGGCACGAAAACATAGCTATGGACAAAGTAGAAGGCCTCCCGGTCCCGAAGCCCCGTGAAGAGATCGGTCGGAGCAATCACTTGAACCTCGTTCCAACCAGTATGGGGAATTCGAATCTCTTCCTCGAGGGGGGAA
This sequence comes from Candidatus Sericytochromatia bacterium, assembly GCA_036676495.1. Taxonomy (GTDB): domain Bacteria; phylum Cyanobacteriota; class Sericytochromatia; order S15B-MN24; family UBA4093; genus UBA4093. The sequence goes on from JAKFCT010000029.1 coordinate 29,543, forward strand.
CGCAGTCGCTCCACGCGGCCCTTGACCCATCCTAAACCCGCGTGCCGGCCATGCTCGGTGCCTTCATCAGCAAGGAGCTGCATCCCCAAACAAATTCCGAGAAAAGGTCGCTTTTTCTGGATAATGAGTTCCTCGAGCGGCCCGACGAGCCCGGCGCGGTGGAGATTGGCAATCCCGTCAGCAAAGGCGCCAACTCCAGGGAGAACGAACGCCCGGACGCCCTCGAAATCCTCCGGTCGGCACACCAAGCGCGTCTTGGCTCCGAGAGCCGTGAAGGCATTTCGAACCGATCGGAGGTTCCCCATGCCGTAGTCGATAACGCCGATCATTCCTCCTCCCATCCGGCGCCAGCGATCAGGTCCCAAGAAAGCGGTGTGCCACGCTCTACGTCTCGAACTGCAACGCGACCGATGACTTGCTCTAAGTAACGGGTGTGAAGTCCATGAGCGGGTCGAATAGAGCGAACATTCTCCGCCGTGAAGGGCTCTCCCGCCTTGACGTCTTGAACAAGGAACAGCGATCGCCGGAAGACCCGGCTCTTGCTCTCACGCTCACTGTAGCCATAGTGAATTCGCCCGAGTGCCGCTTCGGTTAATCGAACCGCCTGGGTCATCGCCTTGAACTCGTCAGGCTCCAACGAAAACGCACTGTCCGGTCCCGGGATTGAGCGCGAGAGAGTCAGGTGCTTCTCGATGATACAAGCCCCAAGAGTGACCGCAGCGACAGGGACGGCGACCTCGATCGAGTGGTCCGACAGACCCACCGGCACTCCGAAGGTATCCCCGAGATTAGGGATGGTCCGAAGATTCATCTCAGCAGGAAGAGCCGGGTAAGCGCTCGTGCACTTGAGTAGCGCGATTTGCGTAGCCCCTGCCTGACGCAGGGTCCGCATGGCCTCATCAATCTCCGACAAGGTAGCCATTCCAGTCGACATAATGACCGGTTTCCCTGTCTGAGCAATTCGCCGCAGCAAGGGCAGATCGACACACTCGAACGATGCCACCTTATAAGCGGGCACCTGAAGGGTTTCCAAAAAATCCACCGCCGAGGCGTCGAATGGAGTGGAAAAAAAGTCCAACCCTAAATCACGGGCCACGGCCTGAAGCTCCGCATGCCACTCCCAAGGCGTGTAAGCCTCGGAGTATAGGTCATACAGGGTGCGCCCCTCCCAGATCGTCCCTCGAATTCGAAACGGCTCCCGCGTGCAGTCGATGGTGAGGGTATCCGGCGTATAGGTCTGTAGCTTGATCGCGTCCGCGCCCGAGTCCTTGGCGACCTTCATGATGGCAACGGCCTGCTCGAAGTCCTGCCCGTGGTTGGCCGAAAGCTCCGCGATAATGTAGGCGGGATGGCCCGGTCCAATTCGCCGGCCCCCAATCTGGAAGTTATCTGGGAAAATCACATCACGGCTCCTCAACATTCACAGCGGCGTCTGAACCGCATGCAGCTCTGCCCGTATCGATCAACGGTGCCGTCTTCGACAAAGCCCGCCTTCAGGAAAGCCGAGCGCGAAGGGATGTTAGAAGGTAGAACAAAGCCCACGACCTGATTGACCCCGAGTTCGGCGCGTGCACGCTCCCAAGCCCGTACTATTACCAGGGAAGCGAACCCCCTCCCCCGGAAGACAGGAGAAACGGCAAAGTGGACCTCCGCCGTATCCGAATCGCATTTCTCCAGCCTAATTTGCGCCACCAAGGCTCCCCCTACCTCCAGCACCCAGAATCGAGCATTCGGAAGCTCGAGCTGACCTTGATACCAGCGAAGATGGGCATCAAGCGGGATCGGCACCGGGTTGAACGAGTTCCCGCGAACCAGCGGATCGTTTGCCAAACGCCAAATGGCAACGGCATCATCTGGTATGGCGTTTCGCAACCGGTAGATGGGATCGCTGGTATCTCGACCGCTTACCCCCACCACAACATCGAGTACCTCCGCCGCTCCCGATCCCCTTATGAGGTTTCGGCAAACTTGACTCATGATTGAGCGCTGAGTGGAATCCGTGCAAAGCATGTGGATGACGTCCCCGAGGCGGGCGGGAGTCACCTGCCCATGCCAACCCAGATTGAACGTGGCTCCGGCCTCATGCAAATGGGTCGCCACGCCTCGCTGGTTTTCCGAAACGATGACGGTCACGCTCGGAAGCCCCATAAAAGCCAACTCCCAGCAGGTACTTCCCGCCGCTGCCACGGCAAGATCCGCCCAGGCCATGAGCTCCGCCATGTTTGATGGATTCTTGAGGAACCTCACGCGATGCCGGAACCCTTCGCTCAGAACTCTATTCAGGAAATCCCAATGGGGATTGTCAATTCCCACCACCACAGCGATTTCCACCCCCTCCAGATCCACCAAATTGAGGGCCTGCAAGACCTTGAGCGTCACATTATCAGGATCGCTGCCGCCGAGGGTCACCAAGATCCGGCGAACAACCCTTGGAGTCGTTCTATTGACTGATTGCAACGTGAATTCCGGGCGCAGCAACGCATATCGAGACCCTAGCAAGAGTAAGGTCTCGGGTGGACACGAATAAGCAAGTTGCTCGGCTCCCAGGTTCTGGTTCAGCAGAATGTCGGCGGAATACGACGGCAAATGGTTGTAGTCATCGAAGAGCAGCACCTTATGGCCTGCTAAGCGCACCCGCTGCGGAAAATTAGCATCGAAATGGTAACCGTCTAGCACCAGCCACGAGGAAGGGGAGGACTCCAGTTCCCTAAGTGTGATGTCCAGGTCAAGCGAATCGGGATGCGGGGCCGCCACCGATACGAAGCGCGCCCCCATGGATATGATGCGCGATTGAAGTGAGTCACTGAGGGAATGACTCAAGAACACAACCTCTCCGCCACGTTGCCGCCAGGCCTGGGCTAAAGCAAGGCAGCGCATGACATGCCCGCTCCCGAGTTGGACCGAAGCATCCGCTCGGAATATGAGGCTGGGCAAGACGCTATGCAAGGTAGACCCTCAGAACTTTTTTGATAGCCCTGACGACGTCTTCGGCATCTTCGTCACCCATGAGGGGGAAGATGGGCAGCGAAAGGACCTCCTCATAGGCTTGTTCAGCATTCGGGCATTGACCGCGCCGGGTTCCGAATTGGTCTCGATAAAATGGGTGCATGTGCACGGGAACGTAATGAACATTCACGCCGACGCCCTCGGCGCGAAGCGCCGCAAAAATGGTGGCGCGATCCGCCTTCAGGCGTTCGAGGTCAAGCCTAATGACATAAAGGTGATAGGCATGAGCAACCTCAGGAAGCGACCGTAATGGCTGAAGCCCCTCGATTGCGCCAAACGCTCGATCATAGAGCATAGCAATGGCTTGTCTCCGCTGCAGCCACTCTGGCAGTTTCTTCAACTGAGATACTCCCAGCGCGCATTGCAAATCGGTCAGGCGATAGTTGAAGCCCAACTCAACCATTTCGTAATACCAAGAACCAGCTTGCTCCCGGGCACGATGATCGCTCGTGATGCCGTGGTTTCGAAAGGTCCGCAATCGTCGTGCCAAAGCGGGGTCGTCCGTCGTCACCATGCCGCCCTCGCCTGTCGTCAAGGGCTTCACCGGATGAAAGCTGAAGGCGCTCACGTCTGCCAGTGTACCGACGGGACGACCTTGGAAAGCACCGCCAAGCGAGTGGCAAGCGTCGGCAGCCAAGCGCAGGCCGTGCCTTTCGGCAAGCACACGAAGTGCCTGATAATCACAAGGCTGCCCCGCGTAATCGACGGCAAGTATCGCCTTCGTTCGTGGTGAAATCAGGGCCTCGACGCTTTCCGGGTCGATAAGCAAAGTCTCGGGCAACACATCAGCGAAAATGGGAGTCCCGCCCTGGTACACCACGGCGTTCGCGGTGGCGGCGAATGTCATCGCGGGCACGATCACCTCGTCGCCTGGACCGATTTCCAGGGATGCCATGGCGGCATGCAGAGCCGCAGTACCATTACTGACTGCGACTGCCTCACTGGCCTGAGTAATACCGGCAAAGGCGGCTTCGAACTCTGGAACTTTGGGCCCGGTAGTTAGCCAATCAGAGCGCAAAGCCGAAACGACGGCATCGATATCCGAATCGTCAATGCTCTGCCGACCATAAGGGAGCAGCCGATCTCGAATCGGCGGGCCGCCATGCAGCGCCAGCTTATCCATGGCGGCTTCCCTCGAGGGGAGCAACCATAGCGCGCAACTCCTCGACAGTCAGCCAGTGCGTATTCATTTCGCTACTGTAGTAGAAGTCCTCCGAGCAGAGCTTCCCCCCAAACACCTGGGCGGCATCCTGAAATTCCCCGTCCAGGCCAGTAGGAAGAATAGCGAAGTAATCGTCGTACTCAATGGTCCGGCGAGCATCATCATGAGGCACCATGACCTCATGAAGCTTTTCTCCGGGGCGTATGCCCACGATCTTAGTTTCACAGCCAGGAGCTATCGCCGAGGCCAGATCCATGATGTTCATACTGGGAATCTTTGGAACGAAGACCTCTCCGCCCCGCATCCGCTGCAAGCTCTTCAGGACGAATTCAACGCCTTGATCCAAGGTAATCCAGAACCGCGTCATCCGAGAATCAGTAATCGGAATCAGCCCGGTTTCCCGCAGCTTCATGAAGAGGGGAACCACACTGCCCCGGCTACCGACGACATTACCGTAGCGCACGACGCTGAAGCGAGTCGAGCGTTGACCCGAATAGCTGTTACCTGCGGTAAACAGCTTATCCGAGCAAAGCTTGGTGGCCCCATACAGGTTGACCGGATTTGCTGCCTTATCGGTACTCAATGCGACGACATGGCCCACCCCCCGATCGATGGCAGCATCGATGATATTTGCCGCTCCGAGCACGTTCGTCTTGATGGCTTCAAACGGGTTGTACTCGCAAGCTGGCACTTGCTTGAGGGCTGCAGCATGCACAACCACGTCCACCCCATCGAAGGCGCGGTAGAGACGGTCGCGATCCCGAACATCACCAATGAAGTAACGAATGCAAGGAAAGCGTTCCTCCGGGAAGCGCTGGCGCATTTCGAACTGCTTCAGTTCGTCCCGGCTAAAGATGATTAAGCGCTTGGGTCGATAGTACCGAAGTACCGTCTCCGTGAACTTCTGCCCAAAGGAGCCTGTTCCGCCCGTTACCACTACCACTTTGTCATTAAGCATGTCGGAGTTCCCATCTTTTCTGCTTAGTATCGCGCCTTCAAGCTCTATGTACGCGGCCCAGTTATTTTTTAAAAGCCTCACTTATTTGCTTCGACTGCGCGCAACCTAACTTGATGGCCTTTATCAACTTAGCTGCCCGCTCAAATCGAGAAAGCAAGGCTTACCGGACTTGACCGGATAGCGCTTCAAGCCATCCTCAGAGAGGACGTAGGAGGCTAGGCCGTCCCAGCGCATTGGAGTCTTGTCGATCGGGCAAGCCATTACGCGGTTGAGCAGAGTCAGATAATCCTCGCTTGGACCCTCTAGTAGGACTTCACCTGGCTTGGAAGCAACCATGCAGTAGGCACCCGGATGCTGCTGAAGCACCGGAACAGACGGATATGGCACGCTCAGCGACTCGGACGATTGACGTTCGTAGAGCTCGAAGAATTGTTCCATCTGGTTTACAAACTTTAAGACAACCTGTCTTACGTCGGCATGGGGGATGTATGCTTGGCACTCGTTCAACATGTCCAGAGTCACGCGGAAGATACCGTCGGTCGGGTACAACTGTTCGACGTGAAGGCCATTCTTCTCGGCAAAGGACAGCAACGCATAGCGGGTGTAACGGAAGTAATCGTGAGGGATCTGATGCTCTCCCTGATGAAAGGGAACATAGAGAAATAGCTTGCCACCCGGCTTTAGCACGCGCGCCACTTCGGAGAAGAAGGCGCCCGGATCGGGGTAATGCTCAAGGCTGGTAAAATTCAGGCAGACATCAACGCTTTCAGTACGAATGGGAAGAGCTAGCGCGTCTCCGATTAAATCGAGTCCCGAGAAGTCCCAATTAGCATCCCCAATCGCCGAGTCGATCGCTAAGTAGTGCGTATGCTCAAAGAACGGCTTATAACGCAGTTGCCCAGCTGAAATATCAAGCACGAGGGACTCGGAGTCGCAAGCGCTCCCAGCATCAAACAAAAAATTGAAAATTCGTTCGGATTGGACGTGATGGGGGTACATCGCCCATCCCATTTGCGTCTTGAAAGCGTGTTGAAGGAGGTCTCGGTCTAGGGCACTTTTCATGATGATGTCATCTCCGTCACGAAAGCATTGAAAGCCGCCCTCACGATAACACACCCCCGTTTCACCCTTCAAACCGAACAGCAGACCCACCCTCCTTTGCGACCGTGGTCATGACGCTTAGCGAAGTACACAACTCTGCGAAGAACGCAACTCGCTGAAGTGTATGCTTAGCTCGTTTGCGGGATCCTAGGGATCCTTAGGAGATCGCTTGCCAACCCATGCCTCCTGTGATAGTTTTAGTGCACCCTGTTGGGGTCCGTGAGGCGGTCCAATTCTTGGGCTACAATTATCTTGAAAAGGGCGCCCCAGCGCTCCGAGGATGGAAGTAGACCGCCCGCGTAGGCGGAAACGGAAACTCCTCGGGAGGGCACCCACCTGCCAAAAGCAGGTTCAAGAATTCCCGCCCACGACCTCGATGGGGCTCTTTTTTTCTCCCGAGACCATGCCATGACCAAGCCGCAAACGCTGAACCTGCCCGATGCCGATGCCACCCAGCGCCTGGGAAGGCTGCTCGGGCAGCTCGTCCAGGCCGGTGACGTCCTCTTGCTCCAGGGGGACCTCGGGGCCGGCAAGACCACCCTCACCCAGGGCCTGGCCCAGGGGATGGACATCGCCGATCGCATCACCAGCCCCACCTTCGCCCTCCTGCATGAGTACGAAGGCCGCCTTCCGCTCTTCCACTTCGACCTCTACCGGCTCGACGCTCCCGACCTCAGCCAGCTCGGCTTCGAGGAGATCTGGGAGGACGGGCATGGAGTCGTCGTGATCGAGTGGCCGGAACGGCTCGGGGATCAGGGTCCCGCCGAGCACCTGGACATCCGGATCGTCATCCAAGGCGACGGGCGGGTCGCCACGCTGACGGCCACGGGCGATCGCCCCCGCCGCCTCCTCCAGGAGCTCGAACAGGCCTGGTAACAGCTACCGCGGCCCCGCCAGCAGCTCCTGCACCCGCTGCGCGCCCACGCGCCCATGCTGCAGCATCGACATCGCCGACTGCGCCATCACCTGCGCCTTCGTCATGGCCATCACCTCCTGGGCCATGTCCACGTCCAGGATCCGCGAGCGCGACTGCTCATTCATGATGCCCATCCACATGACGTTGCTGAGGCGGTGGCCCAGCCCGTTGATCGTGGCCCCGATGCCCGCCCGGATCTCCATCACCTCTGCCAGCGCCGCGTCCGCCTTGAGCACCGCCTCCTTGGCGTGCTCCGCGCTCAGAACGAAGACGTCATTCAGGCTCAGCTCGTCGGCCCCTACGGGCGGGAGGCCTGATTGAAGCCCAGGACCTGGCTGCGCAGCTTCGCGGCGATGGAGAGGCCCGCGGCGTCGTCCGAGGCCTGGTTGACGCGCAGGCCGGAGGAGAGGCGACGCAGGGATCGATCGAGCGACGTGGCCTGGAGCGCGAGAGGCCGCATGGACAACTGCAGGCGGGCGGTGAACAAGACGACGACTCCTGCCGGCACGCCGGGGCATGCCGATAGTCCGGCCGTCGTCGGGCTTGCCGACGGGCCGATGGACAACGATGAGGGCTTTGCGAGGCGCAAGGCGAGCTTGCGGTGAGTGGTAACCTTATCGTCGGCAGGTCTAACCGGATCTTGAGGCTCCCTCATGAAACGTCTTCCCGCGCGACGCTCCATGGCCGACGCTGCCTTGCTTTGACGGGCGCGCCCATGGTAGGTTGAAGCGATCGCCCCCGTCCTCTCCTCAAGGAGCTCGCCCTTGCCTGGTAACTGGGTCCTCGGCCTCAACACCGCCTCCGAAACCCTCGGCATCGCCCTCGTCCAGGGAGCGACCCTCCGCGCCGAGTTGGTCCTGGTTCCCGAGTCCTACCGCAGCGGCCACGGCGAGCGGCTGCAGCCCGCCATCGCCCAAATCTGCGAGCTCTCCGGCATCACGCCCTCCCAGCTCGCCGGGGTCGCCGTCGCTTCGGGCCCCGGAGGCTTCACCGGAGTGCGCACCGGCATGTCCGCCGCCAAGGCGATCGCCCTCGCCCTGGGCCTCCCGGTCGCCCCCGTCCCCACCCTCCTGGCCCTGGCCGCCCAGTCCCCTCTCGACGGGCTTGTCGCTCCCATGCTCGACGCCCGCAAGGACAAGGTCTTCGCCGCCCTCTACCGCCGCGACTCCCATGGGCTGCATGAACTCATCCCGGGCAGCCTCATGAGCCTCTCGGACTGGCTGGATCAGCTGGAGGAGTACAAGGGTGAGGCGCTCACCTTCCTGGGTGAGGGCGCCCAGCGGCAACGCGCGGCGATTGCCGCGCGCTTCCCCGTCCCCGCGCTGCCCGACTCCTCCCACCTCCTCCGCGCCGAATCGGTCGCCCTCCTGGGAGCCGCCATGCTGGAGCGCGGGGAAGGGGTCGACCCGCAGAATGCCCTTCCGACCTACATGCGCGAGCCCACCGCCGTCGCCGGCTGGGAGGGCCTCTGCCCCCCGGGAACGTGATCCCCGCGAAGCCCCGCGTCACCAAACCGGCAAAGCGTCTTGGCGGTTGGCTCGGTTGCTCTCGGCAGACCTCATGTGCTAGAAACACAACAGGAGGGACTTGAACCATGGCCGAGATCAGCTTCATGCGACACGACGATCTGATTGACGTCGTCCCTATCGAGCGGCTCTGCTTCGGGGACCGCTGGTCGGTTCAAGCCTTCGCCAACGAGCTCGAGAACCCCGCGAGCACTTACTTCGTCGCCCGAGAGAGCGGCAAGATCGTGGGCTATGCCGGTTTCTGGCTGATCCTCGACGAGGCGCACATCACCACCATCGCCACCCATCCGCAATGGCAGCGCCGCAGCATCGGCGAGCAGATGCTGCTCACCATGATCGACGCCGCCGCCGAAAAGGGCGCCAAGTGGCTCACCCTGGAGGTGCGCGTCTCCAACGCCTCGGCGCAGAAGCTCTACGCCAAGTACGGCTTCACGGCCCTCGGCCGCCGGCGGGGCTACTACCAGGACGACGGCGAGGATGCGCTGGTCATGTGGACGGAAAACATCTGGGACCAAGCCTACCGCGAGCGCCTCGAGCGCAATCGCGCGGAGCTCGAGCGAAAGCTCGCCGCGAACCCCTTGGAGCAGGAATCCTGATCCCCGGTCGCCCCACGCTCAGTGGGCGATCGCCCCTTCCGACAACCTGAAGGTCTTGCCCGCGAGCCGGCTCGTCACGTGCAGCGTGCTGCGATGGAGGGTCAGCTGGACCCCCGGGTAGACCTCGCCCTTCACCACGATTTGAGGCGTCGCACTGGGCTCCTGCTGTTGGAGTTCGAGCTGCTTGATCGCGAGGCCAATCGCAATCTGTTGCTGGATCAGCTTTCCGAGTGCGGGGTTCGGGTTCGCGCGCGCCTCTTGCAGTCGCGCCTCCACCGCGGCCAGGACCGTTCGCAACTGGTCGATCTCCGCCTGGAGCTCCTCGGGTTGCTTGCCGCCCTTGAGGAGCTGGATTTCCGCGTGAGTGGGGGTTTCGCTCGGATGGCCGATTTGCCCCGCCTCGATCTGCACTCCCGCGCTGGCGTGTCCACCGATGAGGCGCTGGCCAACGCTGATCTTGCCACCAGCCTCCAGCGTGCTCTGCACGGCATCCTTGTCGATCCGGAGATCTCCAAGCGCCTTCAAGGTCGATGAGGTGTCCACGTAGCGCGTGTGAATGCGGTCGGCCTCCAGCACGGCTTTGTTGCGGACCCCGCCCTTGACCTCGATGCTGCCGACGGCCCTGAGGGTCCCGCCTTCCACGAAGCCATGCACCTCGATGTTGGCGGTCGAGACCACCGAGAAGCCCGACAGGACATTGCCCTTGATGATCACGGATCCCTGGAAGGCGATGCTGCCGGTGGAGAAGTCGACGTCCTCCACCGTGTAGGCCGGTACCACGGTGAGCTTGCCCCCCTCGAAGATCGGAAGGCCGTTTATCCCGGCGAGCGCTTCGAGCTTGTCCTGGCTCAGGGTGACGTTCTTGCCGACATTGAAGGGAAGATCGGCACCCGGTTTGGAAGGAATGGCCTGGCCGGTGACGGTGGAGCCCGGGATCCCCTCCGTGGCCGGAATCTTGCGGGCGAGGACCTGTCCCTGCAGGGCCTGGGTCACATGGTTCTCGCGGAAATCGATCCGGGCTTCGTCTGAGGGGGAGTCAGCGTGGACGCTCTCTTGCTCTTGGAAGAGGTACTCAATCCGCGCGTTCTCTCCGGGTTGCGGAGGAGTTCCCCTGGCGACCAGCACCGGCTTTTCGGTCGGAGTCTCGGCGACTTGTCGCAGCAAGGCCGCGTCGATCCCATGACGGACGCCGCCCTGCTGGAGCCGAGCTTCGAGCTCGACCAGCGGAATGGGGCGAGGCGGCATGACGTGGATCCATGCTTCCATGCCGTCACGCTCGACGGAAACCGAGATTTCCGGCTTGGAGGCTGACTCTACGGATTCATGTGCATCGGAGGACATAGGCGACCTCCTTTCAGGCCATCGGAGAGGGGGATGCCCCAGGTTAGCAGACGTCCTCATTGTGCCCAGTTGGAAGCGTTCCTACAAGCGTAGTTCTTGCCCAATGCGCGCAAGCCGAGCAGCGCGAGCGGGGGGCGCGGGCGCATGACGTCATCGTTCCCAAAAAAAACGTTCCGCTGCGCGGGCCGCAGCGGAACGTTTCTAAGGGGTGGACTAAGAACCCGCCTTGGCTTCCGCCGCCTTCCGGTCCTTCTGAAGCTTGCCCAGCCAGAGATCCGCTCCCAGCGAGAGCAGGCCTGCTCCGAGGGCGATGCCCCCCGCAATCGCCGCGCCAATCCCCGTGGGCGCGAGGGCGAGCGTCGCCACGCCCGCCACGCCCGCGATTCCCGAGAGCGCTGCCTTGGTGTTGGCGAGCACCTTCTCGGTCGTGCTGGCCTTGGGATCCTGGTTGACCTTCGTCGCGGAGTAGATGTCGTACCCCGCCACGGCCACGCCCGCGAAGGGAGCGATCCGCCCGAGGAAGCGGGTGGCAGGAGCGAGCACCTTGTTATGCTGGAACGCGGTCGCAATCGCTTTGCCGGCCTTGCTCTCGGCGATCGCCGTGAAGAACTTCCCGAGGCGGGTGCCGCCCTGAACGGCCTTGCCGATTCCCGGCAGCCGGGCCAGCTCGTCCGAGCTGGTGGCGATCCGCGCCCCTTCCTTGATCCCATCCATGAGCCCGATGCCGTCGGCAATCTTCTTCGCGGTGGAGCCCTCGTCCTCCGCCTTCTTCTCTTCCGTGGCGGGCTGGCCCTGGGCGGCCCTCACGGCTTGAAGGATCGTCTGCTGGCGCTCGGCCTCGGTCTGAGGCCGAGCGGCGATCAAGGCCTTGTCCGTCGGCGTCTTGGGCTTGGGCGCTGCCGGCGGGGAGACGGCAGGCTTGCTGCCCGCTGCGCTACCTGCAGCCGTGCTGCTAGCAGCCGCGCTGCCGGGGGCCGCCGCAGGACGACCTGCCGAAGCCTTGCGAGACGTGTTCAGATTCTCATTGACCGATGCCATGCGGGACTCCCCAAGTATTCAGCGGCGGGCGCCAGGACTGGATCTCTTATGCCCCCCATCCGCCCCCTCCTGGCGCCAGGCAACGATCATTTGAACGGCGTTTAACCGAATCCAAATAAATACCGCGAAGCCCCCTCGCAAGGAGGGGGCCCAGGGGGTGATCAAGGGGGTGATTACGGGTTTTGAGCCTTGGTCTTGGGACGCCGACCGATCTGCGAGTAGAAGCCGATGCCCCGCGTCGCCTTGATCGCTTCCCCGCCCTTCTTGCCGATCTCCGCATAGTGATCGGAGCCGTAGCGCTCCTTGGTCTTGCTGCCGCCCTTCCGCCCGATCTGGGCGAAGAACTCAGGGCCTCTCTCGGCAGCGAGCGCCAATCCGCCCCGACGACCGAACTCCTTCATCCGAGGATCTCCCTTCGCGGGACCCCGCTTCTTGCCTGCCATCGCTTCCCTCCTTCATTACCTGCCGACGTCCCCCTGCAAAACCCCGAGGACTCGTCCCTTCAGGGCCCTGCACGCCGGCAACCCTACCCACACCTGATTACTACATTAACTAAAGTATTTAGCCTGAGTGTGTCAGTTTAATTGCAATCCCATAAATGGCCGGGCGCTCGCCTGTGCTAGAATGGGGGCCGATCCCTTGCCTGTCGTTGCTTCAGGACAGCTTCGCTGTCTTGCGCAACAGCCGCGGGCGCTTGCCTGTCGTTGCTTCAGGACAGCTTCGCTGTCTTGCGCAACAGCCGCGGGCGCTTGCCTGCCGTCGCTGCCGGATGCCGCTATGCCCCAGACGCTTTCGCCTGCTTCCAAGTTCCATGACCGAGAAATCCTCGCCGGGTTCCCGGGGGAGGGGTTGAAACACGCCCTCTGGGAGCGATTCAACCGATTGCTGGAGGCCGGAGTGCCCAGCGAGGCCATCCTCGTCCTGCTCGAGAGCCCGACGCGCTCCCGCTGGACCTCGCTCCTCAAGGGCGAGACGGAGAGCCATATCCAGCCCTCGGCCCGCAAAGAGACGTCGGATTCCGGTTTCAGCCGCGCCACCGGCCCTCAGCTCGTCTACACTCCCGCCGCGTGGATTCGCCACGAGCTCACCACGTACTGGCCCCTCGTCGAGGAGCGCCTGAGAGACTGGGGCTTCGTGTCCCCCGGCGCGGGCTATGCCGAGCCCCGAGCGGTCAGCGTGGACCTCGCCCAGTACCTGATGGTCTTCTTCACCCGCGATCACCGCGCCCAAGGCTGCTTCGAGCAGTCGCGCTCCCCGCTCTTCCTCCAGAACGTCCAGCTCCTCGACACCCTCTCGCGCGGCATCGAGAACGGCTTCTCTCTGCTGGACCCCATCACCGGCGAGGTTTCCGCCGCAGGCCTGGCCAAGCGACTTGCCGATCGCCTGCGAAGCGGCCACGCAGGCTCCGCCCTCGATCTCGAGCTCCTCGACGGAGTCGAGGAGTGCCTCGAACGCTACGTCACCGGCATGCTCCGCCACCGCCTCCTCGACTTCGCGCTCCAGCTCGAACTCTTCGCGAGCATCCTCCTGAACGCCCCCCGCTACCAGCGCAGCCGCCTCGCCAAGCTCCAGCACGTCCTCGTCGAAAACCTCGACGAGACCTCTCCGCGCATGCAGGAGATCCTGCGAACACTTCAAACTGGCGGCACCCACCTCTTCGCCACCCTCCAGTCCCAGCTTCCCGCCGACCACCCCTCCCAGATCCTCGGAGGCCTCCGCGAGTACGTCGGCGCCGATCCCCTAGGCGCCTGGGCTTGGACCCAGGACTGGCACGCGCAGCCCTCGGACGGCCCGGTTCCGTTGCTGGCGGAGCTGGGAAACGCCCTGCACGACGCCTTGCTGGGAAATGCCCGGGCCGTGGCGCCGGATCCCGCCACGCTCATCATGCGGGGCTTCGACGCGCACCCCGAGATGCTCGACGCGGCGATCGCCGACCTTTCCGCCCTCCTGGACAAAGGCGTCGCCCCCGAGCACATTGCCTTCGTGGCGCCCGCCATCGACCCCCTGCTCATCTGGGCCATGCGCGACCGCCTCTCCAAGCTCTCGACCCGGAGCATGCCGCAAGGCGTACCCCTTTACGTCTTTGCCGGCACCAACCGCCTGGTGGACTACCGCCCCGTCCGGGTGCTGATCACCCTCGCGCGGCTCGCCTACGACTGGGGCGATCGCCCCGACCGCTTCGCCCTGATCGAGCTGCTCGAGCTCGTGACCGGCCTGCCCTCCCTGCCGCTCGCCAAGGTGGTCGACAAGCTCTGCCCCGACGGCCGCCTCGGCCTCCCCGAACAGCTCACCCTGCTGGGCCTGGACGTCCCCGAGGAGGCCATGTTCCGCTACAAGAGCCTGCTCTCCTGGCTGGACGAAGCGCGCGAAAGCCTGCCCCCGGAGCTCGCGGACTTCTTCCGGCGGGCCTTTGCCGAGGTCTACGCCCCGGCCCGCCTTGCGCGCATCGGGGAGGCCGCCGACGAGGCTCAGCAGCGGGAAATCAGCCAGATCGGGCAACTGATCGAGCTTGCCGAGCGGTTCACGGGGGTGGTCTCGCGCCTCAAGCCGGAGACCCCCGAGGCCTGGGGCAAGGATCTGGTGAGGTTCCTCTTCGGGGGGGCGATCGCCGAGCGCCCCTTCTTCCAGCGGGAGCCGCACCGAACCTCCATCATGCTCTCGACAGCCTCTCAGCTCGCCGAGAAGGGCTTCGCCCGCCGGGACGACGATCTCAAGATCTTGTTCATCCTGGACTTCGGCTCGGATCGCTGGTGGAAGAGTGATCGCCGGGAAATGACCAATAGCCGGGTCCTCTCGGTCCGCTGGAACGGCAAGCCCTACGACAAGGACACGGACGACTTCCAGTCGAACGAGAAGCTCGCCCGGGTGCTGCGCGCCTGCTGCCTCAAGGTCACGGGCCAGCTGCGGGTCTACTCCAGCAAGACGGACGCCGAAGGCCGGGAGTACTCGGACATCGACTTCGGAGAGCGGTTGCCGGAGCTGCTGGATGAGATCACCTCGTCCGGGAAAAAGGGAGGACGCTAGCCATGGATCCGACCTCCTCAGCCGCAGGCACTCCCCGTCAAGCGGCGGGTGAGGGAGAGACCTTCCGGCCCGCCCAGGCGGAGGTGCTGCGCTACGCGGGTGGCAGGCTCGCCATCGCGGCCGTGCCCGGCGCCGGCAAGACCTTCATCCTCACCCGGCTCGCCTGCTGCCTCATCTCGGACCTGGGCGCAAAGCCCCGTGAAATCTTGATTCTGACGTTTATGCGGGCGGCAGCGACCACGTTCAAGCGCCGGATCAGCAAGGCCCTGCGCGAAAGAGGCCTTCCCTCCTACGGCCTCCAGGCCTCGACCATCCACTCCTTCTGCCTCTCGGTGGTCAAGCAAGCCTACGAGCGCTACGGAGACCGTGACTACGGGCAAGAAGGCCTGCAAGTGCTCGCTCCCCTGGAGCAAGCCATGATCCTCTCGGATGGCCTGGATCGCTACCTCAGCGATCCCGCCGCGCGCCGGGACTGGGAGAAGCGCTACCCGCAGCAGCGCGAGCAGGACGATCCCCGCAAGGCGACCACCGACGCCGCGGCCAAGATCATCTCGGCCGCCAAGAACTTCCGGCTCAAGCCCGCCGAGATCGACGCGATCGCGGGAATCCCGCCCGAGCTCTCCTACCTCTACCGCCACTACGCCATGGCCCTGCGCGAGCGGAACGCCGTCGATTACGACGATCAGATCCAGGAAGCGCTCCTCCTGCTCAAGACCAATCCCGAGCTGCGAAGCTACTACCAGAAGCGCTTCCGCTGGGTCATGGAGGACGAGGCGCAGGACTCGACCCCGGCCCAGAACGAGCTCCTGGAACTCCTGACCAGCCCCGACTGGGGCGGCTCGGGCAACCTGGTCCGGGTGGGCGACTCCAACCAGGCCATCATGGCCAGCTTCACGTTCAACGACCCGCGCTTCTTCCGGGAATTCTGCGACGCGCAGCAAGCGGAGGGCCGCCGCGTGACCATGGACGAGTCGAGCCGCAGTGCCCCCCACATCCTCGACCTCGCCAACCATCTGATCCAGCTCGCGAAGACCCACCCCGATCCCGGCGTCCAGAAGGCCTTCGACCCCGTGCGCATCCAGCCGGCCACCGCCGGCAAGGCCAACCCCACCGGAGGCCGCGTCACCTGGGCCATGTTCTCCAGCAAGGATGAAGAGCGGGCCAAGGTGCTCACCGAGGTCCGGGACTACCTCAAGGCCCATCCGGAGCGGCGCGTGGCCATCCTTTGCGCCACCAACCCGATGGTCAAGGAGTACGCCGAGACCGCCCGCGACATGGGCCTGCGAGTCTACCTGGAAGATGAAGCCAAGCCCAAATCGACCGGGCTCATCCACCTGCTCGGGCGCGTGCTCACGCTCCTATCGCTGCCTCCGACGGCCCAGGCAGCGGCATTCTGGCAGGTTATGACGTCGCTCTCCGAGTTGCTCTCCGATCCCCTCGAGGACGAGCCGGCCGCGCATGCCTGGGTGACGCAGGAGGCCAACCTCTACGCACTCCTCTATCCCAAGACGGGCCTGCCGCCCCATCGGCCGGCGGCCATTCCCGAAGGCGACTACGCCCGCCTCGTCATGGTGGCCGAGCGCATGCGCAAGCTGCTGGACGCCCGCCACCTGCCGCCCGTTGAACTGCTTCCGACCATCGCGCGCGAGCTGGTCCCCGATCCGACCGCGCAACTGATCGCGGGAAAGGTCGCGGCGATCGCCCGGACCCGCTCCACCCGCGCCCCTTACCTGCCGCTGACCGACGAGGAGGCATGGCTCGCCCCGACCTCTCCCCTCGAGGAGACGCGCGCCCTGCTGGACGAGATCCTCTCCCACACCAAGACCAAGGAGCTGCTGCCCCGCACCGGCGAGACCCGTCCCCCGCAGCCCGGCGAAGTCGAGATCATCACCCTCCACCGCTCGAAGGGCGCCGAGTACCCCGCCGTCTGGATCCCCGGCTTGGGCTACTTCAACTCCAACGCCACCCTCACCCATTTCCCCTGGAGCCTCGACGAAGCCGGCATCCGGGATCTCGAAAGCTTCATGGCCGAGAAGGCCATCATCCACCGGAACGACGACCCGCCGCCCGTCTCGGAGACGCTGATCCTGGAAGCCCAGCGGCTGCTGATCGCCGAGAAGTTGCGCCTGCTCTTCGTGGGGATCACCCGCGCCGAAGAAGACCTGCGCCTTTCCTGCTACAGCTTCAAGGGCGCCGACGGAGCCGTCCCCATCGCCCCTCCCCACGTCATGGAGCTTGCCGCCAGATGCCAGACCTCTTAGCCGCAGGCGCTAAAGCCCAGGACCTTCCACGCATCAGCGCCTACGCGCTGGGCGTATTCAAGGACTGCGCCCGCAAATACGCCCTGAGGTACCGGCAGAACCGCTACTGGCCTGCCCCAGAGGGCAAGGCACAGGATCAGCAGAGCGCCCGCGGCTCGACCCGTATCGATGACTCGGCAGGCGATCGCAGCTCGACGTTACAGCGGGGACAGCGCTTCCACGCGCTGGTGCAAGCCCACCAGGAAGGCCTTCCCCTCGGTTCGATCCTGGAGGCGATGGCGGCGGAGGATGAGGCGATCGCCCCCCTCTGGGCGGCCTTCCTCGCCCATCCGGACGCGCGCCCCGAGGGAGAGGTCTGGTCGGAGGTCTCGCTCCACTTCTTCGTGAAGGACGTCCCGGTCATGGCGCGCTTTGACCGGATCGTCCGGCATGCGGGACGCTGGATCATCGTGGACTGGAAGACCGGCGGCTCGTGGGAGTCCCTGGAGGAGTCCTGGCAGACCAAGCTCTATCCGTTCGCGCTGGCGCATGCCGGCCACGTCCTCAACGACGGGGCGCCCATCCCGCCCGAAGCCGTCACCCTGCGTTACTGGGTCTGGAAGGGCGGTCAGGTCGAGACCCATACCTGGGATTACACGCCCGAGCGGTACGCGGAGGACCTCGCGACCTTCGAGCGGCAGGCCGAGATCGTGAGCGCTCCTCTGGACGACGCGCATTTCCCGGGGCACGGGGCCGGAAGCCGCGCCTGCTCGCGCTGCCAGTTCCTGACCCTCTGCCATCCGAAGCCGCTCCCCGAGCCCGAGGCTCCCGAGCTGCCCTTGCCGCGCTTCAGCGGTCCGCAGGCCCATGCCGCGTCAGTCCCCCCATCAAACGGGGGACAAGACGAGGAAGACTTGAAGGAGCGTGACTAGATGGGCATGTGGAACGTTCGTCAGGCCAACGAGGACGAGGTCGCCCAGCTCTCTCAGAAGCTGGACTTGCCGCGGGCGATCGCCCGCGTCCTCTGGCTGCGCGGCTACCATACGCCTTCGGAGGCTCAGAAGTTCCTGGCCTCGCGCAACTCGCTCGACTACCTCAACCACCCGATCATGACTCCGGGCATGGAGAAGGCCGTCCGGCGGCTCAAGCAGGCCCTCGCTGGCGGCGAGAAGATCGTCATCTACGGGGACTACGACTGTGACGGCGTGACCAGCTCGACGGTCCTCTACCGCTACCTTGCGCGCGGCCTCAAGGGCAACGTCGAGGCCTACCTCCCCGATCGGTTCAAGGACGGCTACGGCGTCACCCCCGCCGCCGTCGAGCGGCTCGCAGCCCAGGGGACGAGGGTGATTTTGACGTGTGACAATGGCATTTCGGCCCATGCGGCGGCGGCCACCGCCAAGGCTAATGGGATCGACTTGATCGTGACGGACCACCACCAGGTGCCCGAGGAGCTTCCGGACGTGCACTCCATCGTTCACCCGCAGGTGGACTTCCCTCACCTCAAGGATCTGGCGGGGGTGGGCGTGGCCTACCTCTTGACCATCGCGATGGAAGGGTCGTACACCCCGCGCATGGAGCATTTCCTGGACTTCGTGACCATCGGGACGGTGGCGGACATGGTGCCGCTCAACGGTCCCAACCGCCCGCTGGTCTGGGCGGGGATCGAGCGCTTCCGCGAGCGTTACGGCCATGGAGCCAAGGGCGTCTTCCCGGGGGTCAAGGCCCTGGGGGCGATCGCCAAGTCCTCCTTCGAGACCTTCACCCCCCAGGACATCGGGTTCCGCTTCGGGCCGCGCCTCAACGCCGCCGGCCGGCTGGAGACCCCGGATATCGGGTTCAAGCTGCTCACGACCAACGACGAGCGTGAGGCCTATCGCTACGCGAGCGAGCTGGACGCCATCAACGTCCAGCGCAAGGAGCTGAACGCCGAGCTGGAAAAGGAAATCTGCGATCGCCTGGAGCGGGAATGGGACTTCGACCGGGAGCCCTTCGTGGTCCTGGCGGACGAGAGCTTCCACCACGGCATCACCGGAATCGTGGCCGGCCGGATCAAGGAGCGCTACCGCGTGCCGGTCCTGCTCTTCTCGGGTCACGGGGATTCGCCCTGGAAGGCTTCAGGCCGCAGCCCTGAGGGCCTTCACCTCTACGAGGCGCTTCATGCGGTCCAGGAGCATCTCCTGGGCTTCGGAGGGCATGCGCAAGCGGCGGGATGCGCGGCGATGCGGGAATCGATCCCGCTCCTGCGCGAGGCGCTCAACCGTCACGTCCATGAGTTGGGCTGGACCCGGCCTGCGGACGTGGTCTGGCTGGATGCCGAGCTTCCCTTCGCCGAGGCCACCGAGCAGCTGATCCGGCAGCTCGATGATCTGGAGCCCTTCGGCCAGAAGAACCCGGCTCCGGTCTTCGGGTTGCTGCAGGCCAGGGTGGTCGGCAAGCGCGTGTACAAGCAGCATCTCTTCGTGCAGATCGACGACGGCCGCACGGTGGTGGAGATTCCGCTCTGGGGGCAAGCCGACAAGGCCAACGACTACCACGGCTGGGTGCGGCTCGCGTACGTGCCGGAGATCAACACGTACCGGGGCGAGCGCAAGATCGCCTACCGGATCCTGAGGGTCGAGCGGACCTCGGCTCCCCCGCCGGTGGAGATCGCGGCGCCTCAGGCTCCCGCTCCCGTGGAGGACCGGCGCAACGACGATCCGGCCCGGATCCTGGACGCCCTGGCGACGGGGCGGCCCGTCTCGATCTACGCGAACCGCCTGCCGTCGGATGCGGCCTTGCTGGCGGCCATGGCCCGGCTGGAGGCCACGCTCTACCTGCCGCAGACTACCCTGCCGCTGGGACTGGGGCACCTGGTTTGCCTGGACGTGCCCTACGACGAAGAGGCCTGGACCACCCTTCGGAGCCGGGCGGACGTCGTCACGATGGCCTGGAGCGAGCGCACGGAGATGGCCTCCTTGACGACCTTGCCGGCCCTGGACGACCTGCGCGAGGGGGAGTTGAATCCGCAATGGCTGAGGCGGTTCTACCTAGCGCTTTCCGAGCATCGGGGGCAGCCGCTGGGGGAAGTGGCCTTCCAGATTGCGGGGACGGGTGGGGAGATGCGGGCGATCGCCGCCCTGCGGATCTTCCGCGAAGCGGGCATCTTGGTCGAGCGTGGCGATTACTGGAGCCTACTCACGCCGCCCGATTGGGACATCCAGCTGCCGCACCTGAAGAGCTTCCAGGCCTACAAGGAGGCGCAGGCCTTCCGGGAGCGGTTCGCTCGCGGAGCCGTCGTCCCCGTCTAAGGCCCGACCACACGGCAGGAGGCCATGGGGGCCCGTCATTCCCGCCCCTCACCCGTCATTCCCGCCCCTCACCCGTCATTCCCGCCCCTCACCCGTCATTCCCGCCCCTCACCCGTCATTCCCGCGAAAGCGGGAATCCAGGGCTACTCAACCCTAGAATGAGCCCTTTGGCGACGACACCATCCAGAGTCAGCCCAATTCGTGAAACAGGTCCCTCCACTGGGGATTCACCTTTTCGATGAGCTCCAGTTTCCAGGAGCGGTTCCATTTCTTGATCTGCTTCTCGCGCTGAATGGCAGCGAGCATCGTGTCATGCAGTTCGAAGTATACGAGCATGTGGACGCCGTACCGACGGGTGAAGCCCTGAACCAAGTCGCTCTTATGCTCCCAGACCCGCTTCACAAGGTCGCTGGTAACCCCGGTGTACAAGGTGCCGTTCCTTTTGCTGGCGAGGATGTAGACGGAAGGTTGCTTTGCCATCGCCCCCCCCAAATACAGAGTTCCCGCGAAAGCATCCCCCTGATTTGGGTTTCAGCCTTCACGGGAACGAGCCCCTGACGTTGTTTACGCGTCGCTGCGCTGCAACTGGATTCCCGCTTTCGCGGGAATGACGGTTCAGCCCTTGGCGGTATCGAGGTTGACCTCGCGAGCCAGGATGATGGCGTCGGCGATTTCCTTGAGGGGCTTGCGCCGGTCCATGGAGAGCTTCTGGATCTTGCGGAAGGCGGCCGCCTCGGAGAGGCCGTAATTCTCCATCAGGATGCCCTTGGCCTTTTCGACCAGCTTGCGGGTCTCGATGGTTTCCTTGAGGTCGCCGACTTCCTTTTGAAGGGCGTAGAGTTCGTTTGCGCGGGCGAGAGCGACCTCGATGGTGGGAAGGATGTCGGCTTCCTTGATGGGCTTGACCAGGTAGCCATAGACGCCGAGTTCGGTGGCCTGCTGAACCAGTTCGGGCTGGGAGTAGGCGGTGAGCATGATGACGGGGATGGTGCGCTCGGCGTTGATGTGCTTCACGGCCTCCAGGCCGTCCATGACGGGCATCTTGATGTCCATGACGATGAGATCGGGGTTGAGCTTCTGGGCGAGCTCGACGGCCTCCTGGCCGTTGGAGCCCTCTCCGACGATCTCGTGGCCCTGCTCCTTGAGCATTTCGCGCAGGTCCAGCCGGATGATCGATTCGTCGTCCACCAAGAGAATCCGTAGCTTCTTCGATTTGCTCGTCGCGGGGTTCGTAAAGCTGTTCATGGGGGCTTATCCTCTCTCGGCCACCGGGATGGTGACGGTGATGATGGTACCTTCGTTCGAGGTGTCGATCTTGATCTCTCCGCGGAGGTCTTGCCTTGCCAGGGTGTTGATGATTTCCCAGCCCAGGTTCCCGTCGGATTTGGGGTCGAAATCCTTGGGCAGGCCGATGCCGTTGTCACTGAGCATCATGGTGAGTTCGGAGTCGGAGAGGGCGAGCCCTAGTTCGACGCGCCCCTGGGTGCGGCCGGTGAAGGCGTGCTTGAGGGTGTTTTGAAGCAGCTCGTTGATGATGAGGGCCATGGAGGTGGCCTGCGCGGAGGGCAGGGTGATGGGGTAGGACGGGCAGACCACGCGGGCGTCGATGTTGGAGTCGGGGGGAAGCATGCTCTGCAGGGCGGCGGAAAGCAGGTTGTAGGCCAGCTCCTTGATGTCGACCACTCCCACGTCGTCCTGGGAGAGGTACTCGTGGACCAGGGCGATGCTGGAGATGCGGTCGATGGACTCGTTGAGGATGTTTTTCACCTCGGCGTTGCGGCTGCGGCGCTGCTGGAGGCGCAGGAGGCCGGCGATGGTCTGGAGGTTGTTCTTCACCCGGTGGTGGACCTCGCGGATGATGGTCTCCTTGATGGCCAGCTCGCGGTCCTTCTCCTTGAGCTCGGTGAAGTCGCGCAGGACCCGGATGGTGGCGACCGTCTCGTCGGCGGGATCCAGGGGAACGGTGCGGACGGCGAGGGCCATGCGCGGCGAGAGCAGCTCCATGTCCTCGTAGACGACGTTGGTCTTGGTGGTGCGGCGTTCCCGGTTGGCCATCATGGTTTCGTCCCAGCCGAGGCCGTCGAGGAACTCGGGCAGGCCCATGCGGCGGGCGAGGTTGACCGCGGAATGGGTCGCGTGCTTGATGATGCCGTGGGAGTCGACCAGGAGCAGGGCGTCTCCCGGCTGCAAGGGTGGCAGGGAGACGTCGGTGGTCTTGGCCTTGTTGATGAGGGTGACGACCGCGCGAGAGATGGCCGTCCGGTAGATCTGGCGCTTTTCCTCGGTGTGCTTGAGCTCCTCGTAGAGGTTGCGCTCGACGACCAGGATGGCGCAGGTGCGCTTGCCGGTGCGCATGGGGTAGATCATCTGGCTCATGGGCTGGCCGTTGACGACCTTGCCGACGGCCCCCTCGGTGATCTCTCCGGACTTGAAGGCCTGGTAGAGCGCCGAGGCGGTGCCGGGGTCGGCCATCTGGCCGACCTGCGAGCGCCGGTAGAAGGATTCCCTGACGGTCGGCTTGGCCTCCGACACCACGACCAGCTTCTTTTCGGAGTTGGGGCAGTAGATGAGCAGGTCCGCCGGCATGATGTCGGCGAGGAACGCCAGGTGGCGGCTCATGTTCTGGATCCAGCGGCGATCGCCCTCCTGAGGGACGAGGTCCGCCAGGGTGGGGAAAGCGGGGGGCGTGGTGTTGACGGCCATGACTTATGCCTGGTGGACGGCGCGGCCGTAACGGCGCTTACCGACCTGGACGATCACGCCGTCGCCCGAGACGTCGATGGGCTGGTTGATGTCGGTGACGGTCTCGGGCTCGGAGTCGCGGTGCAGCTTGACGCCGCCCTGCTGAACGAGCCGGCGGGCTTCCGAGGAGGTGGCGGCGAGGCCCATGGCGACGAGCAAAGGCACGGCGGGCATGGTCGCTTCGGGCACCGGGCAAACGGGGATGTCCTCGGGGAGCTGGCGCTGCTGGAACTGCCGGACGAAGGCCTCCTCGGCCATCGCGCCGGCCTCGGAGCCGTGGTAGCGGCTGACGATGGCCTTGCCGAGACGCATCTTGGCATCGCGGGGGTGGGTCGTCCCGGCCTGAAGGCCGGCGAGCACATCCTGGATCTCGGCCAGGGGCAGGCCCGAGGCCAGGCGGTAGTAGTTGGATAGCAGGGCGTCGGGAATCGACATGACCTTGCCGTACATGTCCTCGGGGGCGTCGGTGAGGCCGATGTAGTTATTGAGGGACTTGGACATCTTCTGGACGCCATCGGTACCTTCGAGGATCGGGTACATCATCACGACCTGAGGGCTCTGGCCGTAGGCTTCCTGGATGTCGCGGCCCATGAGGAGGTTGAACTTCTGGTCGGTGCCGCCCATCTCGAGGTCGGCCTTGATGGCGACCGAGTCGTAGCCCTGCATCAGGGGGTAGAGGAACTCGTGGAGGGCGATGGGGTCGTTGCGCTCGTAGCGCTTGGCGAAGTTGTCGCGCGCCAGCATTTGAGCCACGGTCGCCTGGGCCGCCAGCTTGACGGTGTCGGCGAAGGACATGCGATCCAGCCACTCGCCGTTCCAGTGCACTTCGGTCTTGGAGAGGTCGAGGATGAGGCCGAGCTGGTCGAGGTAGGTCTGGGCGTTGGCCTTGACCTCGTCGAGGGACAAGGGGGGCCGGGTGGCTTCCTTGCCGGTGGGGTCGCCGATGCGGGCGGTGAAGTCCCCGATGATGATGACGACCTGGTGTCCGGCGTCCTGGAAGCGGCGAAGACCGTGCAGGACCACGGCATGGCCCAGGTGCAGGTCGGGCTTGGTGGGGTCGAAGCCGAGCTTGACGCGCAGGGGGCGGTCAAGATCTTTGAGTTTGGCTTCGAGGCTGCCCTGGGGAAGGGTTTCGACCGTGCCTTGAGTGAGTTCGGCGAGGGTCGGGTTCTGCGAAAGCTGAGTGGACAATCGGACGCTCCTTGTTTGGACCCGAAGGCCGAGATCCAGCGTTCGGACCCGGGCGGGCATGGTCGACGCGAGGCGAGGACGATCCGCTTGGATCGCCCTCATGATTATACCGCAGCATCCGTGGCGCGAGACTCAGACCCCGCCTCCCACCGCGGGGAAGTAGACGAGGAGGAGGGCGCGTTGGTCGTCGTCCTCCGTGCGAAGGCGTTGCAGGGCCTTTCGCTCGCGGCCGGAGACGGCGGGGATCGTCCGGTCGTAGAGGTCCACGAGCTCTTGCTTGGTGGTGATGAGGGCTTCGGGGAAGTCCTCGGGGGTTTCGACCTCCGGGGTCTCGGGAGGGGCGATCCCGCGGTCGACCAGCAGCTCCCAGAGGGTCTGGGCGTGCCGGTCGTCTTCCACGGCATGCCGCTCGAGGATGTCGTAGACCGCGCTCCCGCGGCCTCCCTCATCGAGCCAGCGGCGGTCCAGGATGCCCGAGATCCGTTCGAGTTCGAGGGCGTGGACCAGGTCGTCTTCAACCGGCATGGGCTAGCTCTCCAGCCACATGACCTTGAGCTTGGCGGGGAGCTGGTCGGCGACGTCCCCGGCCTCGCCCTCGGAGATCTGCTCCTTGACCACGCGGAAGACCGCGGTGGCGAGGGTCTGCGCTTGATCCCGGCTCTCGAGGTCGGCTTTTTCGGCCACCCGGTCGAGGAAGGCGTCGCGTTCCAGGCGATTGGGGCCGGTGACCTGCTTGAGGAGGCCGACGAGGACGTTGCCCTGGCACATGGAGTCGATGCCGTTGGGGAGTTGCGCCTCGAGGTCCATGGCTTCGTCGCGGGTGAGGCGTCCGCAGAGGGTGCCCAGCACGGCGCTGGTGGCCTTCTCGGCGCGGTCGCGCTCGGCGATGCCCGTGAGGCCTTGAACCCGGTGAATGAATTCGCCCTTGTTCATCTCGCTCCCCCTCTCATGATGAGGCGCCTGCTCGCTCAGGCCGGGCCCGCCTCCGGACGGATTCGACCTAGAAGCGTGGTGACCTGATCTTGCGGGAGGAGCGGAGCCGGGTCAAGGCGTGAATCCCCGCTGGTAGTCCCGGTTAACCCGTGGTAAACTACTGCTGATTGCTCCCCGTGGACTCGCGTCCCCATGGCACATTCGGGGAGCCCCCATGGGGAAATTCCCACGCAGGACTGCGAAAGGAAATCTGCATCATGGCTGAGAAAGTCGTCACTCCTGAGAAGCCCTACTTCCCGGGGCTCGAAGGCGTCATCGTCGCGATTTCGGGGTTGACCTCGATCGACGGTACCGTAGGCAAGCTCATGTATCGTGGCTACAACATCCACGAGCTGGCACAGAACTCGACCTACGAAGAAGTGGTCTACCTGCTCTTCAACGGCGAGCTTCCCACGGCCGCGCAGCTCGACGAGCTGAAGAAGACCCTGGCTGCCAACCGCGAGCTTCCTTCGCAGGTGATTGACCTCCTGCGCTTGATGCCCAAGGATGCTAACCCCATGGCGGCGCTGCGGACCGCCGTCTCGGCGCTCGCCTTCTACGATGCCGAGGCCGAGGACAACGCGCATGAGTCGGTCGTCCGCAAGGCGTACCGCGTGACCGCCAAGATGGCCACCATCGTGGCGGCCTTCGACCGGATCCGCAACGGCAAGGAGCCCGTGGCCCCCAAGACGGATCTCAGCCATGCCGCGAACTTCCTCTACATGCTGAACGGCGAGGTTCCCAACGATGTCTTCGCCCGGGCCTTCGACATCGCGCTGATCCTGCACGCCGACCACGAGATGAACGCCTCGACCTTCGCGGCGCGCGTCACGGCGTCGACGCTCTCCGACTACTACTCGGCCATCACCTCGGCGGTGGGCACCCTGAAGGGCGCCCTTCACGGCGGCGCCAACACCAACGTCATGAAGATGCTGCTCGAGATCGGCGACGAGGCCAAGGTCGAGGATTACATCCGCACCGGCCTCGCCAACAAGCAGCGCTTCATGGGCTTCGGCCACCGGGTCTACAAGACCATGGACCCCCGCGCCATCGAGCTCAAGAAGGTCTCGCGCGACCTCGGCGAGCGCGCCGGCAACCTCAAGTGGTTCAACATGTCGGAGAAGATCCACAGCATGGTGACCGCGGAGAAGGGCCTGGATCCCAACGTCGACTTCTACTCGGCCTCGGCCTACTACATGATGGGCATCGCCCTCGACCTCTACACCCCGATCTTCGCGGTGAGCCGGATCGCGGGCTGGTCGGCCAACGTCATCGAGCAGTACGAGAAGAACCGCCTGATGCGGCCCGACTCGGACTACGTGGGGCCCTCCGAGCGCTCCTACGTTCCGATGAACCAGCGCTAAGCGATAGACATTCAGGAAGCGGGGCCGGCAATCGCCGGCCCCGCTACTATTTTGTCCCCCTTGCAGAATCCTCTTACGGGCGTAGCCCTACCTCCGGATTCTGCATCGCCGCAGGCGATACCGGGGGGACCTCGATGTAGCCGAGAGGGGGGTGTTTGCCGGCGCAGCGATGGCGTTCCTCGTTTTAAGGAACCTGGGAGCAGTGACACCCCCCTCGGCTTCGCCGGTCCCCCCGTCAAGGGGGGACAAGATAGGGAAGATTAGATCGACAAGTCGCGGCGGTTGAAGGCCAGCCAGGCCACGATCAGGCTCAGGACCGTGACTCCGCCGAGGTAAGCCCAGGCCAAAGGGTCGGGGGGAGTGCCTTGCAGCAGGACCTTGGGGTCGAATTGCTTGAAAATCGACCAAACGCGGTAGGGTTCGGCCGTCTTCCAGAACTGGCCGAGCGCATCGATGGCATACGAGCCGACGGCGAAGCCGAGCGCCCAGCCGAGGGCCTTGCCGCCTTCGCTCGACAGGGCCGAGCAGGCGAGCGCGAAGCCTCCGATGCAGCCAAACAAGAGGATCATGCCGACCACGGCCCAGAAGTAGCCGAGGACGCCGGCGGGAAGGGGTTCATGTTGGAAGGCCAAGCCGGCGGCGGTGGCGAGCACGGTGACGAGCGCGAGCGCGAGGATGCCGGTTGCGAGGGTGAGGGCCTTGGCGGCGACGAGCTGGCTGCGGGTGATCGGGTAGGCGAGCGTGAGGCCGAGGGTGCCGCGCTCGATGTCCGAGGCGATCGCCCGGGATCCGTAGCCCACGGCCCAGGCTCCGCAGAGGGTCAGCCAGACGGGGTGGGTGTAGACGATGGCGAGCACGCCCGAGAGGCCTTGGACCTGGAGGCGATCGCCGACCAGCGGGCGAAGGAAGGACGGGATGATCTTGATCGCCTGGCTGAGCGTGTCCTGGATCGACGGGGCGATGAGGGCCATCACGAAGGCGAAGAGGCCGACGGCGCCCGTCAGGGAGAGCATGACCCGGCGGTTGAGGCGAAGTTCATGGCGAAAGAGGTTCAGCATGCGGGTTCCGCTTCGTAGTAGCGCATGAAGATGTCTTCGAGGCTTGCGCGGGTGACCTGGAGATCGTTCACGGTATAAGCTGCCAGCCGCTTGATGAGCGGATCGATCCCACCGGTGACGGTGAAGGTCCAGCGTCCATCCCCGTGGGAAACGGCCTCGACTCCGTCGAGCGCGAAGGCCTCCATCGGGGGAGTTTCCGCCAGGGAGACCTCCACCTTGCGGGTGGCGCGGGCCTTCAGGGCCCGGACTTCCTCGGTGACGAGCAGGCGGCCGGCGCGAATCAGGGCCACGCGATCGCAGTTGCGTTCGACCTCGCTGAGGACGTGGCTGGACATGAAGACGGTGGCGCCCTGGTTGCGGGCTTCGGTCAGGAGTTGGAAGAAGGTGTGCTGGATGAGGGGGTCGAGCCCTTCGGTGGGCTCATCGAGGATGAGCAAGCGCGGGCGGTGCATGAGCGCCTGGACGATGGCGATCTTCTGCTTCATGCCCTTGGAGTAGGTGCGGATGGGGCGCGCGAGGCCGGAGGCGATGTCCAGGCGTTCGCAGAGCTCCCGGCGGAAGCGGGGATCGACGTGCTGGCGGAACCGGGAGAGGGTATCGAGGAGCGCCTCTCCCGTCAAGCGTTCCTCCAGGTGGACCTCACCGGGCAAGAAGCCGATGAGCTGGCGCACCTGGAGGGAATCCGCCTGGCAATCGAGACCCAGGACATGGGCCGATCCGGAGTCCGGCCTCAGGAAATCCAGGAGGACCCGGATGGTCGTGGTCTTTCCCGCCCCGTTGGGGCCCAGGAAGCCGAACATTTCGCCTTCTTGGACCTCGAGGGAGACGTCCTGGATGCCCTTCCCGGAGCCGTAGGTCTTGGTGAGGGCCCGGGTCTCGATGGCTGGCATGTTAGCCGCAGGCGCTAGGCGAGGAGGTGCGAAACGCCTTCGCGCTCCTCGTTGAGCTCGGCGAGGGTGGCGTCCATCTTCTCGCGGCTGAAGGCGTCAATCTCCAGGCCCTGGACGATCTGGTAGTCGCCGTTGGCGCAGGTGACGGGGAAGCCGTACATGACGCCTTCGGGGATGCCGTAGGAGCCGTCGGAGGGCACGCCCATGGTCACCCAAGCGCCGTTGGTGCCGAGGACCCAGTCACGGACGTGGTCGATGGCGGCATTGGCGGCCGAGGCGGCCGACGAGAGGCCCCGGGCCTCGATGATGGCGGCCCCGCGCTTGGCGACCGTCGGGATGAAGGTCTCGCGGTTCCAGTTCTCGTCGTTGACGAGGCCCTTGACCGGCTGGCCGTCGACCTTGGCGAAGCGGTAGTCGGGGTACTGGGTGGTGGAGTGGTTGCCCCAGACGACCATCTGCGTGATGCCGCCGACGGCCTTGCCGGTCTTGGAGGCGAGCTGCGCGAGGGCGCGGTTGTGGTCGAGGCGCAGCATGGCGGTGAAGTTGCGGGGGTTGAGGTCGGGAGCGCTCTTCATGGCGATGTAGGCGTTGGTGTTGGCGGGGTTGCCGACCACGAGCACCTTGACGTCACGCTTGGCCACCTTGTTGAGGGCCTTGCCCTGGGTGGTGAAGATGGCGGCGTTGGCCTCCAGGAGATCCTTGCGCTCCATGCCCTTGCCACGGGGGCGGGCGCCGACCAGGAGAGCGACATCCGCGTCCTTGAAGGCCACCTCGGGATCATCCGTGCCGACCACACCGGCGAGCAAGGGGAAGGCGCAGTCCTCGAGCTCCATCATCACGCCCGAAAGCGCGGTTTGAGCCTGAGGGAGGTCGAGCAGCTGGAGGACGACCGGCTGATCCTTGCCGAGCATTTCGCCGCTGGCAATGCGGAAGAGCAGGCTGTAGCCGATCTGTCCGGCGGCACCGGTGACGGCGACAATCTTCGGGGCTTTCATCGTGGCATCTCCTTAAACTTGATACGTTGCTGCAGTTCGCGAGAGGAAGTCGCTGCAGGGACTCGGTTAGGGCGTTCGCTGACGCGGCGGGGCCTCATGAACCCGGCCTCCGAGGGAAAGCGCGTTGGCCGGGCCGCAAGAATGTCAACCGGGAAGCGAGCGGAATCGGTCCTGATCGTATCACGAGGGCCCTGCCGAGCGGTAGGGGAAGCGTACGGATCAGCGCCGGGACAGCTCCTCGTACAGGGCCTCGCGGTAGAACGTCTGGACGCCGCGGGTCACGGGGCCGGGCAGGCCGTTCCCGACGGGGCGTCCGTTGACGGCGACCAGGGGCACGACCCCCATGACGGCGTTGGTGAGGAAGGCCTCGCTCGCCTCCTGGAAGGCCTCGGGGAGAATCGATCCGGTTTCGCAGTTCGACTCGTTCAGCAGTTCCAGCACCAGGCCGCGCGCCACGCCGGCGAGGCCGCCATGCCTGAGGGCGGGAGTGCGAATCTGGCCGTCCTGGACCACGAAGACCGAGGACGCCGCCCCCTCGGCAAGGTGTCCGGTGGTATCCAACAGCAAAGCCTCGTCAACCCCGGCCATTTTGGCCTCTTCGCGAGCCCAGCGGTAGGGAAAGTAGCTGAGCGTCTTGTGTCCGGCGAGAGGCGAGACGGGTGAGAGGCGCAGGGTCTCGCTGATGAGGGCCGTCATCGTTTGCGGAGCTGGGGGCAAGGGGACGGCGTGGATTGCAAGCATGGCGGGAAGCGCGTGGTCGGGGTTTCCCCGGGTCAGGGTCAGGCGGATGCGCGCGTCGTGGAGGCCGTTGGCCTCCAGCAGTTGGCCAATGTCTTCCAGGATCTCGGGGGCCTTCCGGGGAAGGGTCAGGGCAAAGCGTTCGGCGCTCTTGGTCAAGCGCTTGACGTGGCGGTCGAAGAGGGGAAGCTGGCCTCCGAAGGCCGCCATGGTCTCCATGAGGCCGAAGCCTTGCAGCAGGCCCTCGTCGAGCAGGGGGATGGTGGCCTCTTGGGCGGGCAAGAGCTTGCCGTTCAGGATGACGTACATGCGGCCTCCGTGGGGGGTGTCGGGGCCGGGGGAGCAATCGCCTGCATCAGGGCGGCGGCCTTGTCGAGGGTCTCCTGGTACTCCGAGGCGGCGTCGGAGTCCGCCACGATGCCGCCGCCGACCTGGACGTAGGCGCGGCCGTCCTGGACGAGGGCGGTGCGGATCACGATGGAGAGGTCCAGGCTGCCGTCGAGGCCCCAGTAGCCGATCGAGCCGGTGTAGGGGCCGCGCCGCGTGGGTTCGAGGCCTTCGAGGATCTCCATGGAGCGGAGCTTGGGGGCTCCGGTGATCGAGCCGCCCGGAAAGCTCGCCCGGATGAGGTCGACGGCGTCCAGGCCATCCTTGAGCGTGCCTTCGACGGTCGAGACGAGGTGCCAGACGGTGGGGTGCGCCTCCAGGCGAAACCGCTCCGGAACGCGCACCGAGCCGATTTCACAGACCCGGCCCAGGTCGTTGCGTTCGAGGTCGACGATCATGAGGTGCTCGGCGCGGTCCTTGCGGCTGTTTTCGAGCTCTTGAGCGAGCCGGCGATCCTCTGACGGGGTCTGGCCGCGGGGTCGGGTGCCCTTGATGGGGAGGGTTTCGACGCGGCCGTCGCGGAGCTGGAGGAAGCGTTCCGGGGAGGCGGAGACCAGGGTGACGTCGGGATAGCGCAGGAAGGCCCCGAAGGGGGCGGGGTTGGCGTCGCGCAGGCGCAGGTAGAGGGCGGCGGGATCTCCCGTGACGGGGATCTCGAAGCGCTGGGAGAGGTTGGCCTGGTAGATGTCTCCGGCCGCGATGTGGGCCTGGACGTGGGCGATCGCCGCCTCGTACTCCTCCCGGGTGAAGGTCGAGCTCCAGGAGCCCGTGGCTTCGAAGGGGGCGAGAGGGGGCGCTTCCGCTTCGAGCCAGGCCAGGGTTTCCTCCAGGCGGCGCAGCGCTTCGCGTTCGCGCGACTCCGGGGCATGCGGCAGCCCGGAGCTGATGAGCCAGCCCGCTCCGTCCCGGAAGGCGAAGACGACGTCGTACCAGGCAAACTGGAGATCGGGCAGGTTCAGGTCGTCCCGGGCGATGGTGGGCATGGCCTCGAGCTGACGGCCCAGGTCGTAGGAGAGGTAGCCGACGGCACCGCCCAGGAAGGGGGGAGCGTCGGGGGGAGGGCTCTCGATCCGCCAGGCGGCGTGGACGTGACGGAGGGCCTCCAGGGGGTCCTCGGTGGAGGTCCAGGCGGCGGGAGCCGAGGAGCCATGGGGGATGGCATGGTGAACGGTCTTGCCGGAGGCTCGAAGTTCGCGGCGGGCTCCGAAGCCCAGGAAGGTCCAGGATTCCGAGCCTCCATCGAGCACGAAAGCGTCGGGCTGGGCCACGATCCGTCGGATGAGGGCCGAGAGGGATAGAGATGAGGGCAAGGGGGCGATGATCGGGGCTTTCAAGGGAAGATCCTTTACTATCGCACGCTTGAGGCGCAGCCGCACGCTTGAGGCGCAGCCGCCCGCTTGAGGCGCAGCCGCCCGCTTGAGGCGCAGCCGCACGCTTGAGGCGCAGCCGCTCCCACTCTAACATGTAGACTGGTAGGGTCTGAAGCCCATGAAATCGCAGCCCATCAGAAAGGGGAGGCCCCATGCGCATCATCTTGACGACGACGTCCCCGGCGGATGCCCCGCAGCTGGCCCGCGCGCTCCTGGAGGAGCGGGTGATCGCGTGCTGCAACGTCTTGCCGTCGGTGTCGAGCATGTACTGGTGGAAGGGGGAGATCGCGACGGACACGGAGGCGCTGCTGGTGCTCAAGACCGCCGCGGAGCAGGTCGACGCGGCGGTCCGCCGGATCGCGGAGCTGCATCCGTACGAGGTGCCCGAGATCGTGGTGATTCCGGTCGAGTCGGCCTTCGAGCCGTACGTGAACTGGGTGCGGGAGAGCTGCCGAGCGACCCTCGAGGACTAACAGGCTGCTGGAAAAGCTCACGAATTGAGCGACCTACTTGGAAGAGGCGCGGCGGGTCCCGAGATCTGGGGGCCCGCCGCGTCGTCCTCACGGTCGTCCCCAGGCCGAGCTAAAGAAGGGGCCCCCATCGACCATCCGCATCGCTGCGGCAGCCTACAACCTGGTGAGGATGAGAAAGCTGCTGGCGTCGCTCGCCCGCTCCTTCACTAAAACGCGGGGTTATTTCAGCCGCCTGCTAGCCGCCGGATTGCTTCCAGCGGATCAGGATGGTCTCGCGCTGGAAGAGGCGGACGGCGATGGGCAGGGTGAGGGCCAGGAGGGCGAGGACCACGGCCCAGATGCCGAGGAGCCGGCCCATGGTGAGGGTCATGCCCTGGGTGCTCTGGATGACGATCATGGCAACCAGGGGAGCGATGAGCACGGCGCCGAGCTGGTTGGCGGTGCGGACCTCGGTGACCCAGGCCGAGACGATGACCAGGAACATGACCGTGAGCAAGGTGAGACTGGGGCCGAGCACGCCGATCGCGAAGAGCCAGGGGGGCGAGAGCAAGGTCGCCGACAGGACCTCCGGGGTGGTCAGGCGCTTTGCGGCAACGATCAGGGCGGCGTAGGGAAGCCAGGTGAAGAGGAGGGCCGGAAGCACCGAGGCCAGGGCCTTGCCCACGAGGAGCTCCCAGGTGCGGATCGGGGTGGCGAGCAGGGGCTCGAGGGTGCCGGCTTCCTTTTCTCCGACGATGGAGGTGGCGGCGAGGATGCTGGGGATGGTGACCGGCAAGATCAGGCCGATCAGGAAGAAGGGGGAGAGGGCGGCGTACTGGGCGAGGGCCATGGGTTTCGCGCCTTCGAGCTGGGGAGGCAGGGAGAGATTCGCGGGAAGGGCCAGCAGTTCGGGGGGAAGTCCCGCCGGGGGATAGGTCGCCAGGTAGAGGCTGATGAGGGCGAGCGAGGGCAGCAAGAGGGAGGGGATGACGAGGGCGATCAGGATGCCCCAGTTGCGACGCAGGTCCTGAAGCTCCTTCGAGAGGATGATGAGCGCGCTAGTCAAGTTTCAGGCTCCCGGTGAGCGAGAGGTAGGCCTGTTCGAGGGAGGCCTGTTCTTCGCGGACGAAGCGGATTTCGGCGCCGTGCTCCACGAGCTTGCGGACGAGCAGGGGGTTCTGGGCGCGCGGATCGCCGAGGGCGACGGAGAGGGTGGGGGGATCGCCTGGCGAGGCGGCTTGCCAGAGGGCGCTCGTGACGAAGGGGAGGGTCTTGGCGGCCGCGAGGAGGGCGTCGTCGCGGCGGGAAAGTTCGATGAGGGTGCGGCTGCCGAAGCGGCCGCGGCGGAGGCCCTGCGGGGTGTCGATCGCGAGGATCTTGCGCCGGAAGACGGCGACCCGGTCGCAGAGGCGTTCGGCTTCCTCGAGGCGGTGCGTACACAGAAAGACGGTCTTGCCTTGGGCTTTGAGGCCTGAGATGAAGTCGCGGACCAGGTAGGAGGCTTCGGGGTCGAGTCCGGAGGTCGGCTCATCCAGGAAGACGAGCTGGGGGTCGTGGATGAGGGCCCGGGCGATGGCGATCTTCTGGGTCATGCCCTTGGAGAATCGTCCGACGGGCTTGTCCTGGTAGGCCTCCATCTGGAGCATGCGAAGCATGGCGCGGGCGCGGGCGTCGGCGGCCTGGGCGGTGAGGCCGTAGAGCCTGGCGTAGAAGCGCAGGTTGTCGAGCGGGGAGAGCTTGCGGTAGAGGCCGGGGGATTCGGTGAGGATGCCGACGCGCTGTCGGATCTGGTGGCCTTGCTTGCGGACGTCGAAGCCTGCGACATGGGCGTCGCCGTCGCTGGGGGAGATGAGGGCGGCGAGCATGCGAATGACGGTGGTCTTCCCGGCGCCGTTGGGTCCGAGGAAGCCGAAGACTTCGCCGGCGGGGACCTGGAGGGTGAGGGAGTCGACGGCGATGAAGGACCCGAACCGTCGGGTCAGGCGCTGGGTGGCGATCACGGCGGGCTCCTTTTCATGGGAGGAGCGTAGGCAATCGAGCAAGCCCTGTCAACTCGCGGAGAACAACTTGGCCAAGCTCACCTAACCCTTTCTTCCCTCGACCCCCTACGATGGCCCCGATCCCTCATCGACCGTTCCTTTTCTTGGGGGTCGTCGTCCGTTCAGGAGGGCGAGGGAAGGCGTGGGAGGGGAGGCCGCGAAGCAGGGAGGCTGGACATGGGGGTCACGGGGCGCCGGCGGATCGTGGGGGTTGGGGCGCTCACGGCGCTCAGCCTGCTGGCATGCAACAAGGAGATTTCGGCCCCCCCGAGCCGGGCGGCCGAGGCGAGTCCGGGGTCGGCGCGGGGGTACCGTTCGGCCTGGGCGAGCCTGCCTGCGGGGGCGGAGCCCGCGGAGTTCGTGGACGTGCGCAGCGAGGGGCAGCGCGCGCCGTGGCTCTACGGGGGAGGGTGGCGGATCGGGCGATACGGCCGGGAGGTGGTTTACGAGGTGCCGCTGGCGCTGAGGCAGCCGGCCGAGCCTTTGACGTTCCGGCGGTACCGCGGGGAGGTTTTCGGGGCGGACGGGGCCTTGCCGCGGAGGTACCGGGTGGAGGCGGAGGCGCGGTCGCTGGGCGGCTCGGCGCGCTTCGGGGGCTACGGGGAGCTGGCGATGCAGGTGCACTACGTGACTCCGACGACTTACGTGGAGGTCTTGCAGACGGATGACGCGCTGCTCATGTGGGAGGCGGTGAACGCGCCTCCGATGCAGGGCTCGGGGTGGACGCAGCTGGCCCGCGTGGCGCATGGGGCCAAGGTGGGGCAGTGGGTGCGGTTCGGGGCCGAGGTCGACCGGGATCGCGGGACGATCACGGCGTTGCTGGACGGCAAGCCGGTCGCGACGGCGCGCGCCGGGTTACTGCAGGGGCCCGGTCCGGGGCGGCTGACGCTGCGGGCGACGGGCAATCGCGAGGAGTGGAGGTGGGTCGAGGTCACGGAGCTGGAGGGGCGCCCTTCGGGGACCCTTCCGGAGTAAGCGCGCCTGGGGGGACGCGCCCCGCGTGCCGCCTTGGGCGGTTGCGAGGGGCGGTCGCATGGTCTCGCCGGGCTGGTAAGGAGGCGCCATGCCATCGCTTGAGCAGTGTTACCGCTCGGAACGTCCCGTAGCCGTGGTCTACCCGGCCTTTTCCCTGAACTGCTACGGAGTGATCCGGGGGCTGGGGGAGAAGGGGATCCCGGTGATCGCCCTCGACGAGAACCCCAATCCGCAGTTTCACTCCCGCTACTGCAAGGGGCTGCGCTGCCCGGATCCCAAGGAGGCTCCCGAGGCCTTCGCGACCTTCCTGGCGGAGCTGGGAGCGCGCTTCAAGACTCCGCCGGTCCTCTACATGATGGAAGACCTCTACGTCTGGCTGGCCCACCGCTACCGGGATCGGCTCGCGCCTTACTACCGCTTCTCGTTTCTGAGCGAGGAAACGCTTGAGGATTGCCTGGACAAGCGCAGGACGTTCCAGGTGGCGGAGCGGATCGGCGTGCCCACCCCGCGGACCTTCTACCCCCGCGATACCCGGGAGCTGATGGAGCTGGAGGGCCAGATCCCGCTACCGGCCATCGTCAAGCCGGTGGTGGCCCGCTTCGACTTCCGCAGCGGGGAGGCGAGCAAGATCTGCACCTTCCCGAAGGTCTTCGGCTCCAAGGCCGTGCGGGCCGACACCTTCCCCGAGCTGGTGAAGCAGTTCCAACGGGTGGCCGCTCTCGGGATCGAGGCCTGCGTGCAAGAGGAGATACCCGGAGGGCAGGACCTCCTCTACGGGTCGACCCTTTACGCCAACGCGGACTCGGAGGCGCTGGGCGTCTTCGTGCGGACCAAGCTGCGGCAGACGCCGGCGGACTTCGGGACGATGACCCTGGGGCGGGCGATCGCCTCCGAGGAAGTCCGGGAAACCTCCGTGCGCATGGCCAAGGCCCTCGGCTTCAAGGGCATCTGCGGCATGGAGTACAAGTACGATCCGCGCGACGGCCAGTACAAGTTCCTGGAGATCAACCCCCGGGGCGAACTCTGGATGAACCTCGCCAACCACTGCGGCGTGAACCTTCCCTACCTCAAGTACCGGGACCTCACCGGAGACCCCGTCAGAGCCACGCAGACCAACTTCACGCGCAAGCTCGTGGACCTCAGGGACGACTTCTCGCTCTACTACCAGCGCTACCGGAACGACCCCCAGTACGGAGTGGGCTTCTGGGACTGGTTCGAATCGCTGACCCGCGGCGAGATCGAGGAGGTCGTCTTCAACTGGAAGGACCCCCTGCCGGGACTCCTGCGCTACTGGGAGTACCTGCAACGCGTGGCCGCCAAGCGCGCAGGAGCCCTGAAGGAGCCGCGTCCCACCCTCAAAGGGGCCCCTTGAGTTAAGGGCAGATTAAAAACCAGACAAATAGGTGTTAACCCTCTTCCCGCCTGGCGGAAAGCCCGCTAGGCTTGGGAGAGGGTTAACCTTTCGTTAGGGAGTTCATAGCAAGTTTTCTCGCGAAGGGTCGACAACCTGTTAAGAGCGCTTCAAGAGGCCCCCGCAGTTCGGAGGCCCGGAGCGCGGCAGAGGTCGTCAGAGCGCGTGCCGGAATTCCCGACAGGCCCCCGGCACCCCCGCTACCTGAATAGGGATAACCGACGTAAGGCTGAGGAAAGGATCTACTCATGCGTCATTACCGAAACCCGCTCGCTGCCATCGTGACGGCCTTGGCCCTCGGCGCCACTCTCGCCGGCTGCGGCTCCATGCCCATGGGCTTCTCGACCAACTCGGTCGACCAGTTCTCCGCCGACGCCAAGAACGGCAACCAGAACAAGCCCCCCCGCATCATCAACTTCGTCACCGTCACGGGCACCGTCTCCGAGCTGCTTCCGGATGACACCGTGGGCAACCCCCACCAGCTCTTCCGCTTCAAGGGCATGGTCAAGGGCAAGATGGAGACCATCCAGGTCGCCCACAACACCGCCCTCGCCCCCTACGTCCCCCTCAAGGTCGGCGACACCGTCGAAGTCAAGGGCGAGTACATCGACGAGAAGCCCTACGACATCCTCCACTGGACCCACTACAACCCCCGTGGCGGCGACGGCGGCTACATCTCCCACAAGGGCAAGAAGTACGAGAAGCTCTAGAGCACTCCTCCGTTGGCGCCGCAATGCGGCGCCAACCTTCTAGGAACCCTCCCGGAGAGTCCAGGGTAAGACCGGATTAAGCTTCAGGTAAAACCCGCAAGCTGGAGCTCCGGCAAAGCGATAACACGGTATTAACATCCGCAGGAATCGTCAAAGCTAGGATTAGGGGAAAGGTGTCGTCGATGAGGCAGATTAACTGGCTAGTGAGTCCTACCAAGAGTCTCTCCGGCTCCCAGCACTCCAAGAACTCCCTGATCCGCCACGGACTCGGCCTCGCCGCCGGCGTCTCCATGCTTCTGGCCTCCGGCTGCGGCATGTTCGGCGGAGCCCCGCTCGCCAACAACCCGGACGATCTCGACTTCCACACCCACGGCAAGAACGGCATCCCCACCTCCGCAGGCGTCCCCAAGCTCGGCCAGCAGCCCTTGGTGCCCCAGGACCCCTCCGTCGCAGGTCGCGCCGTTCCCTTGACCCTCCTTTACACCGCCGACGTCCACTCCCGGATCGATCCCTTCCCGGAAGCCTTCTACCACAAGACCTACGCCGGCAAGGGCGGCCTCGCCCGGATCGCCTCCATGGCCCGCGAGCTCAAGCGGCAGAACCCCAACGCGCTCTTGCTCGATTCCGGCGACTACCTGCAGGGCACCCCCTACTTCAACTTCTTCAAGGGCGAAGTCGAGCTCAAGGCCTACCAGCAGGCCGGCTTCGACGCCGTGACCATCGGGAACCACGAGTTCGACAACGGCGTCCCCATGCTCCGCAAGGCCCTCGGCAACTACACCGGCCCCATCATCACCACCAACGTCACCTTCTCGCCCGACATGGGACAGCGCTACGCCGTCCTCAAGGCAGGCAACCTGCGGGTCGGCCTCTTCGGACTCATGACCGAGGTCTCCGGCCTGGTCACCCCCCCCAACTTCCAGACCGCCAAGTACTACGACCCCATCAAGGTCGCCCAGGCCGCCGTCGAGAAGCTGTCGAAGGAAGCCGACGTCATCGTCTGCATGTCCCACGTCGGCATCGTCCCGCCCTGGAGCGAAGAGGATCCCGCCGCTCACAGCTCGTCCAAGATCACCGATGAAGTGATCGCCCAGAAGGTCCCCGGCATCGACGTCATCCTCAGCGGCCATACCCACGCCATGGTCAGCAACCCGATCGTGATCCGCTCGGGCTCCCACCGCACGCTCATCGTCGCCCCCGGCTACGGCGGAGGCTACCTGGGCAAGCTCGATCTGGTCGTCAAGGACGGTCAGGTGCAGCAGTACGACAACAAACTGGTGCCGCTGACCGCGAACGTCGCCCCGGCGCAGGACATCGAGAGCCTCGTCTCCCCCTACCGCGCCCAGATGAACCAGACCATCAAGCAGAAGATCGGCACCGCCCAGGGCGACTTCCGCCGCTACGCCGGAGCTGACTTCGAGTCCTCCCTCAACAACCTCATGGCCGACGCCACCCTGGCTGCCGCCCGCAAGATCGACCCCGCCGTCGAGTTCGGCATCTCGAGCTCGGGAACCCCCCGCAACTACATCGTCTCGGGCCCCATCACCATCGAGGACGCCTACTACGCGCTGCCCTTCGACAACAAGATCGTCATCGTCGAGGCCAAGGGTGACAAGGTCGTCCAGATGCTCACCACCCAGCGCCGCTGGACGGACAACAAGCGCCACTCCATCGCCAACGCCTCCTACACCCTCAACCCCTCGGCCCGCAAGATCTCGGACATCGTCATCAACGGCAAGCCCTTCGACCCCTCGAAGACCTACAAGGTCGCGGTCAACGACTACATCGCCGACGGCGGTTCCGGCTTCAACATGGTCCCCGGCCTCAAGCGCATCAACACCGACGTCCTGCAGCGCGATGCCCTGATCGACCACATCAAGCAGGTGGGAGTCCTCTTCCCCCAGACCGGCCGCATCAAGGTCATCGGCCAGTAACCCCCAAACCGAACGCCGCCCCCTCTGGCTCAGAGGGGGCGGCGCTTTTTTGAGAGGGGATCAGGCCTCGGGCTCCTCGGGAGGCGGATCGCCCTGGTGCTTGAGGTAGCGGGCGAAGTCCGAGGCCGTCACGTTGTCCACGAAGGTCCGGAAATCATCGGTATCCTGGTTGTAGCGGTCGTTGAGGGCGTCGATCTCGTCGATGAACTGGCTGACGTCCAGCTGAAGCAGCTCCAGCGCCGCCAGCATCGGGATGCCCTCGACGATCGCGATCTGGATCGCCTCGGTGGCGGTCATCGGGATCCGCCGCACCCGGCCGCGCGGCGTGCGCAGCACCAGAATGCCCTGCACGAAGGTGCCCTCGGTCGGATCCACGATCTTGCCGATCGGCTTCAACTCGACCCGGATCAGCGCGCAGTCCAGCTCTTCGAGAAAGGTGCCCAGCGACAGGGGAAGGCGCAACGGAACTCCGGGAGGCAGGGCGGGATTGCCCGCGGTGACGATCTGCTCGATGTTCTCCCGACTCGTCTCCAGGACGAACCCCCGGCCCTCACGGCGGGAACCGAGAAAGATCCCGTCCCGAACCGGGCTTTCGACATCCTCGACGATCTCAAACGCGCCCAAAAGGGTGACGCGCCGCATTTTGCTCGTTGCCACGTTGGATCCCTGACTCCTTTGACCGTTTTGCCCCGGGTAAAGATGTCCATTGTAGCATAACCACCGGATCTCCACGGCTTCAGCGGCTGGAAGCGCGCATCGGCGCGGCGTGACGCGGAGACCGGGGGGGCTCCGTTTGGAGTGGCGAGCGGGCGGGTATGTGAGGGGCAGTCCCTCGGGTCGAGCCACCCGCGGCGTTACCGTCCGCGGCGGTGCCGTCCGCGGCCCTGCCGCTCGCGGCCTTGCCGCCTCCGGCACGCGCGGGTGATTCGGTACGGCTCACCGAGCCATTTCCCGGACTTACTGACAGGAACCTGCGTCAATGACCCGATCCTTGCAACGCGCCATGGCT
The DNA here is from genome assembly GCA_036676495.1 of Candidatus Sericytochromatia bacterium. Classification (GTDB taxonomy): domain Bacteria; phylum Cyanobacteriota; class Sericytochromatia; order S15B-MN24; family UBA4093; genus UBA4093. Next base: position 69,978 of record JAKFCT010000029.1, read on the forward strand.
GCCAGCGCCCTCGTCGCCGCCCTTCTGACGAGCGGCTGCTCCGATCTTCCCGTCGTGGGGCCTGCCGTCGCATCGCTCAAGCCCATGCTCCAAGTCCTGGATCCGGTCCTCGGCCCGATCAAGGGCATGCTCGGCATGGCCGAGGAAGCCCCCCCGGCCGTCACGCCGACCCCGCGGCCCCGGGTGCGCCGGGCACGGGCACAAGCCCAAGCCCAGGCCCAGGCGGAGGCCGCCAGCGGATCGGTGGGCGCGGCCCCGGTCGAGACCTCCGAGGCGCACTTCGCCCGGGTGGTGGCGCGCAACAAGGAGTTCGATCGCCTGCGGACCACGGGGCTGATGCAACTTTACGGGGGCGAGACCCGGATGGCGATCGCCACCTTCGAGGAAGCCGCCAAGCTTCGCCCCGACGACGCCCATATCCGCGAGCTGATCGAGCTCGCGAAGCATCCGCCGCGCCCCGAGGGCGGCGGCGCGTCCTCGGGTGGGGTTCCCGCCCTCCCCGAGGGCTTCCTGCAATGAGCGTCGGGGGGGTCTCACGCCGTTGATCCCCTTTCCCCTGGTCGCCGCGTCGGATGATATCCGCGGCCTCAAACCCTTCATGGCCACGGATCCCAACTGGCCCCTGATCGCCCTCTTCGCGCTCGTGGGCGTCGCGGCCCTGGCCTACGCCCTGTCGCTGCTCGTCCGGCCCCGCAAGAAGCCCGCCCGCCCCCCGGCAGCGGCCCCACTGGATCCCCCGCAGAGCATCCGCGGCCGCCTGGATGCCCTCAAGGCCAGCGACCTCTTCGATGCCGGCTCGGCCGTTCCCTTCTGCGACCAGCTCTCCGAGATCCTGCGCGACTTCCTGCGCCAGCGCTACGGCCTTTCGAGCCGCCGGCTCACCACCTCCGAGATCATGCAGTCGCTGCGCCCGCGCGGCCCCGAGGCCCTCTGCCGCTCGGTGGAAGACGTGCTGGTCAGCTGCGACCTGGTCAAGTTCGCCAAGGTCGACGCGGACGCCATGGGCCTCCAGCAGCTGCTCACCACGGCTTACCTGGTGCTGGAATACGCCGACACCGCCCCCCGCCGAGGTGAGCCGTGAGCCTCGCGAATCCCGCTTGGCTGCTCGCGCTCGGGATCCTTCCGGTCCTGGCGTGGCTGCTGCTGAATCGAAAACCCAAGGGCCTTCCGCTCTCGACCTACGGCCTCCTGGACGCCGCGTCCGGCAGGCGCGCCCGCCGGAACCGCCTGCTCACGACGCTGCTGCGGCTGGGGGCGATCGCCTGCGTCATCCTCGCTCTCGCCCGTCCCCAGGCCCCCGGCCGCTGGGTCGAAGAGAAACAGCTGGGCATCGACCTCATGCTCGCCCTCGACGTCTCGGGCTCCATGCGCGCCGAGGACTTCCAGCCCGAGAACCGCCTCGCCGCCGCCAAGCGCGTCCTCAAGGACTTCGTGCAGCGCAACGCCAGCAACCGCATCGGCCTCGTCGCCTTCGCCGGCCGCTCCGTCACGCTCTGCCCGCTGACCACCGATACTCCCATCGTGCAGCAGGCCATCGACCGGATCCGCTTCGGGATCGCCGGCCAGGACGGCACCGCCATCGGGGACGGCATCGGAAACAGCCTCTACCGCCTCGAGGATCAGGCCGCCAAGAGCCGGGTCATCGTGCTCCTGTCGGACGGCGAGAACAACTCCGGCTACCTCCAGCCCCTGCAGGCCGCCGCCATGGCCAAGGCCAAGGGCGTGAAGATCTACACCATCGCCGTCGGCAAGCCGGGCGGCGCCGCCGTGCCCGCCGTGGATCGCGACGGCCGGGAGATCCTCGACGCCGCAGGCCGCAAGGTCTACCTCCGGAACCGGGACGGCAGCCCCTTCCTCACCGCCATGGACGAGATCACCCTCGAGCGCATCGCGCAGCTCACCGGAGGCCGCTACTTCCGGGCCACCGACACCGCGGGCCTCCAGGCTGCCTACGCCGAGATCGCCAAGCTGGAGCGCACCGAGATCCCCAAGGAGCGCCGGCAAGTCCCCGACGAGCGCTACCCCTGGGCGCTGGGGCTCGGACTCGTCTTGGTGGTCACGGAGATCCTGGTCTCGCGCGGTCGCTGGCTCGTGCTGCAGGGAGGGAGAAATGCTTAGCTGGGACCGCCCCACGGCGCTCTTCGCCTTCCTCTTGCTCTTGCCCTTGCTGGCCTTGATGGCGAGGGCGATCGCCCGCCTCCGCCACCGCCGCGATCGCTTCGCCGAAGGCCCTGCCCTCGACCGGATGGCCGTTTCCGGGAACGAAGGAGAAATCCTCGTTCGCATGGCCCTGACCTCCGCGGCCCTCGCCCTGGGGATCCTCGCCCTGGCGGGACCGCGCTGGGGCGGGCATCTCGGCAGCCTCCTGCCCGGCGAGTCGCCTTCCCTGGTCGTCGCGCTGGACGTCTCCCAGAGCATGCTCGCCGACGACCTCGAAGGAGGCCGCTTCACCCGCGCCCGGGCCGTCATGACCGAGGTCGTGGAAGGGCTTCCCGGCTGGCGCGTCGGCCTGGTCGCCTTCGCCGACGAAGCCCAGGTCTTCTGCCCGATGACGACGGATGCGGGGGCGCTGATCACCCTGGCGCAGCGAGCCCGCCCCGGCGCGGAGCTGAAGGGGGGCTCGAACCTGGAAGTCGCCCTCGCCACCAGCCAGGAGCTCCTGGGCAACCGTCCCGGCGCCATCCTTCTGCTGACCGACGGGGAGCAGCTCGCGGGCGACGCCTCGAAGGCCCTGCGGACCCTCAAGGAATCGGGAACTCAGCTGCTCGCCCTCGGCATCGGCACCGAGCGCGGAGGCAAGATCGCCTCGGGCACGGATCTCTTCGGCCAGGCCATCTACCGGACGTACCGGGGCGAACTGGTGATCAGCCGGCTCGACGAGCGCGGCCTCAAGGCCCTCGCCGGCAACGCGGGAGGGCATTACCTCAACGCCCATGCCCCCGAGGCCGGCCCCCGGGCCGTGCAGCTCCTCACGGAGCGCTGGGGAGGAGCCCAGAGCGGGGAGGCGGGCCTCTCGCTGGCCGCCTGGCCCATGGTCCTCTGCCTTTTGCTCTTGATCGCCGAGACGACCTTCTCCGCCCGGCGGCGACTCGCCAAGCTGAGCTTCCCGCGGGTGCTGGATAGCGTCCTGAAGCGTTCGGGCCATCTGATCGCCGTCCTCGCGCTCACCCAGCTCGCATGGACCTGGCCCTGGAGCGGCGCCCTCGGCGAGGCCGCCCGGTCCTACGAGAAAGGCGATTACCCCGCGGCCGTCTCCCAGCTGGAGCGCGCCGTCGCGGCGAAGCCCGACGATCCGCGCTTGCTGTATGACCTGGGATGCAGCCGGTACCAGAGCGGGGACTTTCCGGGGGCGGCGATCGCCTTCAAAAAAGCCCTCGATCGCCTTCCGCCCGACTCGAAACTCCTCCCGTGGGCTCATTACAACCTTGGCAACGCCCTGTTCAGGCAGTCAGAGCAAGCCAAGGACGGGAAGGGACTGTTGAAGGAGGCCGCGAAATCGTACGAGGCGGCCCTGGAGATCGCCCCGGAGGACGAGGACGCGCAGCATAACCTGGCGGTGGTCAAGGCGCGCCTGAGCGACGAGCCCGGCCGCCCCAACCCGCCGAGCGCGTCGGGGCAAGGGAACTCGACGGGCTCGGGCGACGTCCCTGATCTACCGGCCCCCGATCAGGCCGAGATCGAGGCAACCCTGGACGCCCTGGAGCATGACGAGCGGCAGCGGCAGTCGGAAGCCGCCGAGGCGCCGCCGCAGACCCCGGCGACGGCGGGAGACCTGATGCGGCAATTGCTGCGCCAGGGTCCCGAAAGCTCCCAGCCGGACCGGAAAGACTGGTAGAATGTCAAACATTGGGCTAGCCATCCCGCATGGCACTGGAAGGAGGATCCCTTGAAGCAGTTGATTCCCGCCCTCGCGCTCGTCGCGGTCGCGCCGCTGGCGCTCAGCCCGCTCTCGGCCATGGCGGCTCCCCCGGCGGCCTTCACCGCCACGGGAACGGCCTTGCTGCATGCCAACGGCAAGACGACTGAGACCCGGACTCCCGTCAAGGTCTACTACCAGCAGGGGCAGATGCGCCTCGAGCTGAAGAATCCGGATTACGGCGACTCGGTGGTCCTCGTCCAGAAGGGCAAGAGCACGATGACGCTGATGGATCCGAAGCAGAAGATGGCCTTCACGGTGACTCCGGACGCCATGTCCCAGGCCGACAACCAGATCGCCATGAAGCAGCTGACGGATTTGACCGGCTGGAAGGGCCTGCTCCAGAAACAGGGCAAGCGTCTTGGCGGCACGCAGGTGATGGCGGGTCAGACCTGCTCGCTCTGGCAGACCACCCAGGGCAAGGCCACGACCAAGGTCTGGTTCGCGGATGCCCTCGAGCTGCCGATGCAGATCGAGACCGTGGTTTCCGGCAAGCCGACCTTCTCGCTCACCATCCAGTCGATCTCGACCGGCGGCAGCCACGGAGCCAACCTCTTCAAGGTCCCGGCCGACTTCACCCGGGCCGAACTCCAGAACTAGCGCCCGCCGCACGCGCTCCAAACCGAACGCCCCCGAGCCAGGCTCGGGGGCGTTCGGTTTGGAATTTAGTCCTCGTTGGGCTCGGGCATGTTGTCCAGCAGGGTCTGGACTTCGTCCCGGTAATCCTCGTAGTCCTCGATGCTGAGGGTCTCGCCCTCGGCGGCATCCTCTTCGAGGGCCTTGGGGTTCTCGGTGTAGAAGGTGATCTCCTCGTCGATGTCCTCGAGGCGCTCTTCGAGCAGGTCGCGGAGGATGTTGAGCTGTTGGTCCGTAACGGTGATGGTGTGCTTCATTGAGGGTTCCTTTCGTTGAAGAGCACGGTGGCGGCAACCTGACGGGCTGCCCAGGCACTGGCGAAGAGCATGGCGATCGCCGTCGCGTCCACCACTCCCGCCAGGGCCCCGAAGTGATCGCGGGGCATCAAGGGGACGAGCGAGAGCCTGATCGGAATCACGATCACGGCTCCCATCCAGCCCAGCAGCACGGCCTCGGCGCGGTGGATCCGATCCTTCGGCAGCTCGGTCCCCCACCAGTGCCAGAGCGCCACGCAGAAGACCGTGAGGCCCCAGGCGTAGACCCAGCCCCAGTGCACCAGGGGATCGGCCGGCCAGGCGAGATCCGACATGGCCAGGAAGAAGGCCAGTGCCAGCGCCAGGGTCGATCCGAGCGGCAAGCCCATGCCGAATCCCGGTCCGAGTCCTGGCAAGCGAATGACCGGATGCGCCGCCGCCAGCGCCCAGAGCGGCAAGCCCAGGAGCGCGGCGAACACGACGCCATGCGTCCATCCGCCAGCATACCCCAGAAGCTGGAGTCCGAGTAGTAGCAGACTCGCCACGCTCCAGAAACTCCGGGAAACGGGGCTCGTCACCCAAGCCACGGCGATCCACCCCAGCGCGAAGGCCGTGCCCAGGGCATGAAAGGGGCTTCCGAAGAGTCCGTTCCCCAGGAGAAGGGCCACTCCGTTGAGCAAAAGGGCGAAGAGCGCCCCCAGCAAGAGCCAGAACAAGCCCTCCTGCGGCCTAGTCATGAGGCCCTCCCAGCAGCCAGCCCGCCTCCAGCCCCAGAGCAAGCAGCGCCAAGGGGATCAGCAAGAGCAACAAGAGCCAGGAAAGGCCGATCAGCCAGGTATTCAGGGACGTGGATCGCTCGGCCGCGAGGGCATCGGGGTCTCGGACGGGGGAAGGCGGGTTCAGGGCCATGGGGGGGGCCTCCTTCGATCGCATGCCGTTCGCTGATGCTACCTCGCTTGCTTGGTTCGAGCTTCTTGGGGGCGGCCGAAAGGCATCGGCCAAAGCGCCCTAACTCGCCAAGCCCGTCGCTACCCGACGTTGCGCTTGGCCTGCTGCCAGAGTTCCTCGAGGGCGTCGAGGTCCAGGGAGTCGTAGCGATCGCCCGCCAGCTTCTCCATCTCCCGGAAGCGCCGCAGGAAACGCGCGTTCGTCTCGCGCAGGGCCTCCTCGGGATCGACCTTCAGCCAGCGCGCCAGGTTCACGACCGCCATCAGGACGTCGCCCACCTCGTGCGCGAGCTTCGCGCGATCGCCCGACGGCAGCTCGGCCTCCACCTCGCCGAGCTCCTCGCGGATCTTGGCGAGCACGCCATGGACGTCCGGCCACTCGAAGCGGGCCTTGGCCGCCTTGGACTGGATCTTCTCCGAGGCCGTGAGGGCCGGCAGCGGCAAGGGAACGCCAGAGATCCGCGACTCGGGCTGGGCCGCTTGCAGCTGTGCGGCCTGCTTCTCCTCGGCCTTGATCTCCTCCCAGCGCTGCTTGACCTCGCCGGCGGTATCCAAGGTGTCCTCCCCGAAGACATGGGGGTGCCGCCGGACGAGCTTCACGGCGAGCCCTTCCGCCACGTCCTCGATGTTGAAGAGGCCTTCCTCCTCGAAGATCTGCGCCTGGAGCACGACCTGAAGAAGCAGGTCTCCCAGCTCCTCCTCGATCGCGTCGGGATCGTCCCGGTCGATGGCGTCGACGACCTCGTAGGCCTCCTCGAGCACGTACTTGCGCAGGCTCTGGGGAGTTTGCTCGCGATCCCAGGGGCAGCCGCCGGGAGCTCTCAGGCGGGCGATGATGTCGACGGCCCGGTACAGCCCCCGCTTGGCCCGAGGCGGGACGTAGAGGCTCGTGAGGTAGTCGATCCAGGGAAGCCGATCGATCTCGTAGAGCGGGACGGTCACGACCCGCTCCTGGCCCTCGATGCCCGCCGCGCGGATGATCACCACCTCGGCGTCATCCGGCAGGTGGCGCATCAGGGCGAGCTTGACGTCGGAGGCGACGGCCGGGGAGTAGAGCTGCAGGATCAGGGTGGGAACCTCGGGCTGCAGGGTCGCGCCTTCCATGGCGAGCCCGTCGAGGATCCGCAGGCCCTGGTTGGGGTCGATGCCGAGGCGGGCGTAAATGACCTCCAGGGCGCTCATGCCAGGCACGATCCGGATGGGGACCTCGGTCTGCTTGAGGAGCATGTGGACCGTGTCCTCGGCGACCAGGGGATGGCCGGGAACGGCGTAGACCAGGTCCGCGTCGGCGCCCATCGCGAGCAGGCGGGAGACGATGGTCGCGTAGACCTCGGAGAAGGCGCGGCCGTCTTCGTAGCAGTCGTCGAAGCTCTGCCAGGAGAGGCCCCAGTCCTTGAGGGCGCTCACGGTGGGGTGCTTCTCGGTTCGCAGCCAGAGGTTGGGGAGGCCGAGGGCGTCCCGGGCGGCGAGGGTGATGAGGCCGGGGTCTCCGGGCCCCAGTCCGACGACGGTGATGGCCATGTCCATTGCTCCAATCAATCATGATTCCGCGGAAGATCCGCCCTACCAGCATACCAAGAGAACGAGCCTCCCGGATCCCGGGAGGCTCGTCTTGGGACTTGAGTTTAGTCGTGGCTGCCCTTGGGGTGGCCGTGCTCGTCGAGCTCGACGGGAGCGCCGCCTTCGCCGGTGGGGGCTCCGGGCATGCCGGGAGGCATGCCGCCGTGGGGGTCAGCGGGCTTCTGGTATTCGGGCTTGATGACGATCTTGGCGTCCTTCTTCTGGGCGTCGACCCAGGTCTGGAAGGCCTGATTGCGCTCCTGGGAAAGGAGGTTCTCGCGGATCTGCTCCTTGACCTGCTCGAAGGTCTCGGTGCGGGCGGGGCGGTACTCGCCGCGCTTGATGATGTGGTAGCCGAACTGGGTCTTGAAGGGCTCGGAGACCTCGCCTTCCTTCATGGTGAAGGCGGCCTTCTCGAACTCGGGCACCATGCGGCCCTTGCCGAAGAAGCCGAGGTCGCCCCCCTGGGCGCCGGAGCCGGGGTCCTCGGAGTTCTTCTTGGCGAGCTCGGCGAAGTCGGCGCCGCCGCGGATCTGCTTGAGGAGGTCCTGGATCTTGGCCAGGGCCTTGGCGTCGTCAGCCTTGGCATCCTTGGCGGTGGCGTCGGTCTTGATCAGGATATGGGCCGCCGAGACTTCTTCGTCATGCTTGAACTGGGCCTGGTTCTCGGTGTAGAAGGCCTTCAGGCGCTCCTCGGGGACCGAGAGGTCCTTGGTGACGTCCTTCATGAGGGTCTCGATGGTCACGCCCACGGTCACCTGCTGACGCAGCTCGGCCTCGGTGGTGCCGAACTCGCCGAGGGCCTTCTTGAAGGCGGCGTCATCGGGGAATTGCTTCTTGATCTCGGCGATCTTGGCGTCGATTTCTTCCGCGGTGGGCTTGATGCCCTTCTTTTGGGCTTCGGCCAGGAGGAAGGTCTGCTCGACGAGCTGCTCGACGACTCCGGCCTTGAGCTCGGCCAGCATCGGCTTGCCCTGGGGCGAGTTGAAGTCGACGCCGAAGCGCGCCTGGTACTGCTTCTTGGCCTGTTCGAAGGCCTTGTTGTATTCCTTGGCCGAGACCTTCTGGTCGTTGACCGTCGCCACGTAGGCGTTCTGCTGGCTGACGACGTACGTGCCGCCGGCCGCTCCTCCGCCTACCAGGACGGCAGCCGCCAATCCCAGCAGGACCTTCTTCGCGTTCTTCAACAATCTCTCTCCTCTATCGCAACCCGGGGGGTTGCCTCATGGTACGCCTGATGTCGAACTCGCGTTGGTCCGTCATGGCTCAAGCGTTTTGGCAGGCGTTATGAGCCTTCTGCGGCTCATCTTACCAGAGCCTCGACTCCTCCGACAGGGGGACCGTTCCGCCTCACCCGACCTCCGCCAAGGCCGTGGCGCCGAGGGCATCCAAGAGCCGATCCACAGCCCCAATCAAGTCCTGGCCGTCGCGGCCCAGGGTGAGCTCCCCTTCGGACCAGTTCCAGCGGGACAGTCCCGGCGTCTTCAAGCTGAGATCCGCCCAGCGCGTGCGGGGCAGGGAGGTGGAGACCCGGATGAGCTTGGCGTCGGAACGGACCGTGCTCACTCCCACCTCGGTGGCCTTCAGCTTCAGCGCGACCACCCGCAGGAGGTTCTTGACCGCCGGGGGGGGAGGCCCGAAGCGATCGCGCCAGTCGGCTCCGAGCATGTCCAGCTCCTTGAGGCTGGCGACCACGGCCAGGCGCTTGTACTCGTCCATCTTGCGCGCGGGCTCCTCGAACCAGTCGTCGGGAAGGTAAGCCGCCACGTTGAGGTCGATCAAGGCCTCCTCCCGCGCCGTCACCACTTCTTCGCCCTGGGCCTCCTGCACCGCCTCTTCCAGGAGCTGCATGAAGGTCTCGTAGCCGACGGCCAGCATGTTGCCGCTCTGCTCGGGGCCGAGGATGTTGCCGACGCCACGGATTTCCATGTCGCGCAGGGCGATCTGGTAGCCGGAGCCGAGGGCCGTGAACTGCTGGAGGGCCTGAAGGCGGTCGCGGGCTTCCTCCGTGAGCTCCTTGCCCGCCCTGTAGAAGCAGTGGCAGTAGGCTTTCACGTCCGAGCGTCCCACCCGGCCGCGGATCTGGTAGAGCTGCGCCAGGCCCAGGCGGTCGGCGTCGTCCACGATGATGGTGTTGGCGTTGGGGATGTCCAGGCCCGACTCGATGATGGTGGTGGCCACCAGGACGTCGTACTCGCGGTCAAGGAAGCTGAGCATGACGTCTTCGAGCTCGTGTTCGTTCATCTGGCCATGGCCCACGACGACCTTGGCCTGGGGGACCAGCTCCTGAATCTCGGCGGCCACCCGGTGGATCGAGTCGATCCGGTTATGCAGGACGAAGGCCTGGCCGCCGCGCTCCAGCTCGTGCAGGACGGCCGTGCGCAAGATCTCGGGATCGTAGGGGCTGACGGTGGTCTTGACCGGCTGGCGATCGCGCGGAGGCGTCGTGATCAGGCTCATGTCGCGGGCGCCGGAGAGGGCCAGGTAAAGGGTGCGGGGGATGGGGGTGGCGCTCATGGTGAGCACGTCGATGCTGGTCTTGAGCTGCTTGAGGCGCTCCTTGTGCGCGACGCCGAAGCGGTGCTCCTCGTCGATGACGACCAGGCCGAGATCCTTGAAGGCGACGTCCTTCTGCAGGAGGCGGTGCGTGCCCACCACGATGTCCACTCCGCCGGTCCCGAGGGCGCGGAGGGTCTCCTTCTGCTCCTTCGCCGTACGGAAGCGGCTCATGAGGCCCAGCTTCACGGGGTAAGGGGCGAAGCGTTCGCGCAGGACCTGGTAGTGCTGGTGGGCGAGCAGGGTGGTGGGGGCCAGGACGGCGACTTGCTTGCCGCTCATGACGGCCTTGAAGATGCCGCGCAGGGCGACCTCGGTCTTGCCGAAGCCGACGTCGCCGCAAATCAGGCGATCCATGGGACGCGGGGCCTCCATGTCGCGCTTGACCTCGGTGATGGCCCGGAGCTGGTCCGGGGTCTCGTCGTAGGGGAAGCCTTCCTCCATCTCGGCTTGCCAGACCGTGTCGGCGGGGTGGGCGAAGCCGGGCTGGGCGGCGCGCTGGGCGTAAAGCTTGAGCAGGTCGAAGGCGAGCTCCTGGACGGCCTTCTTGACGCGGCTCTTGACGTTGGCCCAGTCGGCACCGCCCATCTTGTTGATGCGCGGCGCGCCGTCGGCGCCGCCGCGGTAGCGGTGCAGGAGGCCGATCTGGTCGACCGGGACGTAGAGCTTGTCGTCCCCGCGATAGGAGATGAGCAGGTACTCGCGGGCGAGGCCGTTGACCTCGAGGCGGCGCATGCCCTGGTACTGGCCGATGCCGTGCTTGGCATGGACGACGTGGTCGCCGACGACGAGCTCTCCGATGGTGGCGATCTGGGCTCCGGCGTGCGTCGGCCGCTTTTCCTTGCGGCCGGGACGTTTCTGCCAGCCGAAGAGCTCGTGATCGGTCAGGAGGGTGATGCCGAGGTCGGGCCAGGAGAAGCCGGCGCTGAGGCTCTCGCGGACGATCCAGGTGCCTCCGTAGGGAGCTCCGGGTTCGGGGAGGCGGCCGCCGTAGGTGGCATGGGCGCCGCGCTCGTCGAGGATGGCGAAGACGCGCTGGGGCTGGACGCTCGCGATGACGAGGGTCTCTCCGGCCTTGGCGGCGGCCTTCACCGAGTCGGCCAGGCGGTCGAACTGGTTGCCGAAGGAAAGCGGTGCCGAGGTCTGAAGGGCGATCGTCCCGTCGTTGGGGGTGAGGTCCAGCTGCGCGTAGGGGGCGAGGGTGTTCTGCAGTTCGTCCCAGGTGAGGTGGAGCAACTGGGGCAGCTTCGGCATGTCGTTGGCGTTGAGGCGCTTGGAGTAGGTGTCTCCGAGCAGCTTGTTCCAGGAGGCGTACTCGCTGGCGAGGGCCTGTTTGTCGGCCCAGATGACGGGATACTGGGTCGGGACGTAGTCGAGGAGGGTGCCGAGCCTGCCGAAGAAGGGGGCGTAAAGCTCGCAGCCTTCGAAGTACTGGAAGGAGCCGAGCTGGTCGAGGGCGGCGTCGACGATCCGCTTGAGCTTGTTGGCCTCTTCGGGGCGGCCGCCGCCGTTGAGCATGTTGACCTTCTCGCGCGTGGCGGCCTTGATGCGCGCGGCGGCCTCCTCCCAGCCCTCGGCGGGGAGGATCAGCTCACGGGTGGGCCAGAGGCGCAGCGCGTCGAGTTGTTCTTCGGAGCGCTGGGTGGCGGGGTCGAAGACGCGGATGGCGTCGATCTCGTCGCCGAAGAACTCGATGCGGGCGGGACGATCGCTCTGGGGGGGGAAGACGTCGAGGATGCCGCCGCGGCGGGAAAATTCCCCTTTGTCGGCGACGGCGGGGCTGGGGCGGTAGCCGAGCTTGACGAGCTGCTGGGTGAGGGCGGCGGGGGCGAGGGTGTCGCCGACCGAGAGGGTGAGGGCAGCGTCCTTCCAGGCCTCGGGGGTGGGGAGGCGCATGGCGATCGCCTTGGGGGTGGTGATGACGCGCTTGGCTTCACCGGAGACCATGGCCGCGAGGGCGCGCTGGCGCGCATGCAGCAGCTCCTCCTCGGGGGAGACGCCCTGGTAGGGGGGGACCTCGACGGGGAGGAAGGTGACGGCGTCGACTCCGAAGGCGGCGAGATCGGATTGCCAGCGGCGGGCGGCGTCGGCGCTGGGGGCCACCAGCAGCCAGCCGTCAGCGGGAAGGCCGCCGGCCACGAAGAGGGAGGCCATGGGGGTGAGGCCGCCGACCGAGACGGTCTTTCCGGGGGTGAGGGCGTCGGTGAGCCGCGCCGCGTCGGGATGGGCGAGGAGGTGGGCGAAGAGATCCGAAAGCATGCTCAAGGGGCGTCGATCCATTTTCCAAGAGAATCCGGGCAAAGTGCCAGTTTACCACAGGGGAAAGCGGGGCGCGACGCGCGTCCCGCCGCGGGCTCAGTCCTGGGGGGGATGGGCGCCGAGGGCTCCGAGGGCCTTGGCGATGCGTTCGCGCAGCAGGGGTTCGCGTTCGGCCTGGCGGAAGGCGATCTCGAATTCGCGGATGGCTCCGGAGGTGTCTCCGAGGCGCTGGTAGAGGCTGGCGATGCGGAAGTGGAGGTCGGGATCCTCGTAGCCGAGGACGGCGGCGCGCTCGTACTGGGTGAGGGCCTCGGAGAGGGTGCCGCGTTCCTGCAGGAGGGCGCCGAGCTGGATGAGGGCGGCGCGGTGGCGGGGGTTGAGGCCCAGGGCCTTGCGGTAGGCGGCGAGGGCTTGATCGGGATCCCGCCGGATCTGGTGGAGCATGCCGAGGCGGTAGGGGAGGTCGGCGTTGGCGGGTTCGAGGGGCATGGCGCGGCGGTAGTAGCCGATGGCCTCGTCGTAGCGTTCGTCCTTGACGTAGCAGTCGGCCAGGAGGGTGAGGGCGGTGGGGTTGGCGGGGTCGAGGCGGGAGGCTTCCTTGAGGTTTCGCTCGGCGGCGGGGAGGTTGCCGCGTTTGAGGAGGAGGCTGCCGAGGAGCAGGTAGGCGTGGGCGCTGCTTTCCTTGGCCACGAGCGCTTCATAGGTGGCCTGGGCTTCGGCGAGGTTGGCGTTTTCCTCGTAGAGGCGGCCGAGCCGCTTGAGGGCGGCGGGGTCGGGGAGGGGTTTGAGGAGGGCGATGGCGGCGGGGAGGTCTCCGCGGTCCTCGAGGTGCATGGCGCGCTGGAGGGGGTCGCGGGTGGACTGCCAGAGCCACCAGGCGAAGCCGCCTCCGGCGACGAGCATGACGGCGAGGAGGATCAGGGCGAGGGTCTTGGGGGGGAGGGGGGGGCGGTGCTTGGGGGGGAACTTGGGTTTGCCGATGGGTTTCTTGCAGCGGCCGCAGCGGGCGACGAGGAGGCCGGTTTCGGAGCGGACGCGGTTGTAGGTGCCGCACTGGGAGCAGACGGCGACGATGAGGGAGGGCCCGGTGGGGGCGTGGGGGTTGCGTTGGCGGTCGTAGGCGTCGCGGAGGGCGGGGTCGGAGAGGACGCGATAGGCTTCGGTGAGCAGTTGGGTTTGCTCGGAGTTCCCCCCCTTGTCGGGGTGGGTGCCGGCCAGTAGTAGGGTCCGGTAGGCCTTCTTGATGATGAGGGGGCTGGCCTTGGGGTGGACCTGCAGGACCTCGTAGTAGTCTGGCTCGGACATGAATCCTTAGCTTAGCTTGGCGGGGGGACAGCCGCTCCAGTATACCCGCTAGGCGTTAAGCTTTCACGCTTGTCTGGCGAGAGGCGGGCATCTTCCGGGAAAGGGGCGGCAGGGGCGCGGTTCTCGCGGCAAAACCCCTAGGGCATTTCGTCGTGATTGGCCATGCCTCCCGGGGGCGGCTCCTCCTAGGATGGGGGGGATTGGGGGTTGCGGCAGGCCTTTCGCGGCCGGAACTCGAAGGAGGGTGCAACGGATGGAATCGACGCCCCGTCCCATCACGGGATACCCGTCCCAGCGGCTCGCGCTTCCCTTGGCGACGCTGGGGAAGGGGTTGCAGCGGCTCTTGCGGCCCGCGCGGCTGGCAGTGGTCATGGTGCAGGCGCAAGGCGAGCAGGCGATCGTCGAGGTGCATGGGGCCCTGGACGTTCGGGGGTCCGAGCGGCTGAAGCGGGCGGTCGCCCTGGCGTTCGAGGAAGGGTCGAGCCAGGTGACGATCGAGCTGTCGAAGGCGACGCGGGTCACTCCGGCGGGGGTGGCGGCGTTGGTGGAGGCGAGCGAGCGAGCGGGCGCGGGCGCGGTCCAGCTGGCGGGGTTGAGTCCGGAGTTCCGCTGGCTCTTGGAGAAGGCGGGCTTGCACATGGTGCTCGAGATCATGGAGTAGCCGATGAAGGCGATCATTCTGGCGGCCTCGCCGGGGGGGGCGACGGAGGGCTTCGGCTTCCAGCTCCACGAGGCGCTCTGGCCCTTGCTGGGGCGGCCGTTGATTGATTTGCAGCTGGAGGCCCTGGGCGAGCTGGGGGCGCGGGAGGTCTGGGTGAGCCTGCGGCATCGGCCGTTCGGGCTGGATCGGCACCTGCAGGGGCGGCATGCGCCTCCGCTGACGGTCGTGCGCTTGGAGCGGCAGGATCGGGGGCTATTGGGGACGCTCTCGCGGGCGCGCCGCTTCCTGACGGAGACCACCTTGCTCTTGCCGGCGGACATGGTGCCTCCTGCGGAGCTGGGGGCCTTCCTGGCGGATCACCTGGCCTCGGAGGCCTGGCTGAGCGAGATTCTCGATCCGGCGGGGAACGCCTGCTACCTGGTGGAGCCGGCGCTCCTGGCGTTGCTGGGGACGGAAGGAGAGCTTTGCCCGGAGGTGCTGGCGGCGGCGGGGCATCCCGTGCGGAGCGTGCTTCACCCGGGCCTGGCCCGGCTGGGGACGCCGGGGGGCCTTCTTGCGGCGCATGCCCAGGCGTTGCAGCGGGGCTACGTGGATGCGACGGCGAAGGTGCATCCGGCCGCGCGGGTGGCCGAGCGGGTTTGGATCGGGCCGGGCTGCCGCGTGGAGCGCGAGGCCAAGCTTTCAGAGGGCACGGTCCTCATGGAAGGGGTGCGGGTGGAGCGGGGGGCGACGCTCTCCGGGGTCGTGGTGCTGCCGCATGTGCGGGTCGGCAAGGCTTCGAGCTTCCAGCAGGCGATCCTGACTCCCGAGGGGAGTTTCACGGCCGGGGGCTTCACGCCGGAGCCGGACGCGGAGGTGCTGGGATCGGCGCGGCAGGCGAGCTGGGGGGAGCGCGGGCATCAGGGGCTGGACATGGTGCTGGCGGGCCTGGCGCTCCTGGTGCTGGCACCGCTGCTGCTCGTCCTGGCCGTGATCATCCGGCTGGACTCACCGGGGCCGATCTTCTACTCGCAGCTGCGGGTGGGGCAGGATCGGCGCGGCAAGCTGCGCGGCCGGGTCTTCGAGCTTTACAAGTTCCGGACCATGCACGTGGACGCGGACGCGCGGCTGGCGGAGCTGAAGGCCCAGAACGCGTACGGATCGGGGCCGTTCTTCAAGCTGGAGCATGATCCGCGGATCACGCGGGCGGGGGCGTTCCTGCGCAAGACCAGCCTGGACGAGCTGCCGCAACTCTTGAACGTCCTGCGGGGGGATATGCGGTTGGTGGGGAACCGGCCGTTGCCGGTCTACGAGGCGGCGGAGCTGGCCGAGGAGTGGCAGCGCATGCGCTTCAACTGTCCGGCAGGGATCACGGGGCTCTGGCAGATCAGCGGGAGATCGGATCTGAGCGAGCACGAGCGCATGGTGCTGGACACGGTTTACGCGGTGACGCGGAATTTCTGGACGGACTGGCTCATCTTGCTCAAGACCTTGCCGGCGCTGCTGTTGCGGAGGGGGGCACGCTAGCTCTGGGAAACGTCGGGTGAAGAAGGAGGAAGCATGATCCGCAAGACGCTGATGGCGCTGGCCCTGGGTTTCCCTTTGCTCGGCGCCCCGATGCTCAGTGCAGAGGCCTGGGCGGCAGAGCGGGTGATCATTCCCACGCCGCCGGCGAACCTGTCGCTGGAGGAGGCGCTGGCGCGGGCGATGCGCGAGAGTCCCGAGGTGAAGGTGGCCGAGTCGGAGCTGGCGCGGGCGCAGGCCGAGGCAGGCAGCCAGGCACTTTGGCCGCTGCGCTCATTGACGGCGAACGTCTCGATCGTGCGCCAGCTGGACGGCTCGGGGCTGGGGCTGGCTCCGGGGCAGACTCCCGGGGCGATCGGCTTCGGGGGGCCGACGGCGGGGGCGTATCTCAACCTGAACGTCGGGGAGCTGATCGGCGGGGCGTTCATGATGCGGGCGGCCCATGCCCGGATGGTGACGGCCGAGGAGAATTTGCGGCTGGTCAAGCTGCAGGTGGCGACCGGGGTGACGGAGGCCTACGCGGCGTGGAGCGCCCAGAAGAAGCTCATGGCGCTGCGCCAGGAAGCGATCAAGGCTTCCCAAAGCGACGTGGTGGTGCTGGAGCGGCTCTTCGGGCGCGGGGGGGCGAACATCAACGACCTCCTGAAGGCCCGGCTGGCAGTCAGCCAGTCCCAGGTGGATCTGCTGACGGCCGAGGGGGAGTACAACCGGGCCTGGACGACCTTGCTGCAACGCATGGGCCAGTCGGCCTGGCTGGAGCCCCAACGCCAGGCGCCTACGGGAACCGTGAAAAAAGGAGCGCGCTAACTCATGAAGCAGCCTGAAAAGCGGGCTCTTGAGCGTTTCGAGGCCCACCTTCCCCTCTTGAAGCACCTGGTGGCCCGGGCCCTGGCAACCGGCGGGGGCACCGCGCGTTCCCTGGTCTACGCGGGAGCCCATGGGTTGTGGCAAGCGGCCGTGGACTTCGGGGACGGAGCGTTCGGGGAGGCCGCCGAGGTGGCGGTGACGAGCGCGTTGCTCGATCACTTGCACTTCGGGACCGCCAAGCCGCTGCCGGAAGCGCTCTCGGGCCTGACTCCGAAGCTGGACGCGATGGCCGCGCAACTGCAGGCCGAGCAACCTCCCCAGGCGCTGGCGACCTACGGGGCCCTCATGCGGCGCCCCAACACGTTGCCGATGCCCGAAGAGGAGTTCCCGGTCCTGGTCAACGGGTCCGAGGGGGCCTTGCTGTCGGCGATCGCCAACCTCTTCCGGCGCCACTGGCCCTTGATGGTGGCGATCGCCCTGGTCACGGAGGTCGCCGTCTTCGCGATGGTCAAGACCGCCCCCAAGACCTACAAGGCCGAAACCACGGTCAACACCGGGATCGCCTCGGGGATCTCGGCCACCGGCGCGCCGATCGACTGGTTCAAGGCCGGCGCCCTCATGGGCAACCTCACGGAGATCCTGCTGAGCCGGGCGGTGCTCGACCGAACGCTCAAGGCGATGAACTGGGATCTCCCGGCCGAGAAGCTGGCCAAGCGCCTCGAGGTCGAGCGGGTGAACCAGACCGACCTCCTGAAGATCTCGGCCACGGCCCTCTCGGCCGAAGAGGCGAGCGAACTCGCGAACGTCCACGTGCGGGAGTTCATGGCTTACTACTCCGGCATGACGGGCCGAGATGCCGGCAAGACCAACCAGTTCATCTCCGAGCAGGCCCAAGAAGCCGAGAGCCGCTTGCGCACGGCCGAGGAGCGGCTGCGCCGCTTCAAGGCGGAGGCCTTGCCGGAAGCCCAGCTCGCGCTTTCCGAGCAGCTGGCGGATACGCGGCGGCTGCGCGACGAGACCCAGCAGCTGATCGCCGCCGCCCAGTCGGGCCTCAGCATGGTGGAGTCCGAGTTGAAGCGCCTGAAGGCCGATCCGGGGCTGGCCGCGACCGTCATGATGAGCCCGGAGGTGGACGCGGCCGGCGAACGGCTGAAGTCCCTTAAAGAAAACCTGGCGGACGCCCGCAGCGTCCTGGGCTCGAACCATCCCTCGGTCAAGGAGCTGGAGGCCCAGATTGCCAAGGCCTCGGGCCAGTTGAACGTCACGACCCGCCGGGTGGCGGGAGGCGAGGAGGGCATGGCCGACGTGATCGCCCGACGGATTGCCCTGAAGGTGGAGCTCGCCCAGAACCAGGCCAAGCTCGCGGCGATCGACAGCACCTTGCGGGAGCTCGAGCCCAAGGTGAAGTCGGCGTCCTCGGAGCAGGTGACCCTCGCGCAGCTGCAGCGGGAAGTCGAGATCGCGGCCGCGGACTACCAGCGCCTGAGTCAGCGCGCCGGGGAGACCCGGGTGGCGGCCTCGGGGGCGGCGACCCTGCCCTTGACCATCATCGACCCGGCCATTCCTCCCAGCCGCCCCGAGAGCCAGAAGCTTCCGGTCAAATTGGCCCTGGGCCTCATCGTGAGCCTGCTCTTCGGGGGAGTGATCGGCTACCTCCTCGAATTGCGGAGGAAGCCCGAGCCCGAGGTGTAAGATGGCCCTGCGCGCGCGCGGTTCCGATCTCGGCCCCCAGGGGGGCGGCCCCCCGGGGGGCGGACCCCAGCGGGGCGGAGCCCGGGGCGATCGTCAGCGGCCCTTCGGGTTTCAGCCGGACTGGCTGAAGCCGCTGCTGCTACCGCTCCTCTGGGCCCTGCCCTTCCTCCTGGCGGTCGCCCACGCGGTGGCCGACTTCCAGCGCCTGCAGATCGTGCTGCTCGCGGTGGCGCCCCTGGCCCTGGTGGTCTTCCTCAACATCGAGTTCGGCCTCTACACGGTCCTGGGCTACGCCACCGTCGTGATCTTCATCAAGCGCCTGATGCCCAACCTGGACTCCAACCAGATGGGCGTCGTCCTGGACGGGCTCATCTGCCTGATGGCCCTGCGGCTCGCGCTCGACCTCCTGCGGACGAAGCGCTGGGGAGCGTTCAAGTCTCCCTTGACCCTGCCGGTCATCGCGCTGGCCGGCTACCTGCTCTTGCAGGTCTTCAACCCCTCGGCGCCGGGCCTCAAGTTCGGCATCTACGGCAGCCGGGATACCCTGCGCTTCCTGGGCTTCTTCCTGGTGCTTTTCTACATGCGCGCGACCCCCAAGATCAAGCGCTTCATGCAGGTCTTCCTCTTCCTGATGGTGGGGGATGCCCTCTACGGGATCTGGCAGCACCACCACGGCCTGCTCTACCAGGAGCACCAGTGGCTGCTCGAGTCCAAGGCCTACCGGACCCACGTCCTGAAGGGCTACGTGCGGGTCTTCGGGACGGTCGGGGACGCGGCCACCTTCGGCTTCATCAACATCACCGCGGCCCTGCTCCTGATCGGCCTCGCCCTGACCTCCAAGGGCTGGAAGCTCTGGGCCTTGCTGGGCCTGACCATGCCGTGCCTGTACGCGATGGTGCTTTCGTACTCGCGCGGCCCCATGGTGGCCGTGGTGGCGGGCGTGGGCGTGATGCTGCTGGTGAGCCGGAACTGGAAGCTCGCCATGGCCTGCGTGGTGGCCGGGGGGCTCGGGCTGGGCGCCCTGGCCCTCAACGGCGACACGCGGCTCTTCGACCGCCTCATGACGGCGACCAACCCGGTGGAGGACGCCTCCTTCCAGGTGCGCATGGGCTACATCGACACGTACATGCCGCTCATCTTCGAGCGCCCCTTCGGCGGAGGGCTCTACACGGCAGGCGCCTCGGGGCTGTCCATCACCGGCGGCGAGCCCATCCCGGGCACCACCATCGGAGTGCCCACCGATAACCTCTACTTCAAGTACGGCCTGGAGCTGGGCTGGGTGGGGCTCGCGATCTTCTTCTGGTTCCTGGCCTCCATCTGGGTGGTGACGCTGCGCAGCTACTTCGCGCTAAAAGATCCGTTCCTCAAGGCGACCGCGCTGGGCCTGCTGGGCGTCTTCAGCTGCTACATCGTGGGCGCCTTCTCCAACGACATCCTGGTCCAGAAGCCGCTCACCGAGTTCTTCTACATGGCCGTCGGGCTCTCGGCGCTCCTGAGCCAGCACCGGGACGCCGTGTCGGCGTCGCCGGCCCGCGCTTTGCCTTCGGGCCCGAGGCCCATGGGGCTCTTGGAGCCAGGCCCCTCGACCACTTCCGGGAACGGACCCCAAAGGGGCGGACCCCAGCCGGACGGGTCCCCGCGGACGGGCCGCCGGGACAAGAAGGGAAGACCGGGATGAGAATCACCCTGATCGCCTCGGACGAGTCGACCGCTCCCCTGTACCGCGTGCGCCTCCTGGCACGGGTGCTGGCCCGGCGCTTCGAGGTGGAGGTGCTGGGCTACCACTTCGACCCCGCCGAGCTCGACCCGCGCGCCCCGCGGGACTTCCCTTACCGGGCCGTTGCAGCCCGTCCGCTCCCGGGCTTCCTGGAAGACGCCCGCAAGCTGGCCTCCATGGTGAGCGGGGACGTGCTCTACGCCATGAAGCCGCGCCCGACCTCCTTCGGCACGGCCCTCGCACTCGCGCGGCGGCGCGGGATCCCCCTGGTCGTGGACGTGGACGACTGGGAACCCACCATGATCCACCCCTACTCCCGGCATGCCCTCAAGAACGCCGCCTACGCCCTGCCCCGGCTGAGACATCCCAACAACTACCTCTTCACGGCCGCCTTCGACCGCTTGATCGGCCTGGCCGACGGCGTCACGACGGTCTCGCGCTTCTTCCAGGAGCGCTACCGCCGCGGCGCGCAGCCCTTCGTCCTGGCTCCTCAGTACGTGGACACCGTGCGCTTCGATCCCGCCCGTTACGATCGCGAGGCCTTGCGCCGGGAACTGGGCTGCGCAGGCTTCACGCTGGTCTTTGCGGGCATCGCCCAGCCCAACAAGGGGGTGGGAGAGATCCTCGAGGCGCTCAGGCGGTTGCCGGATCGCCCCTGGGAGCTGCTGATCGTGGGTCCCAAGACGCCCTATGCGCTCTCGCTGGCCGAACAGGAGCCTCGCGTGAGGCTCTTGGGCACTCAGCCTCCCGAAGAGACGCCCAAATACCTGGCCCTGGCGGACGCGGTGGCCCTTCCGCAGCGCGCCGAGCCCGCCTCCCTGGGGCAGATGCCGATGAAGCTCTTCGAGGCGATGGCCATGGGCTGTCCGGTGGTCTCGACGCGGCTGGCGGACATCCCGGAGGTGCTGGACGGCTGCGGCATGGTGGTTTCACCGGGGGATCCGGCGGCCCTGGCCGAAGCCCTGGCGGCGCTCATGACCCATCCCGCGCAGGCCCGGCAGCTCGGAGAGGCCGCCCGCCGGAAGGTGCTCTCGGCGTATAGCTACGATCGGGGCGCCCAGGTGCTCGGGGACCTGATGATGGAGGTGGCGGGGCGTTCCGGCGTTCCGCGGACCGAAAGAGAGGCGTCATGCTGACGAATGAGCAGATCATCTGCCTGTCGATCACGCCCTGGGAGACCCATCTGCCGAGCTCGGGGCATTACCTCATGCGGGAGTTCGCCCGGCGAAACCGGGTGCTCTTCGTGGATCGCCCCTTGAGCGTGAAGGATCTCTGGACGCATCGGCAGAACCCCGAGATGGCCGCGCGGCTGGCGCGGACGCTGCGCCGGGAGAACCCCTTGCGATCCTGGGGGATCGCGGGGCTGGACGGCTGGGTGCTCACGCCTCCCCCCACCCTGCCCATCAACGGCCTGGACTCCGGGGCCCTCTACGAGAGCGGCTTCGTGGCCAATTCCCAGGTGCTGCGCCACAGCGTCCGCTGGGCCATGGACGCGCTGGAGATGGAGGAGCCGATCCTCTGGATCTCGTTCGAGCTTCCCATGGGGGCGGGCCTGCTGGGGACGCTGGGGGAATGCCTGAGCGTCTACCATTGCTTCGACGAGGTGCTCGGAGAGCCGTACCTGGCCCGCCATGGGCGAGAGCTCGAGGGGATTCTCTTCGAGCGCGCCGACCTGGTCTTCGCGAGCTCGCGCAAGCTGGCTCGGGACCGGGAGGCGATCCGGCCGGATATCCAGTTCGTGCCGAACGGCGTGGACTTCGCGTCCTATCACCGGGCCGCCGACCCCAAGCTCGCCATCCCCGACGAGTTGCGGGCGATCCCCCGACCTCGGATCGGCTACCTGGGCAATCTCGAGGCAAGGGTGGATTACGCGCTGATCGAGCGGGTGGCGCTGACGCGTCCGGACTGGTCGATCGTGCTGGTGGGGCCCAGCGAGGGCTACTGGAGAGAGAAGCTGGCCATCTTGGAGAAGCTCTCCAACGTCTACTGGCTGGGCAAGCGAGCGCCGGGGGAGGCGCCGGCGATCCTGAAGGCCTTCGATGCGGCGATCATCCCGTTCGTGCGATCGCCGCAGACCGAGGCCATCTATCCGCTCAAGCTCAACGAGTACCTGGCGGCCGGCAAATCGGTGGTGATGACCCCGTTCGCCGACCTGCGGGAGTTCCAGAACGTGGCCTGGATCGCCCCGGATGCCGCGTCCTTCATCGGTGCCCTGGAGGAGGCGATCCTCCCGGTGGATCCCGGCATGCTCCGCATGCGCTGGCGCGTCGCGCAGGAAAATGACTGGCGCGACCGGGCGACGGTCATCGCCCAGGTGCTGGCGCAGCGGTTGAGCGCGCGTCCTCCGAGGCGCCGGCTCGCAGGAAGGAGGAATCTCGCATGAGCGCTCCCGTCCTCGACATCATCATCGTGAACTGGAACACCCGGGACCTGCTCTCCCGGACCCTCGACTGCGTCGAGGCCACGGTCTGCACGCCCCATACCTGCTGGGTGGTCGACAACGGCTCGTCCGACGACTCCGTCGCGCACGTCCGGGAGCGCTTCCCATGGGTGCAGATCATCGCCAACTCCGACAACCTGGGCTTCGCGGCCGCCAACAACCAGGCCATCCTCGAGGCGCGCGGGCGGTACGCGCTCCTCTTGAACTCGGATACCGAGGTGCAGCCGGGGGCGATCGACCGGCTGATCCAGTACATGGATGCCAACCCGGAAGTCGGACTTTGCGGCCCCAAGCTGCTCAACGCCGATCGCAGCCTGCAGCCTTCCGCGCGCAACTTCTACAGCACCTTCGGATCGCTCATCGAGAACAAGCTGATCGCGCAGTTCTGGAAGACGCCCCGCTCCCAGACCCGCTTCCTCAGCTACTGGGACCATTCGTACACCCGTCCGGTGGACTGGGTGACCGGGGCCTGCATGCTCGCACGGATGGACACGATTCGCCGGGTCGGCCTTCTCGATACCGCCTTCTTCATGTACGGCGAGGAGATCGACTGGCAAATGCGCATGCAGAAGGCCGGCTACCCGATCCACTTCGTGCATGACGCCGAGGTCATCCATCTGGGAGGCGGCTCCTCGCAGCAGGCCTTCCAGAAGATGCGGCGCCAAGAGTACCTGAGCCGCCAGATCCTGATCGACAAGCACTACCCGCCCCATACCCGGGCCGTCTTCCGGGTCAAGACCGCTGTGGGCATCGGCTTCTGGAAGGCGCTGGCCACCCTCTCCGGGAAGAAGCTGGAGCAGGTTTAGATTAAATTTTGATTAAATCGATCACGGGGCCAGCATTAACGCGAATTTAACGCCCGATGAGACGCATGTGGACCTGAGCCTCGGTTCGGGACCCCACGCTTTCCCTTTGTCGTGTGTGACGGCGCCCCCAGTCTCTGGGGGCGCCGTCGCGCGTTTGGCTCCCGCGCAGGCAGAGACGCGCAGGCAGGGACGCCTGCGCCACTGATCAGGGCAGGTCGAAGAGCAGGACTTCGCCGGAATCGGGGGTCTCCAGCCGGAGCTGCTCCTCGTCGACGAGCTGGGCGCCGTCTCCCGCCGCCATGGGCTGACCGTTCAAGAGGACGTTGCCGCGGGCCACGTGGAGGTAGGCCTTCCGGCCGGGCGTCAGGGGCTGCGAGAGGCTCTCCCCGGCCTGGAGGAGGGCGATGGAGAGGCGGGCGTCCTGGTGAATCGTGACCGAGCCGTCGCGACCGTCGGGCGAGGCGACGAGGCGCAGCTTGCCGCGCTTGGAGGCCTCGGGGAAGGTCTTCTGCTCGTAGCTGGGAGGCAGTCCCTTCCGGTCGGGAAGGATCCAGATCTGGAAGAAGTGGACCGGGTGATCGGGAGAGGGGTTGAACTCGCTGTGCCGCACGCCGGTGCCGGCGCTCATGCGCTGGACGTCGCCGGGCCGGATGACCGAGGTATTGCCCATGGAGTCCCGGTGCTGGAGTTCGCCGTCGAGGACGACGGAGACGATTTCCATGTCGGCGTGGGGGTGGGTTCCGAAGCCCATGCCGGGGGCGACGGTGTCGTCGTTGAGGACGCGCAGCACCGAGAAGCCCATGTGGCGGGGGTCGAAGTAGTCCGCGAAGGAAAAGGTGTGATAGGTGTCGAGCCAGCCATGATGGGCATGGCCGCGCTCATGGCTGGGGCGCAGGGTGATCATGAGGGACCTCCGGGTTGAAGCCGCCAAAAAGAGTTCTAATTAGAACTAATTTCTTTTTAGCTGTCAACCCCATTTTGCTCAGGATCAGAGCCATGGCGGGCGCGGAGGCCCGCCCCCCGGGCACATCGGCTTGGGTCGCGCACCAAGGCTGCGGCTTGGGGCGGCATCCCCAGGATCTGCCGGTGGCGCGGGCGTCTCTGCCGCGATCTCAACATTGGGCATCGCAGCGCGGATCGAGTAGAATGGTGAGGATTGGCCTGCGGAAGCGCCGGGGAGCGCGTCCCGCAAGGTGAAGGATACCGCAGCGATTAGGAGGTCCTCTCAATGTCCCAGACCATGACCCCGCCGGTTGCCCGCCGTTTGCCGAACGCCGGCACGACGTTCGACCTGGATCAGCTCACGTCCGGCATCCGCGAGTTCAACGACCGCGGTCAGCTCGGCCTGGATCCGCTCGCCGAGATGTACCGGAGCCGCCGCGAGACCTGGAGCCTGTTCACTCCGGGCATGCGCGACGAGGAGATCGAGGCCCTGCGGGAGTACCTCTTCCCCTACCGCGAGCTGCCTTCGACTCCCCAGTCCGAGCCCATCGCCGTTTACAACTTCACGGCCGGCCAGTGGCGCAAGCCCAAGAGCGGCAAGACGATGGCCTTCAACTCGCTCTACGACAAGCGCGTGCCGTTCGCCTCGGTGCCCGACTCCCAGGCCGAGGACGTCGAAGAGGCCATCTCCTACGCCTACGACTTCTGGACCTCGCTCGAGTGGAGCACCGAGACCGTGGCGTACCGCAAGTGGGTGGTCTCCAACTGGTCGCGCATGATGGAGTACTTCTACGAGGAGGTCATGCGCGAGATCCGGCATGAGATCCCGAAGACCCGCCTCGAGGGCAACAAGGACTACTGGGAGGCCAAGCGCGCGGCCGATCACATCGCGGGGAACGCCGAGAAGGCCATGCGCGGCGAGATCGTCCCCCAGATGGTCGCGAACCAGACTTACTGGAAGAACGCCTACATCCCGGCGGGCGTGTCGGCCGTCATCACCCCGATGAACTTCATCTACGGCATCCCCGGCATCCAGATCATCGGCTGCTACATGGCGGGCGCCCCCATGATCTTCAAGGGCCACCCCTTCGGGGCGGTCTCCAACACGGTCATGATCCGCATGCTCCTGGCTGCCGGCGCCGATCCCCGCGCCGTCCAGAAGCTCGAGGGCGGAGCGGGCATCACCAGCCTTTCCTCCGACGAGCGCATCGCCGTCGTCTCCGTGACCGGCTCCGAGATGACCGCCCTCAAGATCACCGAGAGCCGCGGCCTGCGCCCGACCAAGTTCGAGGGCGGCGGCAGCAACTGGGCCTGGATCGACGACGGCTACTCCGATGCGGAGCTGGAGAAGATCGCCATCCGCCTGACCTACTCCAAGCTCGGCTTCTCCTCGCACAAGTGCACGACCCTTCACGGCATCGCCGCGTCGCCGGCCACCCTGGCCAAGGTGATCGGCTACGTCAACGCCGAGATGGACCGCTGGGTGATCCGGAACCCCGCCCTGGTCAGCGATGAGGCCACCAAGGTGATCGGCCCCAACATGGTCCACAAGGCCCAGACCGTCACCAACATCCAGGAAGCGGCGCGCCAGGCGGGCTGCGCGATCCTGCGCGAGGGCGGCAAGGTCACCGGCAGCGCCTACGGCTACGAGGTCGATCCGGACTACGCGGCCAACGCCGAGGTCATCGCCCCGGTGATCCTCAAGGTCACCCCGGACGTCAAGCTCACCTGCGACTGGGACGGCAAGGGCGAGCTGACGTTCGCCCCGGCCACCACCGAGTACTTCATGCCGATCCTCTGCGCGATGGAGGTCTCCTCCTTCGAGGATTACCTGCGCTTCTCGCTGGTCACCAACCCGCATGACCTGGCCAACTCGATCTGGACCCGCGACGACGCCAAGCTCGTCAAGGCCCGCCAGATCCTCGGCGGCATGCTCAAGGAGAACGACGGCACGGATTCGGCCCTCGAGTGGGAGGAGTTCGGAGCGTCGGGCATCGGCGGCTCGGGCAACATGGGCGTCGGCGACGCCGAGACCACCATCGCGATCTTCTGCCGCCGGCAGAAGGGCCGCCACTTGGTCTTCTAGTCCCGACATCGAGTCGAGGGGCCGCAGCGGATTCGCTGCGGCCCCTTGCTTTTGCCACACAGAGGAACCAAAGCACGGGTCCATGATCGTCGATTTACATGAGGGATGCCCGGGAGTCGATGCCGCATAGTGAGTCCGGCCCACCGAGAGGAGGTACGGAAGTATGCATGCAAGGAAGCTTTGGTTGGCCCTGGCGACGACGGCGTCCCTCGGTATCCTTGGGTGCGGAAACGCCGGCGCTCCGGTCGTCCAGACGGCGGCCGACGGCGTCGCCCAGGGATCGTCCTATGCCGTGCAACAAGGGGAGTCGGGGACCGCGATTTGCGGGCGGCGCTACCGGCTCTGCTTGAGGACCTTGGTTCGGGAGCTCGGTTCTCAGGCGATCGAGGTCTGTCAGGAACGGCGTGATCGCTGCATCGACGCCCTGGGAGAGGGCTATTTCAGCCGACGGAACTAGGTCGATCACGGCGCAAGCCCCCTACCGGCGGGGCTTGCGCCGTGGCGTGCGCAGCGCGAAAGGGGGTTGTCGTGAAAGCACTCGGAATCATGTTGCTCGGAGGCCTCGTAGGCGTGGGCCTCGGACTCGCCACCCCGCATCTCGTTCCCTCCGCAGATCGCCAGGAGGCCCCCTCGGGCATCGAGGCCTTGCGAAACCGCCAGGCCCCCGACTTCACCCTGCCGGGATCCCAGCCTCCCGACGCGGTCACGCTTGCGGCCTACCGCGGCAAGGTGGTCCTTCTCAATTTCTTCGAGA
Organism: Candidatus Sericytochromatia bacterium; assembly: GCA_036676495.1. GTDB lineage: Bacteria > Cyanobacteriota > Sericytochromatia > S15B-MN24 > UBA4093 > UBA4093. Next base: position 96,819 of record JAKFCT010000029.1, read on the forward strand.
CGGGCTGTCCCCACTGTCACGAGGAGATTCCGGCCCTCGTGAAGCTTCACCGCGACCTCCGCGCGGACGGCGTCGAGGTGATCGGCGTGGCCCTCGATCCCGTGGGCACGAAGGAGCTGGGGCGTCTCGCCAAGGAACTCGGCGTCTCCTACCCCATGGCGCTCGGCAACGAGGGGGTGGCGGAGCGCTATGGCGGGATCGAGGGAGTTCCGACCTCGTTCTTGATCGACCGGAAGGGGCGGATCGTCGACATCTTCCCGGGCGCCGTCGGCTATACGACCCTCGAGACGGCCGTTCGCAGCGTCAAGTGAGCTGGGGAGGTCGGCCAAGGGTGTTAGAATCGAAGCACGCTCGCTCAGCGCTCCGGCCGAGGGTTGCTCGGCCCCGCTCGCGGTAAAGAAAGGACGTTCTGCTTGGCCATCATCGTCCCCCATAACGAACCCGCCCTCACCGTGACCATCGACCTGCATGAGGCCATCCTGGTCCTCGACGCCCTGCTCGAGCGACGCAAGGAGCGTTTCGGGCAACCCTTCCCCGACGGAGCCGAGGTCACGTTCGAGGAGCTCACCGACCAGTTCGGTTCCGAGGAAGACGCCGAAGACTTCCTGGCGATGATCGAGCTCGAGTCCATGCTCACCGACGCCCTCCAGGTCTTCGAAGAGGAGGACGACGAGGAGTAGGGCTTGGTATAATGGAGGCGCGCCGTTGATGCCTCTGACAAGGAGTAGATACATGCTGACCTCCGCGAAGACCACTGAATTCATCGAGATGGAAGACCGGCTCGGGGCCCATAACTACCACCCCCTGCCGGTGCTCATCGAGAGCGCGGAGGGCGTCTGGGTCAAAGATGTCGAGGGCAAGCGGTACCTGGACTGCCTCAGCGCATACTCCGCGGTGAACCAGGGCCACTGCCATCCCCGCATCCTCAAGGCCCTCACCGAGCAAGCCTCCAAGGTCACCCTGACCTCGCGGGCCTTCCGCAACGATCAGCTCCCCTTGCTCTACCAGGAGATGGTGGAGATGACCGGCTTCGAGCGGGTGATCCCCATGAACTCGGGAGCCGAGGCCGTCGAGACCGCCATCAAGGCCTCCCGCAAGTGGGCCTACGACGTGAAGAAGGTCCCCGCCAACCAGGCCGAGATCATCGTCTGCTCCAACAACTTCCACGGCCGGACCACCACGCTGGTCTCCTTCTCGACCGAGCCGCTCTACCAAGACGGCTTCGGCCCCTTCACGCCGGGCTTCAAGGTCATCCCCTTCGGCGATCTGTCGGCCCTCGAAGCCGCCATCACCCCCAACACCGCCGCCTTCCTCTTCGAGCCCATCCAGGGTGAGGCCGGCGTGATCATCCCGCCCGACGGCTTCCTGCGCGAGGCTCAGCGCCTCTGCCGCGCAAACCGCGTGCTCATGATCGCCGACGAGATCCAGACCGGTCTGGGACGCACCGGCCGCCTCTTCGCCTTCGAGCACGAGGGGATCCGCCCGGATATCGTGGTGATCGGCAAGGCCCTCTCGGGCGGCTTCTACCCGGTCTCGGCGATGCTCTCCTCCGCCGAGGTCATGGACGTCTTCAAGCCGGGCTCGCACGGCAGCACCTTCGGCGGCAACCCGCTGGGCTGCGCCGTGGCCCGCGCCGCGCTGGCGGTCCTGCGCGACGAGGACCTCGTCGCGCGCTCGGCCGAGCTGGGCGATTACTTCCTCACCCGTCTCAAGGGCCTGAAGAGCCCCTATATCGTCGAGGTTCGCGGCAAGGGCCTGCTCATCGGCATCCAGCTCAACACCGCCGCGCGCCCCTTCGCCGAGCGCCTCATGGCCGCGGGCATGCTCTGCAAGGAAACCCACGACGTGGTCCTGCGCGTCGCGCCTCCCCTGGTCATCACGCGCGAAGAGCTCGACTGGGCCTTCGACCGCCTGGCGGAAGTCCTGGCCTAACCCCCAGCCTCCACGAGCCCCGCGACCGATCGGTCGCGGGGCTCGTCCCACGTAAGGGCTGCTTGCCTGCTGGGTATGAGAAAAAAACCCCTCGCGTCGAGCGCCTGCGGCCAGGGCAGAAAAAGCGAAGCTGACCTTTAGCGCCCGCGGCTGTTGCGAGACGCCCGTGGCTGGAGACCAGTAAAGCGAGCGTTAACCGAGAGCCGCATGGGTAGAGGCTGAAAGTCAAAGCTCGCTGTCCTGCAGCAACGAAGATCGCTCTAGAAACGGCATTAGCCATAAGGAGTCACCGGAAATGAAATCGCGCGTCTGGCTGGGAACGGCCTTGGCCCTGGGAGTCCTCGGCTGCTCCGGCAACCCCATGGGCAGCTCCTCCAACCCCTACGGGGTTCCGACCTCGGTCTCGCTCACCATGCCCGACTCGCTGAAGACCGTTTCCGCCTTGAAGACCGTCTCCGCCTACCGGATCCAGGCCGACGACTTCTCCATCGGAGAGCAGATCGGCGCCAACCTCGAAATCTACACGGCCTCGACCGAGCTGATCGACGAGATCCTCAGCAGCCTTTCGGACGTGAACCTCACTCCGGGCAAGCCCCATACCGTCACGGAAGACGGCGAGACCTTGACGGTTCTCCTGGAGGTCAAATCCGACCACGCCGTGATCTCCATCGGGGAGGGAGCATCGGCCACCGGCGAGAACCAGATCATCGGCATCTCCTTCACCGGCCCGACCAAAGGCCGCGCCGTCTTCCGCTCCCGCGAGCCGATGCCGGGAGCCGGAACGTTCGCCCTGGAGACGATCTTCGACCTCGACGCGGGCAAGGTCTCGGCAAACGGCTACTCCGACACCACCATGCTGGCCGAGGACGATCCGCAGAAGTTCTCCGCCCACTGGGAGTTCAGGAGCCATAAGAAGCCCCCGGCGGGAGTTCCATGGTTCACGGCGAGGGCGTCCGCCTACTTCCATCTGCCGAGCAAGCCGGACGAGTCCGGCGTCTACGCCCTGGTGGCCAACTGCCTCGACGACGGCAGCGCGGCCGCCATCCTCGGCATTCGCATGCCCCTGACCGGACCCGACTTCGCGCTGCTCCCCAGCGACGAAACCACCGGCAACACCGGCTTCTTTCTGGGCGCCGACGGCCGAGACATCCTGCCTGGTTCGGCTTCGGCCGCGCTGAAGGCGCTCGTGCCTTCCCAGGACACGATCTACCAGCCGTTCCCGGCGGACCCGAGCCAGGGCCAGCCGCTGGCCGAGGCCATGTTCGCGTTTCCCCGCTAATCCCGCTCCATCAGCCGAGGAGGGCCTCCGGGTCGCCGCGGCGACCCCGCGCAGTAAGCAAAAAAGCAGGCCGCCGCTCCCAATGGAGCGGCGGCCTGCGGCGTTTCGGATCAGATCACCATGATCTCGTGGACGGCGTGGTCCTCCTGGAAGCGCGAGAGGCGCAGGGGAGTGAGGTCGATGGAGGGCTTGCCGTCGAGGATGAGCTCGGCGACGAGCTGGCCGGTGGCGGGGGCCTGCATGAAGCCGTGACCGCTGAAGCCCGCGGCGACGATCAGGTTGGAGACCTCGGCGTGCCGGTCGATGATCGCGTGGTGATCGGGGGTGACTTCGTAGAGGCCGGCCCAGGAAGTGGCGACCTGGCCTTCTTCGAGGCGGGGCATGCGGGCGATCGCCGCCATCACGATCTCGCCGATGAAGTCCTCGTCCAGGTTGGTGTTGAACCCGGGGGGCTCGGCCTTGTTGGCGAGGCCCATCAAGAGGCCGGAGCCTTCGGGGTGCATGTAGATCCCGGAGCCGTTGTCGACCATCATCGGCCAGTTCGGGTCGATCCAGGGCATGGCGGCCGTGGTGGCGATGTGGCGGCGCACGGGGACGACGGGGATGTCGAGGCCGAGCATCTTGCCGAGTTGGCCGGCCCAGGCCCCGGCGGCGTTGATGACGAGGCCGGCGGCGATGGGGCCCTGCGGAGTCTGGACGGCGGTGATGCGGCCGCCGTCGGTTTCGAAGCCGATCACGGGGCGCTGGTTGAGGACGCGGACGCCCAGGCGGCGGGCGGCCTTGAGGTAGCCCTGAAGGAAGCCATGGGGATCGCCCAGGCCGTCGATCGGGCAGAAGTGGGCGCCGACGAGATCCGAGGTCTCCAGCGCGGGGACCATCTCCTTGATGCGGTCGGGCGTGAGGGCCTCGACGGGGACGCCCCAGCGGCGCTGCAACTCGGCGTTCTGCTTGGCGATCTCCCAGTTCTCGGGGGTGGGGGACATGAACATGTAGCCGACTTGACGGAAGTCGACGGGAAGGTCCATCTCCTCGGAGAAGGTCTCGAAGTGCTTGATGGAGAGCAGGGAGAGCTGGATGTTGACGGGGGTGGTGAACTGGGCGCGGATGCCCCCGGCGCACTTGGCGGTGGATTCGGCCCCGAAGAAGAGCTCGCGTTCGAGCAGGATGACGTCCGTCATGCCGCGTTTGGCGAGGTGGTAGGCGATGGCGGCGCCGATGATCCCTCCGCCAACGATGACGACTTCCGCACGTTCCATTTTGGGACTCATGGAGGGGCTCATGGGGTCGATTTCGCACTCCCGCTCGTCTTCGAGCCAACGGGGCCGCAGGCCCCAAAAACCGCTACGACAGCCTTATTCTAGCAGGGCCGAGGGGGTTCTACCAGGCGAAAAACCGGGGGATGGCGAGCGCCTGCGGCTAGAGGGCCCCTTCGGCGCCCAGGAGGATGCCGGCGATGAGGCGGATGGCGATGGAATAGACGAAGTAGGCGATCATCGGGCTGAGGTCGATGCCGATCGACATCGGGAGGACCCGGCGGAACGGCGCGACGGTGGGCTCGATGATGCGGCCGACGAACTGGACGGCGGGATGGTGGCGCGGGATCTGGGGGATCCAGGAGAGGACGACCCAGACGAGCAGCAGCAGCGACCAGAGCCGGAAGACCGAGTAGAGAACGGTAACGATAAAGGCCATGACTTACCCCTTCCCTAGCGCCTTGGAGCGTTCGGTGGCCGCCGAAACCGCGAGGCATAGGGTGGCGCGGATGGCGGATTGTTCGAGCACGTGCAGTCCGGCGGCGGTGGTCCCGGCGGGGGTGGTGACCTGATCCTTGAGCTCCGCGGGGTGCTTACCGGATTGCTGGACGAGCATGGAGGCACCCTTCACGGTCTGGCAAACCAGTTCCCGCGCGATGCGGCGCGGCAGTCCCTGCTGGACGCCGGCCTCGATGAGGGCCTCGATGATCAGGGTAACATACGCAGGCCCGGATCCGCTGAGACCGGTGACGGCGTCGAAGTAGTGCTCAGGAAGTTCGAGGACCTCGCCGACGGCGCCGAAGATGGCGCGGGCCAGGTCGAGTTGCTCGGGGGTGACGTCGGAGTTGGGGGCAAGGGCCGTGATCCCCTCGCCGATGACGCAGGGGGTGTTGGGCATGGCCCGGACCAGGGGGGGGACTCCCTGGGGGAAGTAGGGGGCGAACCCGTCGAGCCTGAAGCCGGCGACGATCGAGAGGCCCATGGAGGTCGGGCGCCAGTGGGGCCCGACCTCGCGCAGGACGTCCGGAAGTTGTGCCGGCTTGACGGCGAAGATGACGGTTTCGGCCTCCACGGTGCGGAGGTTGCCCGTGGTGGTCTGGATGCCGTAGGTCTCTCGCAGGGAGTCGAGGCGGGCCTCCAGCGGATCGCTGACGAGCAGCGCCGAGGGCTCGAAGAGACCCTGGGCGAGGAGGCCCTTGATCAGGGCCTCCGCCATGGTGCCGCCTCCGATGAAGGAGAGCTGGGGCGTAGAAGGCACGGGGCTAAGCTCCTTGCGGGGCCTGAACTAGCGAACGCGCCAGAAGAGGTCCTTGGAGGGAGCGGTGGTCGCGGCGGCCGCGGCCTGGCTGGCGCCGGGCATCCACGACTGTTCGGCGTGGAGGGCGTTGATCTTGACGTTGGAGGGGGCGAAGAGGAAGATGGCGTCGCCAATCCGCTCCTGGTTGCCGTCGAGGGCGTGGCAGGCGCCGGAGACGAAGTCGACGAGGCGCTGCGACTGCTCGGCGGTGAGGCCGTTCAGGTTGAGGATGACCGCGCGGCGGGAGCGCAGGTTCTCGATGATGCCGAGGGCGTCGTCGAAGCTGCGGGGTTCGAGGACGACCATCTCCTGGGAGTTGGGGGCGGGCAGGCCCACGATGTTGCGGGCCGACTTCTTGGGCTCGTTGGTCATCGTCTCTTCCTCTTCGTAAGCCTCATCGAGGTCTCCATCAAGCCCCACGAAGGTCTTCACCTTGCTCCAGATCTCGGCGCTCATCATGCCTCCTTAGTTTGCTGTATTGCCGGTCGTCGTCCAAAAAGAGCCGAGCCGATCCGGACGATCGTGGCTCCTTCTTCGATGGCGACAGCAAAGTCCTGACTCATCCCCATCGAAAGTTCGCTCAAGTTCGCGCGGTCCCCGACGGCGCGTTGGCTGGCGTCGCGAAGCTCGCGCAGCTGCCGGAACACTCCGCGCACCGACTCCGGATCCGCCGCGTAGGGCGCCACCGTCATCAGGCCGCGAAGGCGGAGGTTCTCCAGGCCCAGGACGTCCTGGACGGCCGCCGGTAGATCCTCCGGGAAGAACCCGAATTTACTCGCTTCCCGGGCGACGTTGACCTGGAGGAGGATGTCCTGGCGGGCCGAACCCTGCCAGTGGGCCTCCGCGCGGGCGTCGAGCTCCCGGGCGAGTTTCACGGAGTCCACTCCGTGAAGGAGATCGAAGGTTCCGACGGCCTGCTTGACCTTGTTGGTCTGCAGGTGCCCGATCAGGTGCCACGCGAGGTCCAGATCCGCCAGCTCCGCTTGCTTGCGAAGGGCCTCTTGAACCCGGTTCTCCCCGATCGTTCGGATCCCCAGGGCGTGAATCGCACGGATCCGATCCGCGCTCACCTGCTTGGTCACCGCCAAGAGGCGGATGCTTGCAGGGTCCCTACCCGAACGTTCAGCCGCCCGCTCAAGACGGGCGCGAACGGTGGCCAGATTGGCGTTCAAGTCGGGCAGCATCACGTCAACAAACAGGCATGGTGGTGGTTGCCAACCGACTATATCACCCGTCGACCCTCATTACAATAGCGGCCTTCCCGCATGGCGACTGTGGGATCCGTCACCGAGTCCGCGGCCGTCCGCCCGCGACCGGACGCGGAGGCGTACGCGGATCATGCGGGCCCGCCGGCAGCCCGAGAGGCAGGGACGGCGCGCGTTTGCGCCCAGTCCCGGATCCGGCGCACGCCCTCCTGCATGGTGACGGAAAGGGGGACGGCCTGCGACAAGGCCTCCAAAAGGTGCGCCATGTCCAGGTCCGCGCCCGCGTCGAAGGCCTCGAAGAGCCCCGCGATGACCACTTGCTCGATCTCGGCCCCGCTGAAGCCCTCGGAGTGCTGAGCGAGCGCCCCGAGATCGAAGCGATCCGGGTCGCGGCCCCGCTTTTCCAGGTGGATCCCGAAGATCGTCCGGCGCTCGTCCGCCGCAGGCAGGTCGAGGAAGAAGATCTCGTCGAAGCGCCCCTTGCGCAGCAGCTCCGGGGGCAGGGAGTCGATCTGGTTGGCGGTGGCGACCACGAAGACGTTGGCCCGCTTCTCCTGCATCCAGGTGAGGAAGGTGCCGAAGACGCGCATGGACGTGCCTCCATCGGAGGATCCCATGCCCTGCGTGCCGCTGAAGCCCTTCTCGATCTCGTCGACCCAGAGGACGCACGGGCTGATGGCCTCGGCGAGCTTGAGGGCCCGCCGCATATTCTCCTCGCTGGAGCCGACCAGTCCCCCGAAGATCTTGCCGACGTCCAGGCGCAGCAAGGGCAGCTGCCAGTCCTGGGCGATCGCCTTCGCCGAGAGCGACTTGCCGCAGCCCTGCACGCCGGTCAGCAAGAGGCCCTTGGGCTGGGGCAGGCCGAAGGCCCGCGCCTCCGCGCTGAAGCTGCGGCGACGCTTGCGCAGCCAGTCCTTGAGGTTCTCCAGCCCTCCCAGCGCCTCCATGCCGTCCTCGGGAGGGGTGTAGTCCAGGATCCCGGACTTCCGGATGATCAGTTGCTTCTCGGCCAGGATCGTGGGGAGGTCGCGGGCGTCCAGGATCCGATCGTTGAGCATGGCCGCGCTGAAGGCGTTGTCGGCCTCGTCCAGGGTGAGCCCCAGGGCGGCTTCGAGGAGCAGCTCTCGGTCCTCGGGCTTGAGGATCGCATGGGCCTCGGCCGTGCGGGCGGCGCGGGCCAGGTGCTCGTCGAGCAGCTGGCCCAGGGCGTCGCGATCGGGGAGGGGGAAGTCGTAGACGACGACTTCCTTCTCCAGTTCGGGGGGGATGGCGAGCACGGGGGAGAGCAGGAGGACGGCCTTGGAGGGATCTCGTTCGCGCCGGATCTGGAAGTAGAGGTCGCGCAGCAGGCGGATCACGGCATGGCCCTCGGGGCTGGGGGACTCCCCCAGCCAGGGGTGGAGATCGCAGAAGACGAAGAAGCCCTGGGGCATCTTCATGACGGTCTTGAGGGCGGCGAGGGGATCGCCGACGGAGTCGGGGTGGAGGAGGCGGCCGTCGTTGAGGTTGATCAGGCCGTGGGTGTAGGTCCACTGGTAGACGCCGCGGGCGGCGTGGCGCTCCTGGAGGCCGGTGAGGAAGCGGCGCTCCTCGTGGCTGGTGACGACGATCAAGGGGTAGCAGGCCTTGAGGAAGGCGTCGAGGCTGGCGAGCTGGGGATGGCGGCGGCGCAGGGGGCGGGGACGTTCGACGGCCATGGGAACCTCCTTGTGACATGAGGGGGCTATACCCGCTTTCAGGCATCGTGAACAAGTCCCTTCGTGCGCCTTTCCATGGTCCCGGCGAGGGCCCCTCGATAAGCTGGGGGGAGGGCCATGCGAAGGAGGTTTCCATGCGGGCAGATCGCCGAAGCCCCGCCCGGAGTTCGTGGCGCCGGTCGCGCTTGCCGGCCGCCGTGGCGCTCGGCATGCTGGGCTTGCTACCCGGCTGCGTCTGGCGGCCGCTGGAGGTTCCGGCGGCGGACACCTACCGGATCCAGGCGGAATTCGTGGTGGTGGCCATGGCGGCGGGGGCCGGGGACGGGTGGAACCTGCTTCAGATCGGGGTGGGGGATCCGGTGGAGGCTCCGGACGCGGGGCAGGTGGCGGCGGCGGTGGTGGATACCGGGGTGGATCCGCGGCATCCGGATCTGGCGGGCCGGCTGCTGCCGATGCAGGACATGGTCGGGGACGACACCTACGACGGGCGGGTGGCCTACCGGGGCAAGGACGGCAACGGGCATGGGACGCATATCGCGGGGATCATGGCCGGGGTGCTGGGGACGGCGCGGGTGCCGATCCTGCCGGTGAAGGCCATCGGGCATTCGGGCGTGGGCGACGATCGGACGATTGCGCGGGGCGTGCGGGCGGCGGTGGACTTCCGGGATCCCGCGCGGCCGGATCTGCGGGTGCGGGTGATCAACCTGAGCGTGGGGGGCAAGACCTCCTCGGCGGTGCTGGAGGAGGCGATTCGCTACGCCTTGAGCCGGGACGTGCTGGTGGTGGTGGCGGCGGGCAACCGCGAGCGGGGGGTGGACTACCCGGCGGCCGAAGCCGTCAGCCTCGCCGTGGGGGCGACCACCGTCAAGGATCAGCTGGCCTCTTACTCCAACCGGGGCCCGGAGCTGGCAATTTCGGCGCCGGGCGGGGACGGCGCGGAGTCGGTGATGAGCACCTGGCCGACCTACCTGACGGCCTCCGACTACAAGAAGGGCCTGAGCGCCCCGCATGCCTACGGGGGCATGGTGGGGACCTCCATGGCCGCTCCGCACGTGACGGCGACGGCGGCCCTGCTCTTCGCCCGGGACAGCCGGCTCACGGCCGAGCAGGTCCGCACCCGGCTGCAGGCCACGGCGGACGATCTGGGGCCCGTGGGGCCGGATCCGTACTTCGGGCTGGGGCGGCTCAACGTCAAGCAAGCCTTGAGGCAGGGAGGCCATGATGCCCGCTAGCGTGCGCGCTGGTCTACTGCCTGCCATTCTGGTGCTGGGGCTTGCGGGTTGCGGCTGGAACCCGTTCGGGGGACGGACGTTCGAGGCCGTGATCACGGATCAGGCGGGCGTTCCCTTGCCCGGGGCGGTGGCCTCCTCGGGGGGCCACGGGGCGATCGCGGATGCCCAGGGGCGCGTGGCGCTGTCGGGGGCGGGAGAGCGGGTCTGGGTGCAGAAGACGGGCTACGGCCGGCTGGAGGTGGATGCCGCGTCGGGGGCCGTGACGCTCGCCAAGCGTGCGACGCCGATCTCCATCGTCTGGGACGAGCGCTTCTCGGCGCCCGTCGCGATGGAGGGCCTGAAGAGCCACCTGGTCAACCGGGGCTTCAGCGTCTCCACCCTCTCGGGGGGAGCGCTTCCCGCCGAAGCCGATGTCCTGGTGCTCAGCTGCCCCTCATGGTTCACCGAAGAGGCCTACGGCCAGTACATGCGCGCGGCGCACGCCGGCACCAAGCTGATCCTCCTGGGCGAATGGGGCGGGTACGACGGGGTGGACCTCGCCGCCCTCACCTCGATTTCCAGCAAGGCCGGCATCTCCTTCCAGTCGGGCCAGGTGCGGGTCTACGGCAGCGAAGGACAGCCGCAGTCCTGGCTCTCCCTCAAGGAGATCAGCCCCAGCCCGCTCGCTTCGGGCGTCAACGCCGGGGTCACGGTCTTCACCGCGGGCCTTCTCGCGCTCGAGGCTCCTGCCCGCGCGGTGCTGGCCTCGGATCCGAAGGCGATCCGCATCCTGCGCTGGGAGGTCGGAACCCAGACCCTTGCGGCCATGGGCCCGCTCGGCAAGAGCCAGGTGCTGGCGATCGCCGACTCCTCGTTATTCTCCGATTCGACCGGCCCGCAAGGCGCCCCGCAGTGGAAAGCATCCGACAATGCCCGCTTTGCCGAGAACGTGATGGCCTGGTAAACTAGGGGAGACGTCATCGCTGTTTCAAGCCGGGCCTTCCCGCACCAGGATCGCATGAGTATCGCTGAAACCCCATCGGGAAAGGGCCGCGTCCCTGTCACGCCCCCCACCCCTCACCAGCGCCGGGTCGAGATCGCCTCGATCCTCCTCAAGTACGGCTGGGACGCCCTCATCTTCAAGCTCAGCCTCTTCGACTTCCTGCCCCCCGGCCTGCGGCAGAAGCTCGCCGTCTCCTCCTTCCTGCGCCAGGAAGCCGAAAATGAAGAGACCGACCTCGACCTCGTCCTGCCCCTGCCCGCCGTCCTGAGGCAGATCCTCGAAGAGCTGGGCCCCACCTTCGTCAAGCTCGGCCAGGTCCTCTCGACCCGCGCCGACTTGCTCCCGCAGCCTTACATCGACGAGCTCGCCAAGCTCCAGGAGCAGGTCTCTCCGGCCCCCTGGACCGAGATGGAAGCCGTCATCCTCGGCGAGTACAACGCCCGCCACGCCCAGCCGGCGCGCTCGGTCTACGACATCTTCCCCGAGTTCGACACCATCCCGCTGGCCGCCGGATCCCTCGGACAGGTCTACAAGGCCAAGATCCGCGATCCCAAGGGCGAGATGGTCTCGGCCATCATCAAGGTCCTGCGGCCCGGCATCGAACACGTCATCGAGGCCGACATCGCCGTCCTCCTGGATTTTGCCCGCCTGCTCACCACCCGGACCAACTGGGGCAAGTGGAACAACATCTCCGGCCTCGCCGAGGAATTCTCGAACATCATCCGCAACGAGACCGACTTCACCCTCGAAGCCGCCAATACCGAGACCATCGGCCGCAACCTCCACCGCGACTACGGCTCCCTGGTCCGCACCCCCACCGTCTTCTGGGAGTACACCACCCGCCGCGTCATGGCCATCGAGTTCATGCACGGCGCCAAGGTCTCCGCCCTCTTCCCCCGCAAGAACGGCGAGGATCCCCCGATCTCCCTGACGCTGCCCCAGCGGCAGCGCATCGCCCAGAACCTCACCGTCGCCTTCCTGCGCCAGATCTTCGTCGACGGGTTCTTCCACGCCGATCCCCACCCCGGAAACGTCATGTTCCAGTTCCGGGACGGGGACCTCAACGCCATGCCCACGCTCGTGCTGATCGACTTCGGCATGGTCGGCCGCCTGGACCCGCGCTCCCGCGAGATCCTGATCGACTTCCTGCTCGCGATGATCCAGTTCGACGCCGCCCGCGCCACCGACCGGATCCTCGAGTACGGCCATCCCCAGGCCCCCATCGACAAGCAGCGCCTCACCATCGAGCTCGACCACGTCATGCGCGAGTTCCTGGGCAAGCCGGTCGGCGAAGTGCAGATCGGGAAACTGTTGCAGCGGGTCATGGACCTCATGATCCAGTACCGAGTCCGGATGCCAACCTCGTTCCTCATGATCGCCCGCGTCCTCGTGACCACCGAGGGCATCTGCCGGCAGCTCGATAAAGACTACATGCTGATCAACGTCGCGGAGCCCTTCATCCGGACCATGGTCCAGCGCCAGTTCACCTCCATGATGAGCGCCCAGGAAATGATGCGCATCGCGGTGGACTGGAAGAACTTGCTGCTGAAGACCCCCCGCCGGATCGACGACCTCTTGGCGGCCGCCAACTCCGGACAATTGCGCATCGAGTACGAGGTCCGCAATCTGGCCCGCCTGGAGCGGACCCTCACGGTCATCGGCAACAAGGTGGCCTTCAGCCTCCTGACCGCAGCCCTGATCATGGGGGCGGCCTTGCTGGCCCCCATCCCCTCCGGCCCCCATATCATGGGCTTCCACGCCCTCAGCTTCTTCACCTTCGTCATGGGAGGAGTTCTCGGCCTCTGGCTGTTGATCTCCATCCTGCGCTCCGGCCAGCTCAAGTAGACCCCGTGCCCACGGCTTACCGTTAGCATCCGCGACGCGTCCATAGGAGGATCCCCGTGCCTGTCACCGACCTGCAGATCCCCGGCGACTTCACCCTGGCGGCCAAGCTCTACCTCCCCGCATCCGCCCCCAAGCCTCATCCTGGCATCGTCCTGGCCCATGGCTACCTCTCCTCCAAGGAAGAGTTCCTGGAGTTCCCGCATCGTCTCGCGCAAGCCGGCTACGCGGTCCTGACCTTCGACTTCCGCGGCCACGGCGCCAGCGCCGGTGAACGCGGCTACTACACCGAAGCCTCCCACCTCGACGACCTCAGCCGCGCCGTGGAGACCCTGAAGGGCCATCCCGACATCGATCCCAGCCGCCTCTTCCTGCTGGGCTTCAGCGTCGGCAACTTCTCCACGCTCCGGATGCTGGCAGAGCACGGCGAATCCTTCCTCGGAGGCATCGCCGTGGCCCCGCCGGCCCAGCTGCGGCAGGTCACGAAACCGATCGAGTTCATCCTTTACGAGGGGGCGTACCGGCTGGTCGCCAGGCCGCTACACCAGCTTTTCGGCGTCCACCTGCGGGTGCCTTACCAGTTCAAGGTCGAGGATTGCTTCCACGCGCCGGGAGCCGTCGCGCATGCCAAGGCCCTGCTCGACCTCCAGACCCAGATGCCCGTCACCAACTTCCCCTACCTGGGAGGAGGAGCCGACAACGTCCGCGTAGCCGCCCAGGTGACGCGCCCCATGCTGGTCGCGGTGGGCAGCGAGGACGCGGTCATCCTCAACCCGCAATCCCGCGAGGTCTACGAGGCTCTGGCCTCGGAAGACAAGCAGTGGGTGCGCTTCGTGGGCTCCGGCCACAACCTCATGGGGGACGCCCAGGGCGAGGAGTTCGCGAAGATGGTGATCGACTGGATGGACCCGCTCGCCAAACCGGAAGCCCATGCACCGGAAACCAGCGAGCCGGCGACCGGAGGGTCGGAGACAGGCGAGCCAACGACCGCCGGTTCGAAGTCCCGCAAGCCGAAAGCCGGCAAATCGGAAGCCGACAAGCCGCACACCGGCGAGCCGGAGGCCACGGGTGAAAAGACCGTTCCCGCGGAGGCCTGAATGAAGCGGGCGCATCTCTGGGTCTCGGGGCGGGTGCAGGGAGTCTTCTTCCGGCAGTCCACCGAGACCCGCGCACGCGAGCTCGGCCTGGGAGGCTGGGTGCGCAACCTCCCGGACGGCCGGGTCGAGGCGATCGCCGAAGGGGACGCCGACGCGCTCGAGCGCTGGATCGCGTTCTGCCGGGTCGGCCCTCCCGCCGCGCAGGTCGCGCACGTCGACCTCCACTGGGAAGCCCCCACCGGGGAGTTCACGGGCTTCGAGACCCGGCGCTAGCGCCCGTTCACACGGCTTAACCGTCCGTGCCGAGCCGGGCACGGCAGCCGTTTCCGCTCGCATGCCCGGTCCTAGAAGCCGGCTGAAACCCCCGTCCCGCTGTTGTTTGAGGCATCATCGTCCGCTAAGATCCGGGTGTTAACGAGGATTTGAGAGGAGAACGACTTAGATGCCCATTCGTCGCATGGCCTTGGCCGGGATGGTGGCCGCATTTGGCGCGGGAGCCTGGTTCGTCACCGAGCGCGGCCCGGAAGCCATCGCCCACGTCAGCACCGAGGCGGCAAAGACCGTCAAGAGCGAGTCCATCAAGGCGATCATGACCCGGAAGGGGCTCTCGGTCGCGGAGCAGGACGCCCTCATGGGGCGGTTGAAGACCCAGTACCCGAAGGTCGCCCAGACGATCGACGGGTGGACGCCGGTGACCGCCGAGAAGCTGGAAGCGCTGAACACGGCGTACCAGTCGCTGAGCCCCGCGGAGCGTCAGGCGATCGCCACGGACGTCAGCGCCTGGCAGCAGCAGGTCTGGAAGAAGTACCCGTCGATCCGACAGGCCTGGAGCTCCGGCGGAGCCGAGCGCGAGACGCGGGTGGCCGAGAACATCCTGGAGCTCGCCGCCACCGATCGCGCGCAGCTCGATACGAGCGTCTCGGGCCTCTGGAGCCGGATCTCCGCCCGCAATCCCGGCTGGGCCGCCCAAGTCGACGCCATCCTGAGCGCCAAGTAACCCCGAACTCCAGTAAGGAGGCCCCGGCATGGGGGCCTCCTTTTTCATGCCGGGATCAGGCGTCGGGGACGCGAGGACGTCGGGGGGCTCAGCCGGCCAGGTAGTCGAGGACGGCCTGGACGATCACCTGAACGCCCACGGGCAGGGCGTCCTCGTCGATATCGAACTGAGGGTGGTGATGCGGCTTGTCGAGCCCCTTCGAGGGGTTGGCCGAGCCAATCAGGAAGTAGCAGCCGGGCACCTCGCGCTGGAAGTAGGCCATGTCCTCGGCGCCCATGGTGGCGGCAGCCGTGACCACGTGCTCGGCCCCCAGCACCCGTTCGGCGGCCCCGCGAACCAGGTCGCTCATCTCCGGGGCATTGACGAGCACCGGGTACTGGTAGCGGTACTCCAGGCGGGCCGTGGCGCCGAAGGCCATGGCGACGCCCTCGATCAGCTGGGTGATCCGGCGGGGCATCTCAGCGCGCAGCGCTTCGTTGAAGGTACGGACCGTCCCCGACATGTGCGCCGTCTGGGCGATGACGTTATGCGCCGAGCCCGAGACGATCTTGCCCACCGAGAGGACGGCCGATTCGAGCGGGGAGATCTGGCGGGAGACGATGCTTTGAAGGGCGGTGAGGACGTGAGCGGCCACGACCACGGCATCCACCCCGAGGTGCGGATCGGCGGCGTGGGTGCCCTGGCCCTCGATGACGATCTCGAACTCGTCGGACGAGGCCATCAAAGGTCCGGAGCGGACCCCGATCACTCCCACCGGCAGCTCGTTCCAGATATGGAAGCCGATAGCGGCGTCCACCCGAGGGTTCGACAGGACGCCTTCCTCGATCATGAGGTCGGCGCCTCCCGGACCTTCCTCGGCGGGCTGGAAGACGAACTTGAGGTTGCCGGGAAGCATGTCCCTTTGCTCCGCCAGGACCCGGATGGCCGTGAGCAGCATCGCCATGTGGGCGTCGTGACCGCAAGCATGCATGACTCCCGGGTTGCGGGAGCGGTAGGAGACGTCATTCTGCTCGTCCAGGGGCAGCGCATCGATGTCGGCCCTTACCAGCAGCGTCTTTCCCTCGGTGGCTCCCGCTGGTTTCCGGCCTCCGCGCAGCAGACCCACCACTCCGGTCTTGGCGATGCCGGTCTGGACCTCGAGGCCCATGGCGTGAAGCTCGGAGGCGATCCGCGCGGCAGTGTGGACCTCGCGGAAGCTCAGCTCCGGCCAGCGATGGAAGTCGCGCCGGCATGCCACCAGATCCGCGTTCAGCGCCGACACGCGCTCATGCAAGCTTGCCGGCGTCAGCGGGCTGGAAAGCGCGCTTTCCTCCGGGGCTTGCAAGGGGGAAGGGGGCGGGGATAACGTCTCGGCGGTCTGGGGCTGGCGGATCATGTCCATGCGGGGAGCCTTCTTTCTTCCGGAATCGGCGACCCGAGCCCGGTGGGGCGGACGCCATCCGTATTATTCCCGGATCCGAAGCCGTTGAATGGGGTTGCTCGGGCGGCTCGGGCGGGTTTTTCGTTAGGGGCGTCCCCCGCGGCGGGTAGAACTAGCATGGGAAGCGCCCGCGGCTGTTTCGTAAGGCAGCGTAGCTGACCTGTAGAAACGACCGGCTTTGAATCGCGGCTGTTTCGAAGCACCAGCGGCTTTTGAAGTAAAGCGTAGCTGACCGGTAGAAACGACCGACTCGGGATCGCGGCGGTTTCGGAGCGCCAGCGGCTTTAGTAGTAAAGCGTAGCTGACCCGTAGAAACGACGTTAGCGAGGGAGGCCCAGCTGTGGTCCGCAAGCTCACCTCATCATCGCCTAATCTACCGCCCGGCCCTGTGGGGCCCGGCCCTCTGGGGCCTGCTCGGGCTCCGGTGAAGGTCGCGCCGGTGGGGCCCGTCAGCCCCGCTCCGAGCGCGCCCGCGCCGCCGCGTCGCACTCCCTCGGGGGAAGCCGCGTGGATGGCCGAGCTCATGTTCGAGGCGGGCTTCGATCCGACCTTGCGCGGGGGGTCGAGCGAGTCCGGGGCGGCGTCGAGCGCGGATCCCTCGGGCGGCTTCACGCGTTCGCAGTTGCTGGGAGCCGAGGGGCCTCAGGCTGCCGGCGGGGCCCCGGTGGCGGAAGGTCAGCTCATTCGCACTCCGGAGCAGTTCCGCGAGACCCTCGGTTACCTCTTCGACCCCAAGCGGGACGCGGCGATCGCCACCATGGAGCGCGAGGCCATCCTGCGGGCCTCCCGCGAGGTCTGGGATCCGCGCAAACCCGAGACCAACCGCCGGATCGCCTATGAGTTCATGCGGTACTTCGTCCCGGCCCTGGGGGAAGCTTACGGCTTCAAGCCGGCCCCGGTCGAGTTCAACACGGCCATGGCCGCGGGCTACAATGGCCTCTACGATCACAAGGCCTACAAGGTCTACCTTCCCGAGGGGCTGCTTCAGGGCTCCTTCGCGACCTTCGTCGAGATCCTGGTGCATGAGCAGATGCACTGCCTGCAGGAAGGGATGATCGGCCGGCTCTACCTCAACAAGGGCCAGCCCTTGAGCCATGAGGAGCGGGCGATCGCCACCTACTGGATGAACGAGCGCCCGAAGTACCGCTCGGCGATGGCCAACGGCTCCCAGATGAGCCCCGAGACCCGCAAGCGCTACAACGCCATCGGCCAGGAGTACCATTCGATCACGACGGGCAAGCACGTGGCGGAGCGCTTCTCGCGTTCCTGAGCAGGTGTTCCCGCGGACCAGACCGCTTAGCGCGATCGCCTTGCAGCAGGCCAGTGGCGCGGGCGTCCCTGCCTGTGGCGCGGGCGTCCCTGCCTGTGGCGCGGGCGTCCCTGCCTGTGGCGCGGGCGTCCCTGCCCGCGGTATGATGGGGCATCCCAACCGAGAGGACGCTCCCATGCTCGACCATCAGCCCCAAGCTTCCCTCCGACTCCCGGTGCTCGCCCTGGCCGTGGCGGGCCTCCTCGGCGTGGCCGCCCCGGCCCATGCCCAGGGAATGGGAACCGAGCCTCAGGCCAAGGGGCTCAACGTCAAGGCCATCGTCGAGCTGGGGAACGTGCCGCGCTCACAGCTGACGATTCCCGACTTCAAGCTGATCGAGACCCACCTCACCGGCCGGATCCCGGCGCTCACGGCCAGCTTCGAGCAGCAGCTGGCCCCGGAGGTGACCGGAGTCATCTCGGGATCCTTGCGCCAGGAGTTTTACCAGGCCCTCAGTTACCCGGATCTCTACCAGGCGGAGCTCGAACGAATCCAGTGGCGCCAGGCGGGGGGCATCGGGCTCAGCCCGCTTTACGTGCCCATGCTGGAAGACGCCTACGTCAACCTCAACGACGCGGCGCGCAACGGCTTCCTGCGCGTGGGGCAGTTCGAGCTTCCCTTCAGCTACCGGACGTCGTCCTACGAGCCGCCCTTGCCCGTAGCCCCGGTGCCGACTCCTGTCACCGAGTTCCTCTCGGCGCAGGGAGCGGGGATCTACCAGGGGTCGAGCTTCGGGCATTGGCGGGACATCGGGACCATGCTCCAGTGGCAGAGCGGCGCGGTGGGCTACGCGACCGGCCTGGTGAACGGGTCGGGCCCGAACCGCATGGACGACAACGGGGCCAAGGACGTGTTCTTGCGGGTGGACTACCGGGCGTCGGAGTCCGACGAGATCGGCCTGAGCATGCTCTGGGGCAATGAGATCGCGTACCCGGGGGGCTTCACGCAGCCCGGCAGCCCGACCGAGCGGCGGCGCTACGGGTTGCATGCCCGCTTCAAGGCGGGGGATTCCGTGGCGCTCTTCGAGTACCTCCTGGATCAGCGGCTCGGGCTCGAATCCTTGCCTCGGCAGGGCTGGTACCTGGATCTCTCCCAGGTGACGGGGCCCACGAGCAACATCTACCTCCAGTACTCGGCCTTCGGGGACGCCAACGCGGCCGGGGGAAGGAACTACGAGGCCAAGCAGACCACGCTGGGCGGCATGCAGCAGCTCTGGGAAGGTACGAACCTGCGCCTTGAGGGCCTCTGGCGCTGGGAGACGGCGACCGGGGTCTCGGCGAGCTACGGCCGCTACCTCGCCACCATGGAGTTCGCCCTGGGCGGGGGCAGCGCGGCGTCGGATCGGCGTATGATCCCCCCGGCACCTCGCATGGCGCCCTGATCGAGACGCCAGGGCGCCATGCAAGTCGTGTAAGATGGTGGAGCGCCCGCGGCTTCGACGAAGGAACGCGAAGCTCTCGATAGAACTGCAACCGAGTGATGATCGACTTACCGTCCATTCATGCCGCCACGGTCATCCTGGCCTCGGCGTCTCCGCGCCGCCAGGAGCTCTTGCGCCAGGTGGGCATTCCCTTCGTGGTGGATCCCAGCACGGCCCAGGAGACGATCCAGCCGGACTGGACGATTCCGGAGATCGCGCAGCGGCTGGCGGAGCGCAAGGCCTTCGATGTGGCGACGCGGCATCCCGAGGCGGACGTCGTGATCGGCGCGGACACGGTGGTGGTCCTCGGGGACGAGGTGCTCGGCAAGCCCGTGGATGCCGAGGATGCCCGTCGGATGCTCAAGCAGTTGAGCGGGCGGAGTCACGCGGTCTACACGGGTTACGCGCTGGTGGCGCCGAAGCTGTCGCGCTCGGTTTCGGGGGCTGCGTGTACGCAGGTGCGCTTCCGGGTACTGGACGACGGGGAGATCGCGCGTTACGTGGCCTCGGAAGAGCCCATGGACAAGGCGGGATCCTATGCCATCCAGGGTCTGGCGTCGCTGTTCGTGGATGGGATCGAGGGCGACTACTTCAACATCGTCGGATTGCCAATAGCTCAGGTCAACCTAGCCTTGCGGCAATTGGGGTGGCAGGTTATATAGAAGGTGCAAGCATCCCTGGGGAAACGCGGCTTCCATCATCTGTCTAGGGTTCCGCAGCCCGGTTCAGCGACCAAGAGGAGAGTGAGTTTCAATTATGTTCTTCAGCCGTTTCAGTCGGGACATGGGCATCGACCTCGGGACCGCCAACACGCTGGTATTCGTCCGCGGCAAGGGCGTCGTCCTGAGCGAGCCCTCGGTCGTGGCCATTCAGCAGAACAACCGTAGCGTGGCCCTCGCCGTGGGCGAGGAAGCCAAGCAGATGCTGGGCCGTACGCCCGGCAACATCGTGGCCATCCGCCCGTTGATGGACGGCGTCATCGCCGACTTCGACGTCGCCGAGCAGATGCTGAAGCACTTCATCCAGAAGGTGCATGAGCGCCAGGGCGTCTTCAAGCCGCGCATGGTGATCGGCATTCCGTCGGGCGTGACGGGCGTCGAGCGGCGCGCGGTCATGGATGCCGCCCTGCAGGCGGGCGCCCGCGAGGTCTACCTGATCGAGGAGCCCATGGCGGCCGCCATCGGGGCGGGCCTTCCGGTCTCGGATCCCACCGGCTCGATGATCGTGGACATCGGCGGCGGCACCACCGAGGTGGCGGTCATCAGCTTGGGCGGCGTGGTGGTTTCGCGCTCGGTCCGCATCGCGGGCGACGAGCTGACCGACGCCATCGTGCAGTTCCTCAAGAAGCAGCACAACCTCTCAATCGGCGAGCGCACGGCCGAGGACATCAAGATCCGCCTCGGCTCGGCCTACCCGCGTGGCGAGGAGCGCTCCATGGAAGTGCGCGGCCTCAACATGGTCTCGGGCCTGCCCCGCACGGTGATCGTGACCTCCTCCGAGGTGCGCGAGGCCCTGCAGGAGCCGGTGACGGCCATCGTGGACGCCGTGCGCGACACGCTGGAGAAGACGCCTCCCGAGCTGGCGGCGGACATCATCGACCGGGGCATCGTGCTCGCGGGCGGCGGCGCCTTGCTGCAGGGCCTGGACGAGCTGATCTCCCATGATACCGAGATGCCGGTGCATGTGGCCGACGAGCCCCTCAACTGCGTCGCCCTGGGAACGGGCCGCGTCCTCGAGGAGTTCGGCACGCTGAAGCGGGTGCTCGGCACCTCGTCCTAGACCCGTGAGCCTGATCCAACGCCTCCCGACGCGGGAAATCGGCTTCGGCCTCGCCCTGGTCCTTGCGGCCGGGGCCTTGGGCTGGGCCTCGGGCCGCACCGCCGTGCTCACCGAGGCCCTCAAGCCCGGCTGGACCCTCATGCAGTCGGCGGTGACCGCCTTCCGCGGCGGCGCCGCCTACTTCCAGGACCTCGAGGAGCTGCGCCGGGAAAACGCCCAGTTGCAGCAGGCCCTCACCCTGGCCGAGTCCGACCTGGCCCGCCGCATGGAAGTCGACTCCCAAAACAAGCGCCTCTCGCAGCTCGTCTCGCTCTCCCAGGAACACGGCGGCAAGGGAGTGGCGGCGCAGGTCGTGGCGCGCACCCCCGACAACTGGCGCAAGCGCCTGGTGGTCAACCGCGGCACCCAGGACGGCATCGGCACCGACTCCGTGGTCATGAGCCCCCGCGGCCTGATCGGCCGGGTGCTGGTCGCCGGCCCCCATACCTCCATCATCTCCCTCTTGACCGACCCCGGGCAGACCGTGGCCAGCCTGGATCAGCGCTCGCGCTCGCCCGGCATCGTGACCGGCGAAGGCGACGCCACCCTGGCCGTTCGCTACATGCCCCAGCAGGTCGACTTCCGGATCGGAGACCTGGTGCTCACCTCCGGCTTCGGCGGCGTCTTCCCCAAGGGCATCCCCGTGGGCAAGGTGGTCCGCGTCGACCAGCGGCCGGGCGCCATCACCCCCGAGGTCACGATCGTCCCCACCGCCGACCTCGACCGGATCGAAGAGGTCCTGATCTTCCCGCCCCTGGCCCCGATCGCCCTCCCCCCGCTCTCGAGTTAGCATGAGAATCGCCGCCGCCGCCCTCCTGATCCTCCTTGGTGCCTGGCTCCAGGGATCCCCCCTCAACGATCTGCTCACCTGGCAGCTCGATCTCCTGCTGGCCATCACCATCTCCTGGGCCGTCGGCACGGGACCGCGCGGGGGCCTGGCCGTCGGATTCGCCGCCGGCGCCGTCCAGGACGTGCTCATCGGCGGGGGGATGACCTATGCCATCCTCAAGGGAGTGATCGGCCTCGCGGCCGGCGGCCTGCGCCCCTTCCTGCATGACCGGCAAGGCATGATCGTGACCCCCCTGATCGTCCTCTTCAGCCTGCTCCAGGACGGCGCCGTCGCCCTCCTGCTCGGCATGCAAGGCTTCGGCATGCCCTGGAGCCAGCAGATGGCGATCGCCCTCCCCGTGGCCGCCGGCAGCGCCCTCCTGGGCTGGCCCCTCTCCCTGGGCATCCGCTGGATCCTTCACCGCACCCGCAACCCCTGGGCCCTCCGGGAGGCCCAGTCGTGAACGGAGTCGTCCCCGGACGCTTCCCCGCGTTCATCGCCGTCGCGGTGATGGCGGCCTCGGTCATCGCCTTCCGCCTGGTCCAGCTGCAAGTCTTCAGCAACGAGCAGTACCTCGAGCGCGCGGAAGGCAACCGCCTCCGCATCAACCTGCTGGCCGCCCCCCGCGGGCAGATCCGCGACCGCAACGGCCAGATCCTGGCCACCAGCCGGCTCTCCTACCAGATCGCCTTGCACCCCGTGCAGCTCAAGAAGGAGCAGCGCGTCGAGGTCGCCGACCGCCTCGCCGCCATCCTCAACCTGCCCCCCGAAGAGCTGCGCGCCAAGCTCAAGCGCAAGGGCCCCTCCGCGCTTCCCATCCCCATGCTCGACGACGTCGACGAGACCGTCATCGCCCGGGTCGCCGAGCACCAGCGCGAGCTTCCCGGCGTCTCCATCGACCCGGTCGTCGTGCGTTACTACCCCCGAGGGGCCTTCGCCTCGCATGTCATCGGGTATACCGGCGAAGTCACCGAGCGCGAGCTTGAGAAGATGACCGATCAAGGCTACCGGGCGGGTGATATAATCGGGAAGATGGGGATCGAGAAGGTTTTCGACACCCATCTGCGCGGCATTCCGGGGCGCCAGCAGGTCGAAGTGGACGCCAGAGGCCGGCCCATGCGGAAACTGGCGGAGGTCCCGCCGGTTCCAGGCCGGGATCTCACGCTCACGATCGACGCCAAGCTGCAGGCGGCAGCCGAAGATGCTCTGGGAGACCGGAAGGGTTCGGTCGTCGTCCTGGAGCCCTTCAGCGGGGAGGTACTGGCGCTGGCGTCGAACCCTGACTTCGACCCCAACGTCTTCGCGACCCGGCTGACCCCCAAGGCATGGCGAGAGATCAACAGTCCCTCCCGCCCGCTCTTGAACCGCGCCATCTCGAGCGTCTACCCGCCGGGCTCGATCTACAAGATCGTCACCCACGCGGCGGCCATGGAGGAGGGCTTCGCCAACGCGAACTCGCGTTACAACTCGACGGGCGTGTTCTACGTCGGCTCCAAGCTCTTCCGCGACTGGAAGCCCGGCGGCTTCGGACGGGTCGAGTTCAAGGAAGGGCTCGTCAAGTCGATCGACACGATCTACTACGAGCTGGGACTCAAGATGGGCCCCGATCGCATGAAGCGCTACTCCCACATGTTCGGCTTCGGCGAGAAGACCGGCATCATCCTGCCCTCGGAGAAGGACGGGCTGATCCCGGACGGGAAGTGGAAGCGGAAGGCGCTCAAGGAAAAATGGTATCCCGGCGACTCGGTCAACATGTCGACGGGCCAAGGCTACGTCCAGGTCTCGACGATCCAGGCCGCCGTCGAGATTGCCACGGTCGCCAACCAAGGCAAGGTCATGCGCCCGGTGCTGGTTCGCAGCCCGGAGGGGCTCGATCCGGTGGAGGTTCGCAAGACCCTCACCCTCAAGCCCGAGACCTGGAAGATGCTTCACACGGCCCTGGCCGAGACGGTCTCTCGCGGAACGGCCGGTGCCGCCCGGATCCCGGGCTACCCGGCGGCAGGCAAAACCGGCTCGGCGGAGGCCATCAAGGGGAAGCCCACGCACGCTTGGTTCGTCGCCTACGCCCCGACGGACAAGCCCAAGCTGGCCGTCGCCGTCATGCTCGAGATGGCGGGCGGTGGGGGCGCGGTGGCAGGCCCGGTGGCCGGTCACCTGCTCCGGACCTACTTCGGGGTGCCGGATCCCAACGCGAAGGCGGCGAGCGGCTCGGCCGTGCCGGCGGCACCGCCGGCGGCAACGGGGGCGAGCGATTAGCGCGACCTTAGCTCTAAGGTAGTTTTTGATCAAGGGAGGACTTATCGTGTCGGGTGAAATTGCAGTCAAGGGTTGGCGGAATGGCCTGCTGCTCGTCCTGCCGGCGGAAGGCCCGTGGACCGAGGTGGTCTCGGGCCTCGAGGACAAGCTCGAGGAGGCCAAGACCAAGACCTTCTGGCAAGGAGCCCAGACGACGCTCGATCTGGGCGATCGCCCCGTCTCGGAGCCCGAGCTCGAATCGCTGATCGGCCGCCTCAAGGGCGATTACGGCCTCGTGCCCATGGCCATCGTCGCGGCCTACGCCCCCACCCGGGACGGCGCCAGCAAGCTCGGCCTCACCCCGCATGACAAGCTCCCGGCTCCCGAGAAGGTCGAGAAGACCGAGAAGCCCGACAACGAGGCGCCCGCGTTCCCCCCGAACAACGCCCTCTACCTCCGGCAGACCGTGCGCTCCGGCCAGCGCCTCCAGCATGACGGTCACCTCGTCATCTCCGGCGACGTCAACGCCGGGGCCGAGGTCGTCGCCGGCGGCGACATCGTGGTCTTCGGCACCCTGCGCGGGGTGGCCCACGCCGGCGCGTCCGGAGACGAAGGCGCCCGCATCATCGCCACCAACCTGCGCCCCACCCAGATCCGCATCGCCGGCCTGATCGCCCGCTCTCCGGACGCCGGAGCGCCCCCCCTCAGCAAGTCTCCGGAAATCGCCTCCATCAAGGACGGCGAAATCCACATCTCTCCCCTTTAACCGGGACCAACAGGAGGAACCAACGCAATGTCTACCGCAAAGGTAATCGTCATCACGTCCGGAAAGGGAGGGGTCGGCAAGACCACCACCACCGCGAACCTGGGCATGGCGCTGGCGTCGATGGGGGAGAAGGTCGCCCTCTTGGATGCTGATATCGGGCTGCGCAACCTCGACCTGGTCCTCGGCCTCGAGAACCGCATCGTCTACGACATCGTCGATGTCGTCGAAGGCCGCTGCAAGCTGCGCTCGGCCCTCATCAAGGACAAGCGCATGCAGAACCTCGGCCTCCTGCCCGCGGCCCAGACCCGCGACAAGAACGCCGTCACCCCCGAGCAGATGATCCAGCTCGTCGCCGACCTCCAGGAGGAAGGCTACACCTTCATCCTGATCGACTGCCCCGCCGGCATCGAACAGGGCTTCAAGAACGCCACCGCCGGGGCCAACCAGGCCATCGTCGTCACCAACCCCGAGGTCTCCTCGGTCCGTGACGCCGACCGGATCGTCGGCCTCCTCGAAGCCCAGGAGCTGCGCGATCCCATGCTGATCGTCAACCGCCTCCGCCCCAAGATGGTCAAGAACAACGAGATGCTCGGCGTCGAGGACGTTCAAGAGGTGCTCGGCAACTCGGTCAAGCTTTTGGGCATCGTCCCGGATGACGAGACCATCATCACCTCCACCAACAAGGGCGAACCCGCCTCCCTCATCGAGGACTCCAAGGCCGGCCAGGCCTACCGGAACATCGCTCGCCGCCTCCGGGGCGAAGAGGTCCCCTTCATGAACCTCGAGGAAGACAACAGCTTCTTCGGCAAGATCAAGAAGTTCTTCGTCGCAGGCTAGACCAGGAAGGAGAGAGTCCCATGTTCCCGTCATTCCTCGAG
Organism: Candidatus Sericytochromatia bacterium; assembly: GCA_036676495.1. GTDB lineage: Bacteria > Cyanobacteriota > Sericytochromatia > S15B-MN24 > UBA4093 > UBA4093. The sequence goes on from JAKFCT010000029.1 coordinate 122,307, forward strand.
AAGTTGCTCGGCAAGACCGATAACTCGGCCAAGACCGTCGCCAAGGACCGCCTCCGGCTCGTCCTCATGCACGATCGCGCCGACATCCCCGGTCCCATGATGGAAGAGATGCGCAAGGAACTGCTCACCGTCCTCTCGAAGTACGTCGAGATCGACGAGAGCGCCCTCGAGGTCAGCCTCGACCGCGCCGACGACACCGTCGCCTTGATGGCCAACATCCCCATCCGCCGCGTCCGCCCCGAGAAGATCGAAGCGAACGAGGCCGAGCTCAAGGCCTAGCGCAACCCCTCGCAGGCGCCTGCGCTCGCCGTTCGCGCCTGCGGCCACCTGGTTACGACCGCTAGAAGGACAGGTACCCCGTGATCCTCCCGAACCTCAGCCGATCCTGGAGGCATTTCGACGTCTGGCTCATGCTGGGCGTCATCGGGGTGATCGCCTTCGGCATCGTCGCCATCTACTCGGCCAACCCCCGGGCGGCCTTCCAGCAACTGGCCATCAACCTCCCCATGGCCCTCGTCCCCTTCTCGCTCTTCGTGCTCTGGGGCTACAACTGGCTGGAGGGACGCACCGCCTGGATCCTCTACGGCGTCATGGTCGTGCTCCTGATCGCCGTCGACGTCACGGGCCACTCGGCGCTGGGCGCCCAGCGCTGGCTCTCCATCGGCCCCGTCAAGATCCAGCCCTCCGAGTACGCCAAGCTGGGCCTGATCGTCATCCTCGCCAAGGTCCTCTCCCAGCGCAGCGTCCACTCTCCGGAAGGCTTCATGATCCCCATGCTCACCGTGGGAGTGCCCTTCCTCCTGATCTTCGCCCAGCCCGACCTCGGCACCTCCCTGGTCTTCGTCGCCATCACCCTCGGCATGCTCTTCTGGGCCGGCCTCCCCGTCTCGACCCTCTTCAAGATGGTCTCCCCCGTCGTCGCCCTCATCATCTGCATGCCCCAGGTCCTCTTCGAAGACCCCAACGTCTATCGCGCCAGCCTGATCCTCCTCAGCGTCTACCTCGGCGGCCTCGGCCTCTGGCTCTGGCAGACCCGCAAGCAGCACTGGCTCGTCCCCGCGGGAGTCTGGCTCGCCAACCTCGGCGCGGGCCTCGCCGTCCCCGTCGCATGGGGCATCCTCAAGGAGTACCAGAAGAACCGCATCCGCACCTTCGTCAGCCCGGAAGCGGATCCCCTGGGCACGGGCTACCACGTCATCCAGTCCAAGATCGCCATCGGCTCGGGCGGACTCTTCGGCAAGGGCCTCCTGGAAGGCACCCAGACCCAGCTTCACTTCATCCCCGAACAGCACACGGACTTCGTCTTCTCGGTGGTGGGAGAGGAGATGGGACTGCTCGGAGGCCTGCTCCTGCTCGCCCTCTACGTGACCGTGATCATCCGGGCCATCCTCATCGCCAACAACGCCAAGGACCGCTTCGGCTCGCTCCTCGCCAGCGGCGTCGCCTCGATGCTGCTCTTCCACATGTTCGTGAACCTCTGCATGGCCATGGGGCTCATGCCGGTGGTCGGCATCCCGCTTCCCATGATGAGCTACGGCGGCTCGGCCTTGATGACCAACCTCACCGCCATCGGCCTGCTTCAAGCTATCAGCATGCGGCGAAAGAAGCTGCTCTTCTAGGCTATAATGAGTGCCTCCGGGCCACGCTCGAAGGGATAGCTTCCATGCCCCACCCGCTCTGGCTGGGCGTCCTCATCGCCCTCTTCATGACCACGGCCTGCGCCCCCCGCCTTACCCCGATCGCCTGGGACGAGGATCGTCCCATCATCGGCTCGGATCTCCGGCGGGTGATTGCATCGTCCAGCCGGCTTCCCGTCACCACCAACAACTACGTCCGCTTCCACCACGGAGGCGAGGCGGCGCATGACGCGATCTTCCGCCTGATCGAAGACGCCCAGGCCTCGCTGTACGTCGAGATGTTCATCTTCCGCGACGATCCGACGGGCCGCGAGGTCGCCGACGCCCTGATCCAGCGGCGCCGGGACGGAGTCGACGTCCGGGTCCGCCTCGACTCGCTCGGCATCGAGTACGGCCGCACCGATTACCGCATCATGAACCGGCTCAAGGAAGGCGGGGTCTCCGTCCAGATCAACAACCCCTGGTACCTGAGCCCGTTCGGCTTCAACGTCACCCACCGCAAGCTCTTCATCGCGGACGGCTACCGGGTCCTCACCGGCGGCGTCAACATCGGGGACGATTACCGCTACCGCTACGAAGATGTGATGATCGAGGTCTGGGGAGCCGCTGCCCGCCAGATCACCCTCACCTTCGCCGATTCCTGGGGCGAGGACCTGCTCGCCCGCTGGAAGGAGCCCCCCACCGTGGACGTCCAAAACGTCTCCGCCGGCACGCTGGTCGTTCCCTGGGGAGACGAGCCCCTCCAGGTCGCCCTGACCGCCCCTGGATCTCCGCTGGGCAACGAGATCCGCCGCGCCTACCTCTCGGCGATCAACGGCTCCCGCCACCATGTCGACGTGGCCTTCCCGTACCTCTGGGACGATGCCCTGATCGAGGCGCTCGCAAGAGCCTGCCAGCGCGGAGTCCGCGTGCGCGTGCTCCTGCCCGACTGGACCAGCTACGACATCTTCCATCTCCTCAACGTGAGCAACGCCCAGGCCCTCGCCGCCGCGGGAGCTCAGGTCTCCACGTACCGCGAACGCTTCCTGCATCTCAAGTACCTGGCCATCGACGATGCCTGGGCCAGCATCGGCTCCGCCAACGGAGACACCCGCTCCTTGGTCGAGAACCTCGAGCTCAATCTCTTCTTTCACAAGGATGCGACCGCCCGGACGCTTCGCAGCTCGATCTTCGAGCGGCTCTGGAGCGCGTCGAGCCGGGCCGATCAGCCGGCTTCCTTCGCCATCCCCTCCGAGCGCCAGTGGCTCGTCCCCCTGCTCGAAGGACTCGATCACTGGTTCTAAGCGGGTCTTGTTCGAAATGGACGTCTGGTTGCCTTGTGCAAGTTTGAGGAGAGGCGCAACCCATCCGTCACTCCCGCGAAAGCGGGAGTCCAGCTGGATTCCCGCTTTCGCGGGAATGACGACCAGGGCGCGTTTCCTTCAGCAATCAGACGTTCGGCGCGAACTGCTTCTGCTTAGCGCGATGGTCGTTGCGACAGGTCAGCTAGCGCTCGCTGTCGGCCACCGGCAGCGTGAAGCGAAACGTGCTGCCCTGGCCGGGAGTCGAGCTCACCTCGATCGTCCCGCCATGCGCCTCCACCAGGCTCTTGGTGATCGAGAGCCCCAGGCCCGTGCCGCCCGCCTTCTTGCCCGCCTCTGACTGGTAGAAGCGCTCGAACATGTGCGGCAGGTCCTTCCGAGGAATCCCCACCCCGGAATCGGAAACCTCGGTCACGACCATGAGGCCCTCCAGATACGCCCGCACGCGGATGCGCCCCCCCTCCGGAGTGAACTTCAGCGCGTTGGAGAGCAGGTTGCTGAGGATCTGGATCACCCGGTCCGGATCCGCCTGGACGAGCGGAAGATCCGGAGCGAGCTCGACGGCGACGTCGAGGTTCTTCTTGGCCATGGCGGGCCGGAAGGTGTTGACCGCGCTGTTGAGGACGTCCGAGTAGGCCATCGGGCGAGGGTCGATCTTGAACTTCCCGGCTTCCATGCGGGCAAAGTCCAGGAGCTCGTTGAGCAGGCCCGTCATCCGCTCCGCCTGCTGGGTGATCTGCTGGGCGAAGTCCATCTGCTCGGCGCTGAGGGTTCCCCCCACCCCGTCCTCGAGGAACTCCGCGTAGCCCATGATGCCCGTCAAGGGGATGCGCAGGTCATGGGAGACGGCGTTGAGGAAGGCGCCCTTGACCCGGTCGAGGTTTCGCAGCTCGTCGATGGCCTTGGAGAGCTTCTCGTTGGCCTGCGCGAGGCGGTCCCGCTCTTGGGCCAGCTCCTCGGTCCGCAGCCTCACCCGATCCTCGAGGTCGGCCTTGAGCATCGCGTTCGAGAGGGCGATCGCCAGCTCGTTGGCCATGACCCCCATCACCCGCAGGAACGCCTCCGAGAGATGAACGGTCTGGGCCTTGACCCCGATGGCCAGGACCCCCAGAAGCTCGTTCTCGAAGACGATGGGGATGTAGGCCACTTCCCGGCAATTCGACGCTCGGAGCAACGGATCGGTCGCGGCTTCCGGCTCTCCCGCCCTGATCAGGCGACTCTCCCGACGATGCAGGGCCTCGTAAAGGGCCGTGCCTGCGACCGGCTCCAGGCCGGCCGAGGTCAGCTTGAAGCCTTGGTCGCAAGCCAGGCGAAGCGACCCGCCGTCCACCAGGAGAACCGCCACATGGTCGAGGTGGAATTCCTCCTGGATGAGCTGGCAGATGGCGCGCGTCAGGGTCGGGGTTTCCGTCTCCGTCACCAGGATCTCGGCCGCTTCGTTGAGGAAGGAGAGCTCTCTCAGGCGTCTCGCCAGCTCCTCCTGGTTGGCCTGAAGGCTTTCCTCCAGCTCCTGAAACGCCTCCATGACGTCCGGGAGGAGTTGCTCGGAGACCGGGAAGCGGTCCTGAACGATGCGGCTCGCGCCATCGTGGCCCAGCGGGCCCCTCAGCACCCGCTCGAGCCCGTTTCGGATCATCAGGAGCTTGGACTCGCCGGGCAGGTCGAGATCCGCGATGCGCGACTGGATGCTGCGGGCCTCGGCTTCTGCCCGCTCGTCCCCCATGAAGGCGCTCAGGAACTCCTGGACGTCTCCAGGATTGAGGACCGCCCGGAGCTGCTGCTGGGAAGGCAAGGGTGAGGCCTCCCCCTCCAGCAAGCTCCGGACCCGTGCTTCCTCGACACGATTCTCCGGCATGCGCAGCGCGAGGAGGAAGGTGGCCGCGAGGTTCATCGCGATGCTCCAGAAGAAGCAGTGGGCGTACGGATCCCAGCCGGTCATCCCGAAGAGGGCCGTGGGGCGCAGAAAGGCCAGGCCCCAGGGCCCGTTCGACATCACGGCGTCGAGGCCCGGGTACGCCTCGGCGACCACCGGGAGGATGCCGGTGTAGAGCCAGGTTGCCAGACCGAGGGCATTTCCCCAGAGGACCGCCGGGCCCTGAAGCCGGGGAAAGAGCAACCCGAGCAAGACGGCGGGGGCGACCAGCGCCGTCGCGATCATGGCGAGGAAGCCGTATTGACTGAGGTAATCGAGGCGGGTGAAGGTCCAGACCCCCCAGGCCAGGAAGGCGAGCAGCGCGATGATCGCCCAGCGGATCGGGCGCAGCCAAGGGGCGAGCCGGGCTCCCATCCCGGAAAGGGGCGGCAGGACCAGGTTGGTCATGATCAGATTCGCCAGCGCGGTGAGGGAGACGATCATCATCGAGGCGGACGCCGAGACCCCTCCCAGGTAGCCGACCACGGCCATGGTGGGTGCCCCGGCCAGTTCGGGAACCCAGATCGCAACCCCTTCGAGCTCCCCCCCCACGAGGCCGAGCCGGGCTCCGGCCCATGCGATCAAGGTCGCGAAGACCGTGAGGAGGACCGTCAAGAGCGGGAAGATCCAGCGGGCCCAAAGGAGCTGCCGCTCGCTGACGTTCTCCACCACCGTCAGGTGGAACATCCGGGGCAGGAGGATGGCGGTGGTCATGCCGATCATGAGGTAGGCGATGCTGGCCGGGTAGGGGTTTGCAGGGGGACCGATCTCCAGGGTGGGCCAGGCCGCGCTCGCGCGAAACAGCTCGGGAAAGCTGACGACGACCAGCAGGGCCACGGCTCCCAGGGCCGCGAGCTTGACGACTCCATCCAGGGCGACGGCGACGACGATGCCTTCGTGGCGCTCCGTGGGATCCGTTCGGCGCGCCCCGAAGAGGATGGCGAACGCCGCCGCCGCCAGGGCCAGGAGCAGGCCCCCGAGGCCGGTCGTCGGGGCGGGCGGAACGTTCGGCTCGACGATCAAGAGGTAGCTCGCATTGCTGACGGCGGAGAATTGCAGCGCGAGGTAGAAAAGCGCCCCGGCGATCAGCTGGGACGAGACCAGCAGCTTCAGGGGGAGAGAGGGCCCGTAGCGAAGGGTGAGGAGCTCGGGCAAGGTGGTGATGCGCTGCTCCTGGCTGATGCGGATGATCTTCAGGATGAGCGGCCAGCCCACGAGGAAGGTCAGCGTGGCGCCGATGGCCAGGTAAAGGTCCCCGAGGCCTTGGTTGAAGAGCGATGCCCCGCTCGCGAAGTAGCCCCAGCCGGTGAAGTGGACGCCCAGTGCCAGCGAGTAGACGAGGGGATGATGGATCCAGGTCGCCCCGGTCTTGCGGCTGCGCTCGGCAAAGAGGGCCACGGCGAAGAGCAGCAGCAGATAAGCGACGGCAAGGCCGATGACGAGCGGCGCGGGCATCTCGCTAGCGCCTCGGGCGCCAGAGCGCGCAGAGCGCGACGAGCCCGCCCCAGACCCCGAAGACGTACCAGAGGATCAGCGGGATGCCGAGCAGTTGCCTCCCCTGGGTGAAGGGCGCGAACCAGGGATAGCTCAGCAGAAAGAGGGCGATCACGCCGAACCCAACCCACGGCAGGGGATCAGGGCCTCGGGGAGCCTTCGGAGAGGGGGGTTCCCATGGTCCAGGGGCGTTCGTCATACCCTGACGATACGTCCCTCCGCGGGCTTGGTCAAGGTTTGTTAAGCGATGAGGAGACGGCTCAGGTGGCGCGGCGCGCGGTGAACAAGGCAGCGACTTGATGAACGAAGGCCGAAAGCCAGTTCTTGAGGCGCTGCCACAGCGGCAAGGGCTCGGAGTCGGCGAGGAGCTCGGGAGTCACGGGGGCTCCGTCGAGGGCTCTCATGGCCGATTGCACGCCGGGATCGGAGGGATAGCGCAACGGCGGGGCCTCCGGCGGGATCGCTTGGAGCGTGGCGACGGCTTCCGGCGGGGCGCTGGACTCACTCACGCCCTTGACGGCGGCTTCAACCGGGGGTGGCGTCGGCTGGGAGCGGGGAGCGCGGACCTTGCGGGGCGGCTTCGCTGCGGTCGAGAAGAGCCCCGGGTTGACCGGCTTGCCGTTCAGGCGCAACTCGTAGTGGAGGTGAGGACCGGTCGAATGCCCGGTGCTTCCGACGTAGGCCACGATCGCGCCGGCTTCCACCTCCTGGCCGACCGCTACCGCCAGGCGGCTGGCATGCCCGTAAAGCGTCGACCAGCCGCCGGGATGCGAGAGGATCACGGCGTTGCCATAGCCTCCCTTGCGGCCGGCGAAGGAAACCTTGCCGGCTTTGGAGGCGCGGATCGGCGTGCCCATGGCAGCCGCGAGATCGTAACCGTCGTGATGGCCGCTGGGCTTGGCTTCCCCGCTGACCGGGTCGACCGTCCTGAGCCCGTAATCCGAGCTCAGGCGACCTTCCGGGAGCGGGTTCACCTGGGGGATGGTCGGAGCGTCCGCACATCCCGCCAGGAGCGCGAGAGCCAGGCCCAGTGGCCAAGCACGCCGCATGCTAGAGCGCCTTGAACGCCTTCCGGGCGGCGGCGATCGTCGCTTCGACCTCGGCGGGGCCGTGGGCCAGCGAGACGAAGTTGGCCTCGAACTGCGACGGGGGCAGGTAGACTCCCGCTTCCCGCATCAGGCGGTGGTAGCGCCCGAACTTGGCCGTGTCCGAAACCTTGGCCGTCTCCCAATCCGAGACCGGAGTCTCGGTGAAGAACAGGGTGAACATGGCGCCCAGCTGGTTGATCTGGACGGGGATGCCCGCTTCTCCGGCGGCCTCCGAGAGGCCGAGGCAAAGCGCCTGGGTCGTGTCCTCCAGCTTGGCGTAGACGCCGGGCTTGGCGAGCTCCGCCAGGGTGGCGAGGCCCGCGGCGACGGCGACGGGGTTGCCCGACATCGTGCCGGCCTGGTACATGGGGCCCGCGGGGGCGACCATCTCCATGATCTCCCGCCGGCCGCCGTAGGCGCCGATCGGCATGCCGCCGCCAATGGCCTTGGCGAGGCAGGTGAGGTCCGGCGTGATGCCGAAGCGCCGCTGCGCGCCGCCCCAGGCCACCCGGAAGCCCGTCATGACCTCGTCGAAGATCAACAGGGAGCCGTAGCGGGTGGTGAGGGCGCGGAGGTGCTCCAGGAAGCCCTCCTGGGGCACGAGGACGCCCGCGTTGCCGACGACCGGCTCGATGATCACGCCCGCGATCTGATCGCCGTGTTCGGCGAAGAGGGCATCGAGCGCTTGCTTGTCGTTGAAGGGCGCCGTGAGCGTGTTGGCCACCGAGGCCGCCGGCACTCCGGGGCTGTCGGGAAGGCCGAGGGTGGCCACTCCCGAGCCGGCCTGCACCAGCAGCATGTCGGCGTGGCCGTGGTAGCAGCCGATGAACTTGACGATCTTCTCGCGGCCCGTGAAGGCGCGCGCCAGGCGCAGCGCGCTCATGGTCGCCTCGGTGCCGGAGTTGACCAGCCGGACCACCTCCATCGACGGCAGCGCCTCGCGGATCACCTGAGCGATCCGGTTCTCGAGAGGCCCCGGGGCCCCGAAGCCGAAGCCGTTCTCCACGGTCTCCTTGACGGCCGAGACGGCCGCCGGATGGGCATGGCCCAGAATGGCGGGACCCCAGGCGCCGACGTAGTCGATGTAGCGGTTGCCGTCGACATCCCAGATATGAGGGCCTTGGCCCTTGTCGAAGAACAACGGATCGCCCCCGACGGAGCGGAAGGCGCGGACGGGGGAGTTCACCCCGCCGGGCATGAGGTCCTTGGCTTCCTGCCAGAGGGCCTGGGAGTTCTGAGTTGCGAGCACGGTGGATTCCATGAGGGCTCCTGTTACTTGTTTGACGGGGCTTCAGCGGGAGGCTTCGGCGGCATCTCCGGGTACTTGATCGGGTTGACGATGTCCTTGATGAGCAAGAGACTCATCAGGCCCAAGAGCAGGACCAGACCCGTCTGCATGATGGGCTCTTCGATCTTGCGCGGCACCGGCCGGCGGAAGATCCCCTCGATCAGGAGGAAGACCATGTGGCCGCCGTCCAAAGCCGGCAGGGGCAGGACGTTCATGATGGCGAGCGAGAGCGAGATCAGCGCGGTGAAGCTCAACAGGTTGCGGGCGTCGTTCTGACCGACGAAGCTACCGGCGCGAACGATCTCGACCGGGCCTCCGACCTCGCTGAGGCTGACCTTGCCGGTCACGAGCTGGGCGAGACCGTCCACGGACTTGACGGTGAGGTCCACCTGCTGGGTCCAGGCTCCGACGACCGGGTTGGCGGGACGGACGTACTCGCGGACCGCGAGGGGCCCGATGCCGACGCCGATCTTGCCCGCGGCGCTGGGAGTGACCGCCAGCGGCAGGGTCTGCTCCCCGCGGGCCACGATCATGGTGATGGGCTGGTTGGCCCGGGCCTTGACGGCCGTGATGAAGGCGTCGCCGTCGGTGACGGGCTGGCCGTCGATGGAGACGACGCGATCGCCCGCCTGGAAGCCCGCGACGGCCGCCGGCTGCCCCGCCATGACCTGGGTCACGTGCAGGCGCGGGTCCTGGACCTTGACCTCGGCGAAGCCGACGGTCACCGCCGCGATGAAGAGGGCCACGTAGGCGGCGAGGAAGTTGAAAAGCACGCCGCCCGAGACCACCAGGAAGCGCTGCCAGACGGCGCGGTTCCGCAGCAGGCGCGGATCGTCCTCGGGATAGCCGGCTTCCTTGTCGTCGTCGAGGAAGGCGCAGTAGCCTCCCAGCGGCAAGACGTTGAGGCGGACGTTGGTCTCCCCCCACTGGCGCTGCCAGAGGGCCTTGCCGAATCCGAGCGCGAACTCCTTGACCGGCACCTTCAGCGCCTTGGCCATCAGGAAGTGCCCCAGCTCGTGGATGAGGATGAGGACCCCCACGATGCCGATCGCGATGAGCGTAAAGAGGAACTTATCAGGCATTTCTCACCAATCACGCCCCGCTTTTCCCGCAGAGCGCCCCGTTAAAGGAACACAGCCGGATCTTTCGCCGGTGTACAGGCCGGCTCCATTCTATCATGGGCGCTCCCGTGGGCGCCCCGAGCGGGTCTGCGCGAGCCCCGCGCCCGCGCTCCCCGGTCCTCCACGCCAGTCTAGCAAGGGAAACGCGGCGTGCCCGCGGCCGAGCTGCACGCAAGATCTTGGCCTCCCGGGACGAAAATGATCCCATTGGCTGGAAAACCGCCCCGCATCCGGTTAGATCCGCCCGTCGCCGCGGAATAATGCCTGGGGGTCGCTCGCCCCGCTGAAGGCCCGACGGTAGTACCCGTCACAGACCCCCGGACCGGCGCCCGCTAGACTCGGGCTACGCCTGTTTGGCCATCCCCACCTGACCGTAAGGAGGCACTCCGTTGAGACTGAGGAACCTGGGCCGCCCGCCAATGGCGCTGAGCGTGATGGCAGCGATCGCCTTCGGAACCTGCGCCCCGCTCCTCGCCAGCGAACCCGCCTCGGCCCAGATGAAAGCCGCGCAACTGCTGGACGTCGGCCCCAACCACTGGGCCTACGGCGCCATCCAGACCCTCATGGAAAAGTACCGCATCATGAGCGGCTTCCCCGACAAGACCTTCCGCGGCCAGCGCACCGTCTCCCGCTACGAGCTCGCCGCCGTCCTCGCCACCGTCATGGACCGCATGGAAGACCTCGCCCAGCAGCCCGGACGCGTCACCAACCAGGACAAGGCCACCGTCGACCGCCTCAAGACCGAGTTCGCCACCGAGCTCGCCACCCTGAACCAGCGCGTCACCACCCTCGAATCCTCCGTCAAGGGCCTCGAAGGCGAAATCAAATCCCTCAAGGCCAGCCTCGGCAACATGGGCAACAACGGCGGCAAGGTCCGCGGCGGCGTCGGCCTCAAGATCCTCGACGACCCCGAGGACAAGCTCAAGCCTTACGCCAGCACCTCCTTCTACGCCGTCTTCAGCGGCAGCACCGAGGACGGCACCTCCTACTCCGCCACCCTCTCCGGCGCCAACTCCGCCCGGGCCTCCGGCAACACCCCGATCATCAGCCGCGGAGCCCCCACCGAAAAGGGAGCGCCCCCCACCGGCGGCGTCAGCCTCGGCGGCACCGTCAGCCTGACCACCAAGCACCCGCAGCTGGGCGCCATGACCGCCAAGGCCGGCCGCTTCTCCGTGGGCTCGCTCATGGACCTGGGCGGCTACGCCGCCCACTGGGGCGACGGCATCATGGGCGTCGGCTTCTCCGAGCCCAACGCCTCCTCCGTCCGCGGCGCCGCCGACGTCGGCGTCGGCAGCTCCTTCAAGCTCGGCCAGGTCGGCATCGCCGCCGCCGTCAACTCCGTCTACCTCTTCGGCGGCGCCTCCTACGACTTCGGGATCGGCTCGGCCGTGATCCTGGCGGACGTCGACCATAACTCCATCGGTGCCGTCGAGCTCACGGGCGATCCGGCCTACAACCTCGCCGCCGCCCTCAACTTCGGCTCCGACAAGCTCGGCCTCTCCCTGCAGGGCGCCCTCGCCAAGGAAGTCCCCTCCATGGCGGCCATGCTCACCACCAACGTCTTCGGAGCCGAGCTCTCGGGCGGCTTCCGCACCAACTCGGACCCCACCCAGGGCATCCACGAACTCGTCCCGGCGGCCTACGCCTTCTACCCCAAGCTCCCCTTCCTCGGCTGGTCCCTGCTGATCGCCGCCGCCGAGCCCCAGACCTTCGCCACCCCCGAAGGCACCGCGGGCCCCGGCTCCCTGATGGGCACCAAGGCCGGCGTCACCCTCCAGGTCGGCATCCCCAACCCGTACATCCCCAACCTCACCGCGGAATTCGCCCGCATGTCCGATACCCTCACCGGAGACTACGACGGGATGGGCTATGGCATCACCTCGACGGTCAACTTCTAGCTCCCCCCGACGTCCCCCCTCGCTCACGCAGAGCGTTTCCGGGCCTACCGGCCCCAGGGGGGGACGAGCGTCCGGGGCCTGGATAGGCGCTCCCCTGCTCATGAGCAGCATGCTGCTCACCGGCTGCGACCTCCCGTTCTTCGCCTCCAGCGTGGCGGGAGGCACCGTGCTCGGGATCGTCGAATGGAACGGCCGCCCCGCTCCAGGCAAGACCGTCCACCTGCTCAAACGGGATGAGAGCGGCAACTTCGCGGCCTACCGCCCCTCGGGCAGCCTGGTCACGGCCACCACGAACGACGCGGGAGTCTACGCCTTCCAGGGCCTCCCGGAGGGAGCCTACATGGTGAAGTACCTCGCCACCCCGGTCATGGACGCCCAGGGCAACCGGATCGGGCCGAACGAGGTGGCGGACTGGACCACGCCGGGAGTGAACGTGACCGCGAGCGCGGGCGGGCGGGTCGCGACCTTCGAGATCTCCTTCAACGGCCTGATTTACCCGGAGTCGGGACGCAACTACCACGTCAACGAGACCGCTCCCCTGCCCTTTCACTGGGCGACCCACATGCGGGCCTCGAGCTACCGCATGATCATCTACCAGCCGAGTGTCGGAGGGCAGCCGAACACCGCGATCTTCTGGGAGCTCAAGCACACGACCTCCCCCAGCGCCCTCTTCCAGAAGAAGGTCACGGCCGGGAACTACACCTGGGAGGTCGAGATCCGCAGTAACGCCGGAATCGGCCACAGCATCCGCCGCACGCTCGACCTGAGCACTCCGCTGCCTCCCGAGGACCCCGGCTCCGAGGATCCCGACGAGGAGCCCCTCCCGGAGTAACTACCAGCGATCGGAGTACCAGCGATCCGCGAAGCGATTGCGGCGCGGTTTCGGCGTGAAGCGCCGCAGCAGGGCTCCCACGACCATGCCCACGACGAAGCCCCCCACATGCGCCCACCAGGCCACTCCACCGAGGTCTCCCCGGCCGGTGGCGACCTCGGCGGCGCCTTGCAGCGCTTGCAGGGCGAACCAGATGCCGAGCAGCCACAAGGCGGAGAGGCGGACGGTGGTGAGGAAGAAGCCGAGGAAGACCAGGGTGAGCACGCGCGCATCGGGGTAGAGGATGAGGTAGGCGCCGAGGACCCCGGCGATCGCCCCGCTGGCGCCGAGATTGGGAATGCTGCTCTCGGGGTTGAGTCCGACCTGCAGGGCCGTGGCCGCCGCGCCGGCCGCCAGGTAAAAGACGAGAAAGCCCCAATGCCCCATGCGATCCTCGATGTTATCCCCGAAGATCCAGAGGTAGAGCATGTTCGAGCCGATGTGCAGCCAGCCGCCGTGCAGGAACATCGCGGTCAGGACGGGCAAGAAGGCCCATGGCGCGACGTTTCCGGCGAGCAGCCCGCGCCAGGCCGCCGAGAGATCCTGGGGGATCACCGCCCAGGTCCGCAGGAAGGCCTCAAGCTCTCCGGGGCCCAGGACGAGCTCGTAGGCGAAGGCGAGGACGTTCGCGAGGATCAGGAGCCAGGTGACGATGGGGCGGTGTCGCGAGGGGATGTCGTCATGTAAGGGGATCATGCGCTCCTCCTGATCCCATTTTAAAGCATGAACGCTCGCGGACCAAGGCGCGGGCGGCGCGGTCGGAGCGGGCGAGGCGCTACGGCGGCAGGACGGATTCGGTCGCCAGTACCGGACGCCCGAAGCGCGGGCCGGAGTTCTGCTGCCCGGGGATCTGCAGCTCGGTGGTCATGATGTAGGACATCGAGGCGGCCGACTGCCCGCCCCAGCCGTCCTTGCCCGGTCCGCGCCAGCGGCTCTGGCGCGGCAACGGGTTCGCCAGGACCGTCAAGGGCAGCGCATTCGTATCGGAGACGCCGATCTCGAACTTGCCGTAGACATCGGCGTAGGCCGAGGGCGTCGCCCCCGTGAGCGTCGTGATGACCGCCGGGTCGTCCTTGGGATCGGCCGCCGGAAGCCGGAAGGGAGTGCGGACCCAGCGGTTGTTTACCCGGTCCCACCAGATCAAAGCGGCATTCCGCGTCAGGACGGAGTTATCCTTCTCATCCGCCGGCAGCGAATGCGTGGCCAGCATCGGCTTCTTCCCGTTCCATTCGATCAGGTAGACCCAGTGCGGGTGCTTCTTGTTGGTGTGATCGGCCGGAACCAGATACTGATTGGCGAGGATCGGGCCGGGGATCCGGAACGAGAGATCGCCCGAGGCCGGCAGGATCTGCCCCTTGATCACATCCCCGGCCAGCAGCTGCTTATCCAGGAGGCGGTTCACGACGCCCGGCAGCATGGCGCCGTCCTGCGGCGTGCGCCCGTAGTCCGTGCCGACAGGCATCGTGGCGTCGATGTCCTGCGGGTTGCCGGGTCCCATGGGGACGTAGATCGCCTGCTGGACCCGCTTCCCGCGCTGGTTGACGGTTGATTCGTTCACGGCCACCAGGTAGAAGATGATGTTGGGACCGCCCCCGGCGGTCTCTTGGCGCATGTGCAGCAGGAGATCGTCCGCCCGCTTGGGCTTGGCGCCGGTCGAGTCTATGAAGTACTCGCGCAGGATCATCCGGCAATAGACGGCCACCCGGATCGGCTTGCCCCGGTGGTTGACCAGGTAAATCTTCTTGAGCACCGGGGTGTTCAGGAAGTTGTAGCGCTCCCGGTCGAAGGTGAAGGAGGTTTTTCCCCCCTCGTAGGAGACCTTCTTGCCATGGAGGGCGGCATCGTCGCGGAGATCGTCGTAGTCCCGGTGATTGGGCCAGGCGCCGACGCCGACGTCGCGATCCACCACGTCGTTTCCCACCCCGGCCTTCCCGGCCACGAGCGTGTCCCGATCGTGGATCCAGTAGGGAGCGATCGAGCCGCCGTTTTTCGCCCCGTAAAAGTCCTCGAAGCTCTTCCTCAATTCGAGGTTGGTCGGCGTATTGGGCTCGGTCTCCGTCAGCCAGTACCAGTAGAGGTTCGACACGGGGACGCTGCTCGTGCCGAGGCGGACGGGAAAGGCCAGCTTTGCCTTGTCCGTGGGGTTCTTGTAGAGCCAGGGATCCGGGTGAGCCGCCGACGGGGTCTGGGTCTTGTAATCGGAATCCAGGCCCGCATGCGCGTCCTCGGTGAAGTAGGCATCGTCCGCGACGTCCCTGCGCGGCAGTACCCACCAGCCCTTGGCCCAGGCCCGGCTCGCGAGGTTCTGGGCGGCGGTCTTGGCGGGATCCCACTTCGTCCAATCCGCGAAGGGAGACCAGTTCCGGACGTTCGCGATGACCTGGAACTCGTGCGTGAGATCCCCGGGCTCGCCCGGGGAAATCGCCGCGTCCTTGCTCGCCATGGCGGTCGTCTGGACGCTAGAGCTGGCGTAGGGAAGCAGGTCCTTCGGGAGGGGAGGAGTGGTTCCGTCGTTGGGTGCAAAGGACCAGTACGCGTACGGCATGGTTCCCAGGCCCGGCATGATCTCGGCGACGGCGAGCCGCAGGCCGATCTCGGAGACGCTCAGGATCTCGGCGCGGTTCCGCGTCCGGGAGGCATCCTTGAAGGAAGCGATCGTCATGGCCACGATCGCCGTCGACAGCACCATCAGGACGCTGACCATGAGCATCGTGATGGGAATGGTGAATCCCTTCTGCCCCTTACCCCTCATGACCTGCGGGCTCCTTTCACTTGGCGCTCGGCATCGCGACGTTGCGCGCATAGGCCCGGCCGAAGAGCGGGAAACTGACGATCCGGCCCCCGTAGCGCTGGGACGGAACGACCACGGCCTCGACCAAGAGCGGTGAGATCGGGGTCAGGTCCGACCAGGGATGGTGCTGTACGATCCGGAACAGGCCGTTGGCGAACTTCGGCTCCTTGTTGACCGTCGAGAAGAGCTTCCTGATCTGCCATTTACCGTTGACGAGCGACTTGTCCGCCTTCTGAATCGTCCCCGTGCCGTCGGGACCCGCCACGATCGTCAGGGCCCGGGTGTCGAGCTTGTCCTTCTGGGCCGGGAACTCCTCGTTCATGACATGCCAGGTATCCGCGCTCGTATCGATCGCGGGATCGTCGTTGGGCAGGAACTGAAAGCGGTAGACGTGGTGCAGTTCATCCGGCGTGTCCTCTTCCTCGACGGCGAAGAAGATCACGTACGTGGGGCGCGTCAGGCCGCCTTCCGTGAGGCTGGCGAGGGCCAGCGTGGACCAGGCTTCATCCGGGGCGCCTTTCAGACGCTTGTCGAGGTTGCGCTCTCCCAGGCCGTCGATCCCGGCGACGCTTTTGACGGCGCTATCCTTGATGGCCGTCTCGGCGGCCGCGGCGAAGACCTTGGAGGTCACCGCCGGGATCTCCTGCGTGAGCGGGTACGGCCTCACGACGCTGTAGCCGGGGATCGCATCCGTGTAGATCCGGACGTCGAGCTTGGTCCAGTGATAGATGTAGCTGGCCTCCTGCACGTCGTTCATGATATGGGTCAAGGCCTGCTGGGCCTGCATCGAGAGGCTGCGCTGGATCCGGGTCACCGAGGTGGTTTGCTGCCAGCGGGTGAGCAAGAAGACGATCGAGCCCAGGATCAGGGAAAAGGCGAAGACCCCGACCATCATCTCGGAGAGCGAGTAACCGCGCTCATGCCGTCTCAAAGCTGGACCCTCCCGGTCAGCACCCCGTAGGCCTGGGCGATCTCCGTGTTCGGGTGAATCTGATCGTAGACCCGGACGATCAGGACCTTCGAGGCGTAGTGATAGTAGCCCTCGTAGGTGAACGGGCGCATGTTGTTCGCCCAGCCGGCCGGCGTATGCGAGGGGCTGGAGTCCGCGATGAAGGGATTGAAGGCCCAGTCCTCGTTCTGAGCGGCCTTGGTCGCGCGCGGGGAGTTCGTCAGGACGTCCCAGTAGAGCTGGTTGTAAAAGTTCGGGGTCGGCTTGGCCGTCAACGTGATCAGCTCACCGAGGGACTCCGGGCGGATCCGGGGGTCGATGCCGAGGAGCTGGTAGCGCAGGGTGTAGACGGCAGGGGCTCCGGCCCCGACCTCGGATCCCAGGGAGGTTCGCTTCTGGTCGGCTTTGAAGAGCGGATGCGTCAGGTTGAGCGCCGTCTTGGCACCGTGATCGACGTCGAGCGGGAAGTTGTGGAAGTAGTACTGCGAGATCAGATAGCCCAGGTGATCGGTCATGACGTAGGTGCGGGCGCGTCCCTGGTCGTCGCTCGCCAAGCTGTTCTCGACGGCATGGCGCGCCAGGACCTCGTCGACCTCGGACTGCGCCAGCTGCTGGGCGCGGAGCAGCTTCTGATTGCGGACATCCGTGTCGGTATAGCGGGCGAGCACGCCCACGGACGCCGAAAGCACCACGGCCACGATGCCCGCGGTGACGACGGTCTCCATGATGGTGAAGCCGCGCTGCTCCGTCACGTTCCTCCCTCCGGGGGCCGAAAGTCTGTCTCCCAGCTGGCAAGCCTATTCTTCCCGCCCTCCGGGGGATCTAAACGACGGGGGCTCCTTCGGAACTTGCGTTAGGCAGGCGAGGGCAAGGGTACAATGTGCAGGGTCGTCCATGGTCCCCGAGCCCCGGTCCCCCTCTCGAACCCTCATCCGATGGCCGGGTCTGGAAAGGAGAATCTGTGAGTCGGTTGCTCCTCGCGATCGTCGCCGTGGCCTCGCTGACGTTCTCCTCATGGTCAGCTCCTCCGGCCGTCGCCGCCCCCGCCCTCACCGAGCAGGACAAGGAACTCCTCGCAGGACTCGCCGAGGCCTACCATCTCTCCCAGGAGAAAGGCGGCAAGGTCTGGCCGGGGTTCGACCTTCACAAGCGGCCGCTCATCCTCTTCGATCGCAATCGCATCGCCTTCCTGATCAACCACCCCAAGCCGCCCCAAGGCTTCGTGAAGTACACCCAGGCGACGCCCTTGCCCCTGAAGGCTCCGATCTACGTCCGCTACGGGCGATCGCCCGAGTTCGAGCAGGCCAGCACCCTGGGAATCGCCCTGAACGGCGTGCCGACCACCCTGCTGCCGTATCCGTTCTTCTTCTACGACGGGACCGTCACCTCGCGGGACTTCGTCTCCGCGGTCTTCGCCAGCTACATCCAGCATGGCTTCCGCCAGTTCGTCTCCTACCAGAAGCGCTCGGATGAACGTTTCAACGCCTATCCGACCGAGAACGTCCCGAACATGGCCATGGCGGACCTCGAGAACAAGATGCTCGCCGTGGCCCTGCAGGCCGAGAGCCTGGAACTGGCCAAGCGCAACGCCCTGTGGTTCGTGGCCATGCGCCGCGAGCGCCAAGAGAAGCTAGGCAAGCCCCATGGCGCCTACGAGGACCAGGCCGAGGCGATCGAGGGAGCGACCCGGTTCGCCGAGATCATGTTCGCGGCGGCCGGCAGCACCGATTACAAGCCCCTCAAGTCCCCCTTCCTGAAAGCCTCCGGCTATGCCAAGGAGAGCGAGCTGGTCCGCCAGATCTCGGGCCTGCTCCACCAGACCGTCGACCCCAACTCGGTCAGGCGCGATCGCTTCTCGCTGACGGGCTCGGCCATGGCCCTCCTGCTCGATCGCTTCGGCGCCGAGGGCTGGCGCCAGCAACTGACCTCGGGGGGAGAGTCGATGGACGATCTCCTGGCCCGCGCCGTCGAGTACTCCGACACCCAGCGCGAGCGCTGGCTCACGGAGGGCCGCCGGGTCTACGCCTACGAGCGCACCCTGGCGAAGCTGGAGGACACGGTGGGCCGCATGCCGACCTCCCTCAAGACGTTCAACGCCTCGAACGGAACCCGCTTCACCGTCACCTTGCATCCGGTGGAGAGCCTGGTGGAACTGGACTCCGAACCCAGCCGCTCCGGACGGGACGGCCTGGCGATCGCCTCCTCGGCCTCCCCGGTCGAGATCGACGCCTGGACCCTTCTCGCCTTCAAGCTGGATGCCTTCGACTACAAGAAAGGCCCCCTCTCCCTCCTGGTCAAGGGGCGGCCGATCCTCATGCGCAGCACCGACCTCGCCTGGCCCTTCCAGAACGTCTCCTTCTACGCGGAGACCGCCAAGCTCAAGCTCACCGTCGACGGCAAGGCCAGCCCCTTCCAGAAGGGATCCCGGGTCTTCACCCGGGGCCTGAAGATCGAGGCCGACGGCGTCACGCTCAAGGCCGGACGCGGCACCCTGGTCGTGGGAGACCGCGAGATCCAGGTCATCGGACGCTAAAACCCCGCTACCTTCCGGCACATGCCCTTGCAGGGCATGCGCATGCCCACGCGCCTCCATGCGCCCGATTCGTCGAAATGCCCAATGAGGCTCTGCCCTTCCCGTGTTCCCATGGAGGCCGGAGGGGAGGGTGAGGCGATGGCGAGACCCCACGACGCGCTCGATACCCCGTGGCCGCTCATCTGCATCGGCCTGCTGGCGCTCTCCCTGCTGGGAATCGTCGGCAGCCTCGCCATGCTGAGCCAGGTCGGCGTGGAGGGAGGCTTCGCGATCTCGGCGCTCTCCTTCGGGGCCCTCGTCGTGGGCATTGCAGGCCTCCAATGGTGGGCGGTTCTTGCGGTCATGCGGAGTTCATTGCCCCCGGCCGAGCGAATTCTTTACCTGGGGCTGATTTTCCTCTTGGTCCCGGTGGGAGCTATCTTGTATTATTGGCTCAGAGTTCGATCCGCCACGTCCCCCCAGTCATCGCCCCGAGACTGAACTCCTCCCCCGGCCCCTGCCCGGGAGGGTCATGAGATGCCACGCGCCACACGCCCAATCAAAAACCATCGTCGCAACGCCCTGCTTCTCGGGCTGCTCGCGCTCTTTCTGGGCGGGGTCTGGGGCGGCGTCGCCACGGGCCACCTCTCCCTCTCCTCGGCCGTCGCCTCGGGGCCGGAAGCGCTCGAACCGGCAACGCCCGAGGCCGTGACCCCCTCGCTCATGCCGAGCCTCGATCGCCCGATGACGCTCCTCATCATGGGGACCGACGCCGTGGGTTCGGACGGGCGCGCCTCCCTGGACGGCAACACCGACACCATGCTGCTCTTCCGCCTGGATCCCCGCGAGAACCGGATCCGGGTGGTGTCGATCCCCCGCGACACCCGCACCGCCATCGCGGGGCATCCGACCTTCAAGATCAACGCCGCCAACTCCTGGGGAGGCCCCGAGCTCGCCACCCGAACCGTCTCCGAGCTCTTGGGCGTGAAGGTCGATCGCTTCTTCCTGATGTCCCTGCAGGGCCTGGTCGCGGCGGTGGATGCCGTCGGCGGGGTGGACGCGGACGTCCCCAAGCGCCTGGTCTACTATGACCGGGCCGGGGGGCTCGCCATCAACCTCAAACCGGGCCGGCAGCACCTGGACGGCAAGGACGTGGAGGCGCTCCTGCGCTTTCGCCATGACGACCTGGGAGACCTCGGACGGGTGCAGCGCCAGCAAGGCTTCCTCCTGGAGCTCGTCCCCCAGATGCTCCAGCCGGCCCACCTCCTGAAACTCCCCGTCCTGCTGGGCATCCTCCGCAACAATGCCGAGACCGACCTAACGCCCTACGAGATGCTCCAGATCGCCGGCTGGCTCCGGATGCTCGATTCGAAGACCGATCTGCAGTTGACCGTGCTGCCCGGGAAGGCCGGCGTGGTCGGCGGCGGCTGGTACTGGCTGCCGGATCCCCACGGCATCGACCCCTTCCTGGCCGCCCATTACGGCAAGGAGCCGACCCGAGCCGACGCGCCCGCCGTCCCCAGTGTCACGGTGACGCGCCCCGAGGGCATCACCCAGCAGGCGTGGAAAGAGACCCTCGCCTCCCTGGAGGCCGCCGGGTATCAGGTGAAGGTGGACGATGCCCGGCCGATGGAGGCCGAAACCCAGGTGATCTCGCAGAAGGGCGATCCGGAAGGAGCCCAGCGGCTGGTGGAAACCCTGGGGTTCGGGCGCGTCCTGGTGGCGGGAGTCGGGGATCTGAAGACCGATTACACGATTCACCTCGGAGCGGACTGGCTGGCCTCCCGCCACCCCATGTAAGGGGCGACGAGCCCCACCTTGTCTGGTCCCCCCCTTACGCCTGCGGCGTAAGGGGGGGACCAGTTTCGGAAGCTTAGATCATGATGTGGTTCTGCCAGACGGTGAAGGGATCCGAGCCCGACGCGGCAGCGGGCCGCTTGTTCTCGCTGGGACTTCTCCGGTAGATGGCTTCCAGCTGCCGCTGCTGCTCGCGCAGCCTCCGCAGCATGAAATCGAAGTAGTCCTGGAGCTCCCCGTACTCGGGATGCACCGAGATCTCGGTGAAGAAATTGGTCTCGCGGCAGCGCGAGATCACGCTCTTACGATGCTCGAAAGCCAGCTCTAGCAGGAGCATCGCTTCGGCTCGGCTGTAGATCGAGAACTGGTAAGTCATCCCCGCCCCCCTTCTTCGTCGATTACCCGTTGCCCGTCATCGTAACGTTTCGCAACGAAGCATCTCACCTCCCCTGGAGGGCGTCAACAGCCATTCTGGGGCTGAGAAACGAGCGCAGAGCGGCGCCCCGAGGGAAGAATACGGTCGAGGGGAGTTCCCAACAAAAAGCGTCCCCCTGACGGGGGACGCTGAAGCGGTTGTCCTGCGCTGAAGCAGCGCCGGCGGCTAGTCGAGATAGAACGAGGTGACGACCTTGTGCTTCTCCTGGGCGTACTTCACCGACTCCTGGAGCGTGTGGCTGGAGTGGTAAAGGAAGCAGATCAGCTGCTGGCAGTTGTCGATGATCTCCTGGTTGCACATCTGCGACGCCTGGGCCAGCGTGAGGAGGCGGCGTTCGCCGTGCTCCCGAACGTTGGGCAGGGTGCTCAGCAGCTCCTGGCTCTCAGCCGACTGCTGAGACAGGGTCTGCGGCAGCACCACGATCAGGTTGCCGGGATTGGCGCGCTGCACACCCTTGATGACCGCGGAGTTGGTGCCGGCCGCGCCCGAGGTGAGCACGGTGTTGCCGGTCAGGGCCAGGGCGTAAGCGAGCATCTCGATCAGCTGCTGGTGGGTGAGGGAGATGTGGCGGGTCCCGAGGATCGCGACTTTCTTGGAGCCCGACGACTGGATCGTCATCAGCTCCTGCATCAGGGCGTCGACGGTCACG
>JAKFCT010000030.1:0-87803 GCA_036676495.1 Candidatus Sericytochromatia bacterium
GGCAAGAGCTTCCGCAACGAGATCACCCCGGGCAACTTCACCTTCCGGACCCGCGAGTTCGAGCAGATGGAAATCGAGTACTTCTGCCCGCCCCAGGAATCCGACAAGTGGTTCGAGCACTGGGTCTCCGAGCGCTGGAACTGGTACCTGGAGCTCGGCATGAAGCCGGAGCGCCTCCGCAAGCGGGCTCAGAACCCCGACGAGCTGGCGCACTACGCCCGTGCCACCTTCGACTTCGAGTACCTCTTCCCCTTCGGCTGGTCGGAGCTGGAAGGCATCGCCAACCGCACCGACTACGACCTCAGCCAGCATGCCAAGTTCTCGGGCAAGGACCTGAGCTACTTCGACGAGGAGACCCGGGAGACCTACGTTCCCTACGTCATCGAGCCCTCGGCGGGCGCCGACCGCGCCACCCTGGCCTTCCTGGTCGACGCCTACGACGAGGAGACCGACGAGAAGGGCGAGACCCGCGTGGTGCTGCGCTTCCACCCGAAGCTGGCCCCCATCAAGGTCGCCATCCTTCCGCTCTCCAAGAAGCCCGAACTGCGCGGGCCCGCCCGCGAGATCTACGCGGCCCTGCGCGAGCGCTGGTTCGTCGAGTACGACGAGACGGGCTCCATCGGCAAGCGCTACCGGCGCCAGGACGAGATCGGGACGCCCTTCTGCGTCACCATCGACTTCGACAGCCTCAACGACAAGGCCGTGACCGTGCGCGAGCGCGACTCCATGGCGCAAGTCCGGCTGAGCATCGAAGAGCTGATCCCGTATCTGAGCGAGCGGCTCGACCCCAAGTTCCCCCGCTTGAGCGCGGCGGTGCTGAAGGGCCCCGAGACGTCGGAAGCGTAAGCCCGGCGAATCGACTACAAACCAGAGGCTCGGGGAAGACCCGAGCCTCTGGCCTTTGTCGGCCGGGAAGCCCAAAACTCCGCATCCCTGCGAAAGTTCCGCGTTACGCGGGCCGATAGTTAGTCTTAGGGGCTAACACGCCCCCCATCGCCGCCCCCACGAGAGGAACCCTCATGAACCGAGTCCCCAACGTTTCCGCCCTTGGCGGCGCGACGCCCGTCAACGGCGTGAAGCCCTACAGTGAGGACACCAAGAAGCTTCAGGCCGAGGACACCAAGAAGCTTCAGGCCGAGCTCAACAAGCACATCGAGCTGCGCCATATCCCGGGACCCAAGATCCGGGAAGACGGCAAGGAAGGCCCCGTCACCCGGGCCAAGCTTCAGGAGCTCCAGACCTACCTGAAAGCCCAGCCGACCGAGCCCCGCGCGGAGGCTTTGCCTACCCAGCGTACTCCCACCGATCGCCTGGAAACCAAGAATCCCACCGTCGGCGAGTACCTTGAGGATCAGGTCAAGAAATTCGGCCAGGATCTCAAGGAGGACGCTCAGGTCATCGCCGTGACGGCGGTCGCCGCGCCGCTAGTCGGCCTGATCGAAGCGCGCCACCTCAACCAGGCCCGCGAGCGCATCGCGAAGCTGCCCATGGACGAAGCTGGCCAGTGGAAGCAGACGGCCAAGACGATCCTCGCCGAAGCGCAAGCAGCCGCCAAGCAGGAAATCCTCGGACTTCCCGGCAAGCTCATGGATAGCGGCGCCAATGCCGCCCAGGCAGTGGCGGACCGCGTGTCGGATACGGCCAGCGGCCTCAAGAGCGCCGCCTTGTACGTGGCCGAGGATGTCCGCCGGGACGTCGCGCGCACTGCTCAGAGCGTGGCCGACGGTTACAAGGCCGTCGAATCGAAGGTCGACGAGGCCATCGACAGCGTGCAGGACGCCGCCAGCGGCCTCAAGTCTGCCGCGCTGTACGTGGCCGAGGATGTCCGCGGGGACATCCAGCGAACCCGCCAGAACCTCGGAGGAGCCTTCTCGCGCGTCGGGAAGTGGATCTCCGGCGACTAGCGCCAGCAATCCCAGGAGCGGATAACGAAGACGGGCTCGGTCCAGAAGCGTGGACCGGGCCCGTTCGGCTCCCGCTATCGGCGCGCAAACGCAGGGCTGACGCCAACCTGACATCATCTTAACCCTATCCGCAGCAGGTCTTAACACTAAGTTAAAATCTAGGCCGCATCTTTTGGCTTCCGCGTCCCGATAAGCATGGTGCGCCCCAAAGCGTGGGAGCGCCCATAGACAAGGAGAGCCCATGAGACTTCCCATTTTCGCCGCCCTCGCCCTGACGCTGCTGACGACCGGTTGTGGTTCGTCGCTAGGGACGGCCTCCTTCCTTGGTACCTCGACCTCCTCGGTGAGCGCGCTTTCGAGCGAGCCCAAGACCAAGGCGGAATTCGTGAAGGAAGTCGCCGCGCGCGGCGTCAAACTCACCGAAGCGCAGTTGGAGCTCATCTCGAAGGGCCGCTCCGTGCAGCCGAACGGCACTTTCGCGGCGCGTCCGGCCGCCAACCTCACCAGCGAGCAGAACCTCAAGGTTCACTTCGAGAAGCACGGCCACGAGTTCTCGCCCGCCATCACCTCTCAGGAAGAGTACCTCCAGCGCGCCATCGACGTCGCGTCCGGCAAGCGTGGCGACATCGTCTACTACTTCGACACCACCAGCTTCAGCAAGGGCTACCAGTCTCAGGTCGTCCGCTGGAACGTCAAGTCGAAGGAATTCACCGCCCTGCGTCCCGATGGGGCCGTCACGACCCTCTACCTCAACTACAAGCTCGCCGGCAAGCGCTTCGTAGTCGTTCCCAAGTTCTAAACCGACTCTCAAAGATTACGAGGACGGCGCCCCGATGCGGGGCGCCGTCCTTGCTTTAGCGCCTGCGGCCAAGGTTGGGAACGCGATGCTGTCCTGCCGCTACGAAGGAAGCTCCCGGATTGCTGACGAAACGCGCGGGCTCAGGGCTGCGGAAGCGGCTCGGGCAAGCGCCCGACCTGATTACGGCCGGCCTGCTTCGCTCGGTAGAGCGATTCGTCGGCGTGAGAAATCAGCTCCTCCAGGCTCCGGGCATGCTCGGGGAAGCTGGCCACCCCCAGGCTCGAGGTGATGTTCCGGTGCGGCAGCCGCTCCTGATCGGTGAAGGGGTACTCCTCGATCCAGCTGCGAATCTTCTCGGCCACGTAGGCCGCGTTGGCCGCGGTGGTCTCCGGCAGGATGATGGCGAACTCCTCGCCGCCGTAGCGCGCGACGATGTCCACCTTGCGCACCTTTTCGCGCAGGAGGGCGGCCAGTTGCTTCAGCACGGTGTCGCCGCCGAGGTGCCCCAGGACGTCGTTGACCGATTTGAAGAAATCGATGTCCAGGATGATGAGCGAGACCGGGTGCGCGAAGCGCAGGGAGCGCTGCAGCTCGGTGTCCAGCCGCGAGTTGAAGTAGCGGCGGTTGTAGACCCCGGTCAAGCCGTCCGTGATGGCGAGGCGCTCCACCTGCTCCATCATCGTGGCGTTGTTGATGGCGAGAGCCGTGTGGCCGACCAAGGTCTCGACCAGCTCACGACCGGTATTGTCCGTCGCCGTCTCGGTGGCCACGATGACCAGGCCCAGCAGCTCTTGCTTCGCGCGCAGCGGGAAGACCGTGACGCGGCCCGCCTCGACGAAGGGCGTGCCTTCCAGCAGATCATGGGAGAGCTCCATGGAGGCCGGATAGCCGTTCTCCTCCAGGCGCTGAAGCCAGGAGGCGGGCGGCGCGCTGAAGACCGGGGTCGAACCGGCCGTGAAGGCCCAGGCTCCGTCCTTGATCAGGTAGATGGCTTGCCAGTGGGCGACCATGAAGTTGGGGAGGTGGGCGAGCAGCTCCTGGCAGGTGGCGGTCACGTTGAGGGTCTTGCCGACGTCCGCCGAGGCGACGTTGAGGTGCTTGAGCTGCTCGACCATGCGGTCGGCGCGCTGCTTCTCCTGAACGGTGTTGTAGAAGAGCTTGCTGGTGACGAAGGCGCCGGTGGTCTGCTGGGCGAGATCCGCGAGGAGTTCTTGCTCACCTTCCGTGAAGACGTGGGCTTGCTGTTTGCCGACCAGGATCAGGCCCAGGATCTCGCGCTGCGTGACCAGCGGGGTCGCGAGCACGGAGGCGAGCTGATGCTCTAAGAGGGACTGGGGGCAACGCTCGGGCTCGGAGAGGAGGTCGGCGATCGCCACCGGCTTGCCCGTCCGGATCACTTCCTCGAGGAAGCCTGCCTGCTCCAGCGGGAAGACCGGCTTGGAGGTGCGGGCGTTGGCCTCTTGGAGCATCTTCAGCAGGCTGAGGCCCTTGCTCTTGAAGACCGCCAGGTCCTCGACCATCCGGACCATGCCGTCTTCCAGCAGGTACAGGCCAGCGTACTGGGCGCCGATCGTGGACGTCGCAATCGAGCACAAGGAGGCCGATAGCTCCTGGAGATCGTAGGTATTGTTGATCTGGTGACTGACCTGCTTGAGCGCCCTCAGCTTGTGGGTCATCTGGGCCAGCAGGGCCTCCTGCTCGGCCTTGGCTGCGAGCACGAGTTGAGCGGCGAGCCCTCCGCCGATGATCGGCAAGAGCGGTGGCATGGCCTGGAAGGCCGCGTTCTCGGGAACCAGGACGAAGCCTTGCATGCGCGCGGGCATGGGAATGGCCAGCAAGCGATACGCGCCCCGGCTCGTGGCCAGCGCCTTGCCGTCCGTCACGACGAGTCCCGCCGAGACCTCTGAGGCGAGCGCCTCATCCGTTCCGAAGACGATCCAGGGCTGGGCCGCCTGAACGCGCGTGGCGAGCATGCAAGCGCCGAGCCCGTGCTCTTCGAACGCGGCCAGCACTCCCACGGAGTAGGCGGCGGGGCTCTCCGCGACGCAGGCCAACTCCCCGAGCCGAAGCGTCAGGGCCTCTTGCGATATCGGTTGCCTTTCAGACAGGACCATTGGCCCCTCCTACTTGTTGAACGACTCCATGACCAGCTGGCTGACCGCCCGCAAGGTCTCGTTGACCCCGGTTCCTTCACTGGCGACCGCCTCGAAGGAAGGCACGTGCCACTTGTTGAGTTCCGCCTCGAGGGCGGCCACCGGGAGCGCCCCGGGGACGTCGCGCTTGTTGTACTGGATCACCCACGGAATGGTGTTGAGCGAGAGGTCGTACTCGGCAAGGTTGTTGCTGAGGTCCATCAGGCTCTCGGTATTGGCGAGCCAGCGGCTAGGAGTCGAGTCCGCCACGAAGATGATGCCGTCCACCCCGTTGAGGATGGCCTTGCGCGAGTTGACGTACTGGACCTGGCCGGGCACGGTGTAGAGCGAGAACTTGACCTTGAAGCCCTCGATCTCGCCGAGGTCGAGCGGCATCATATCGAAGAAGATCGTGCGCTCGGTCTCGGTGGCCAGGGTGAGCAGCTCGCCGCGGACATCGTCCCCCAGGGTCCGGTGCAGCGTGACGAGGTTGGTCGTCTTCCCGCAGAGGCCGGGACCGTAGTAGACGATCTTGCAGAGAATCTCGCGCTTTCCGAAGTTAATGGTGGTCATGGCCCCGGACTATAGCTTCCCCAGGAACATCGAGATGGAGTCCTTGCTGAACGAGAAGGACTTTCCGTTCGTGCTCTCGCGGGCCGACAGGAGGATGGGCGTGAGCTGGGCGATGGCGGCTTCCATCTGCGCCTCGACGCTGGCAGGATCCACGTCTGCGGGAACCATGACGGCCAGGATGTCCTGCGAGCCCAATAGGGCCAGGAGGAGGTTGCTGCGGCGGCCGCGATGGGCGAGGGTCTGGATCTCACGCTCGCCCAAAAGGGCGGTGAGGGCCGTGACGCTCTTGAAGATCCCGGCGATCAGGCTCGAAATCGAGAGGTCGTTGAGGACCTCCTGGCCGTAGGATCCGAGCAAGAGGCCGCTGCGTTCGATCAGGAGGACCGAGTTGGCACCGATGCCTTCCTTCAGGCCGAGCAGCACGCTATCCAGTTGCTGCTGCTGGCTTTCGGAAATGATCAGCTGGGAAAGCTGTTGCTTGAGTGTCAGCTCGTCGTCCAAACGATCCTCCAGTCTCCTGATTCGGAACGGGAAGCGCCGCCGTCGTCCAGGAATCTCGCGATGAGGGGGGCTTGCCGGGAGCCGCCGAGCAGCAGCCGTCCGCGAAGTCCATCATACCGTACGACGAGGCATTTCGCATGCGCGTGCGCCAAGGCTTTTCGCTCCTTCATACCCGCCCGGGCACCCGATCAAACGGTAAATCGCTGAAGCGCTCATTCGTTCGGGGAGGTATGATGGGAGGACACGGCCCCTTCCTCTACCAGGAGCAGCGAACGATGAGCCTCTCCGAAACCCCCTTGACCATCTACACCCTCTCGGACGCGAGCGGAGAGACGGCCGAACAGGTCGCCAAGGCTGCCGCGCTGCAATTCAAGGGTCAGCACGTGCGCCTGGTCCGGCTGCCGCGGGTGCGATCCACCCACCAGCTGACCAACATGATCAAGCTGGCGGCTCAGCACCGCTGCATCATCGCCTACACCATGGTCGAGCCCGAATGGCGCCAGACGCTGATCCAGGAGGCCCAGCGGGCCTCGATTCCAGCGGTCGACCTGTTGGGCTCCTTGATCCGGACCCTGTCCGAGGTGCTCAACGTCGAGCCGGCCTACGAGGCGGGTCTCATGCAGCTCAAGGACGAGACCTACTTCAACCGGATGGAAGCCATCGACTTCGCCATCAAGTACGACGACGGCAAAGACCCGCGCGGCCTCCTGATGGCCGACATCGTGCTCATCGGGGTCTCGCGGACCTCCAAGACCCCGACCTGCATGTACCTGGCCCAGAACCGCGGCATCAAAGCCTCGAACGTTCCCTTGGTCTACAATGTCCAGCCCCCCAAGGAGCTCTTCGAGCTCCCGCCGGGGCGGATCATCGGGCTGAGCCTCAACGTGGACATCCTCACGGAGATCCGCACGGCCCGCCTCCAGAACCTCGGCCTCACCTCCAAGGCCTCGTACGCCAACCCGGATCATATCCGGCACGAGCTCGAGTACGCCCAGGACCTCTTCCGGCGGCTGCGCTGCCCGGTCGTGGACGTCACCAACAAGGCCATCGAGGAGACCGCCGCCGAGATCCTGGAGATCACCCAGCGAAAGGAAACGTACGTGTAACAGGCGAGGTGTAGCCTGTTACGAGTAACACGTATAGCCCTGGCTCGTTTGACGAAGGAGACAAACGAATGACCATGTCTACCCCCCCGGTCGCTACCAAACAGGTCTACCTCTTCAGCGAAGGCGATGGGTCCATGCGGGACCTGCTCGGAGGAAAGGGCGCCGGCCTCGCCGAGATGACGCGCGCCGGCCTTCCCGTCCCTCCCGGCTTCACCATCGCCACCACCGCTTGCAACCTCTACCTCGCCAACGACGAAGCCCTCCCCGCGGGCCTCGAAGACCAGATGATCGCTCAGCTTCGAGAAGTCGAGCGACTCACCGATAAGCAGTTCGGAGATCCGCAAAACCCCTTGCTGGTCTCCGTGCGCTCGGGCGCCAAGTTCTCGATGCCCGGCATGATGGATACCATCCTGAACCTCGGCCTCAACGACCGGACGGTCGAAGGCGTGATCGCCCAGACCGGCAACGAGCGCTTTGCCTACGACGCCTACCGGCGCTTCGTGGCGATGTTCTCCAACGTCGTGCTCGGCTACAAGCTCCACAACTTCGAAGCGGTCCTCGAACAGTTCAAGCACCGCGCCGGCGTCAAGGAAGACACGGAGCTTTCCGCCGCGACCCTCAAGGATCTGGTGAAGGCCTACAAGGCCATGATCCTCAAGGAACTGGGCATCGACTTCCCCGAGGATCCCTTCATCCAGCTCAAGATGGCCGTGGAAGCCGTCTTCCGCTCCTGGAAGAACCCCCGGGCCATCACCTACCGCAACCACAACAAGATCCCCCACGACCTGGGGACCGCGGTCAACATCCAGGCCATGGTCTTCGGCAACATGGGCAACGACTCGGGCACGGGCGTCGCCTTCACCCGCAACCCCTCCACGGGCGAACGGGCCCTCTACGGCGAGTACCTCTTGAATGCCCAGGGCGAGGACGTCGTGGCCGGCATCCGGACCCCGCAGCCGCTCTCCAAGCTGGCCGCGGACCTCCCCGAGGTCTACCAGCAGTTCGTCGCCATCGCCGAGCGCCTGGAGCGCCACTACCGCGACGTCCAGGACATGGAGTTCACCATCGAGCGCGGCAAGCTCTACATGCTGCAGACCCGCAACGGCAAGCGGACGGCCCAGGCGGCCGTCAAGATTGCCGTGGACCTGGCCAACGAGGGGATCATCACCCGCGAAGAAGCCGTCAATCGGGTCGACCCCGCCAGCCTCGACCAGCTGCTGCACCCGCGGATCGACCCCAAGGCCACCCTCGACGTGATCGCCAAGGGCCTTCCGGCGTCTCCTGGCGCCGCCACGGGCACCCTGGTCTTCGATGCCGACGAGGCCGAGCGGCTGGGCCGCGAGGGCAAGGCCGTGATCCTCACCCGGGTCGAGACCTGCCCGGACGACATCCACGGCATGATCATGGCCCAGGGCGTGCTCACCAGCCGGGGCGGCATGACCAGCCACGCGGCGGTGGTCGCCCGCGGCATGGGCAAGCCCTGCGTGGCCGGCTGCGAGAGCCTGCACGTGGATCTCGAGCGCCGGAAGTTCACCGCGGGCGATCGCACCTTCATGGAAGGCGATACCGTGACCCTGAACGGCTCCACCGGCGAAGTGATCGCAGGCGCCGTCCCCACGCTCGCTCCCGAGCAGACCGACGAATTCCGCCAGCTCATGACCTGGGCCGACGCTATTCGCAAGCTCGGGGTCCGCACCAATGCCGACACCCCCGAGGACGCCGCCCGCGCCCGCGAGTTCGGTGCCCAGGGCATCGGCCTCTGCCGGACCGAGCACATGTTCATGCAGCCCGAGCGCCTGCCGGTCATCCAGAAGATGATCATGGCCGAGACCGAACGGGAGCGCCGGGAGCATCTCTCCAAGCTCCTGCCCTTCCAGCGCGAGGACTTTGTGGGCATCTTCCGGGCCATGGAAGGCCTGCCGGTCACCGTCCGCCTGCTGGATCCCCCCCTTCACGAGTTCCTCCCCAATCTGGTGGAACTTTCGTGCGAGGTGGCCGTCCTTAAAGCGACGGGAACGGATGCGAAGCTGCTGCGCGAGAAGGAGACCCTCCTGCGCAAGGTCCATTCGCTCCACGAATCCAACCCCATGATGGGTCTGCGCGGCTGCCGCCTGGGCCTCACCTTCCCCGAGATCAACGAGATGCAAGTCCGCGCCATCATCGAAGCGGCATGCATCCTCACCAAGGAAGGCCTGTCGGTCTACCCCGAGATCATGATCCCCTTGATCGGCCATGTGAACGAGCTTAGCGCCGTCAAGGAGCACCTCGAGACCGTGGCCAAGGAGGTCATGGCGACGGCAGGAGTGCAGGTCGCCTACAAGTTCGGCACCATGATCGAGATCCCGCGCGCCGCCCTCACGGCCGACAAGATCGCCGAACACGCCGAGTTCTTCAGCTTCGGCACCAACGACCTGACCCAGATGACCTTCGGCTACTCCCGTGACGACGCCGAGGGCCGCTTCCTGAGCACCTACCTCAGCAAGAAGATCCTTCCCGACAACCCCTTCGAGTCCCTGGACCAGGAGGGCGTCGGCCAGCTGATGCAGATCGCGGTCGACCAGGGTCGCAAGGCGCGACCGGATCTCAAGCTGGGGATCTGCGGAGAGCACGGCGGCGACCCCGCCTCGGTGGTCTTCGCGCATCACCTCGGGCTGGATTACGTCAGCTGCTCGCCCTTCCGGGTGCCGATCGCGAGGCTCGCGGCCGCTCAGGCGTCCGTGGGATCGACCCAGGTACGAGACAAGTAAGCCAAAGGGGGCCGGCAAGCCGGCCCCCTTCCTCTTGCCGGGTACGCCACCCGGAAAACCTTATAGCGAGCGCCGGTTCGAGCGCTCTTCCTCGTCCATCATCCGCTTGGCTTCGGAGAGGCCGATCTGGGCCTTGGTGAAGTTGGGGTCGTTCTGAAGCGCATTGTGGAACGCCTCGTAGGCATTCGCGTACTTTTGATCGCGCATGAACGCGATGCCCTGATCGTAGTTCTGCTCGGCGGCCCTGCGCTTGACCTCTGCCAGGAGACGACGCGCATCCGCGCTGTTGGGCTGGAGTTCCACGGCCTGGTTGAAGGCGTCGATGGCCCCGTTGAAGTTGCCTTCCGCCATGAGGTCCTTGCCCAGCTTCAGGGTCATCTCGTACTTCTGATCCGAGCTGACCGGCGCGAAGATCGGAGCCTTGTCGAACGCATCCTGGGCGGCGGCCATCTGCTTCTCGACTTCCTGGAGTTTCTGACGCGGCAGCGGATTGCTGTAGTTGAGCCGCCAGGCCTGGTTATAGGCCTCCTTGGCCTTGTCCCACTCCTGGCGGGACACGAAGACTGCGCCCCGGATGTTGTAGTAGGTGTCGCGGATCTCCTCGGGAATGGTGGTCGGGGAAATGGCAGAGACGATCTCCTCGGCGAGGCCGAAGGATTTCATCTGAAGCAAGGAGATGGCCAGCAGCAGCTTGGCCGTGAGATCGCCGGGATCCTCCTGGAGCATCCGGTCGTAGACCGTATCGGCCTCCGCTCCTTCGAGCGAGCGGAAGACCTGGGTCCGCTCGTTGGAGAGCTGGCGGTAGTTCCGCAAGGCGTCCTCGACCTTGGTGACCTGCACGCGGGTCTCGTAGCACTTGGCCAGGTAGTAGTAGGGGCGGGGGTCCTTGGGGAACTGGCGTGTATAGCGCTCCAGCAGCTCGGTGGCTCGCCCGAAGTCACGCCGTTCGAAGGCTGCGATCCCATCCTGCAAGGTCCCCGCCAGCGCAGCCGGACACCAGAACATCCCCAGCGCGACGGTAAATCCCAAGGCGGTCCTTCGAAGGTTCATGCCGACTCCTGTTCGTTGCTGACTCGTTGCCACCTTGCCATGTACCCGGGCAGGGAGGCAGCCAAACGGGCGAACTAGGCCGTTTCCCCGACGATCGCGGCGTCGACGGGATATTCGAGCATAACCTGGGTCACGCGCACCCCCCGGGTGGCCTTCACGATCAACGTGACCCCGGAGAGCCGCACCACGTCCCCGACCTTGGCTACCCGCCCCAGGCGATTGACGACCAGACCGCCGAGCGTATGGACTCCCTCGGTGGGAAGCTCGAGGCCCAAGGACTGGTTAAGCTCGTCGAGGTTGATCATGGTGTCCACCAGGGCCACTCCGGGACTGAGCTGGCGGATCCAGGGGACCTCCTCGTCGGTCTCGTCGCGAATCTCCCCGACGATCTGCTCCAGGACGTCCTCCACGGTCACCAGGCCCGCGGTGCCTCCGTACTCGTCCGTCACGATCGCGATTTGCAGCTCTTGCTGCTGCATCTCGCGCAGGAACTCGTCGAGGCGCTTGTTCTCGGGGACATGGTAGGCGGGATGCATGATGCGGCGGAGATCCCAGGGTTCGCCGCGGGCCGCGGTCAAGAGGATGTCGCGGGCGTTGACGATGCCGAGGATGTTGTCGATGGAATCGCCGAAGACCGGCATGCGGGTATAGGCTTCGCTCACGATCAGGGCGATCGCCTCCTCCATGCTGATCTCTTGCGACAGCGCCACGATATCGACCCGCGGGGTGAGCACCGCGCTCACGGGAGTATCGTCGAAGGCCAGGGCCGACGTGAGCAACAGGGTTTCCTCCTGCTCGATGACACCCTGCTCCTGACCGATCTCGATCAGGGTGCGCAGCTCTTCTTCGGTGTAGCGGGGAGCGGCGGTCGCCTCCTGCGCCCCCAGCAAGCGGATCACCGGGGTCGTCAAGGCCAGTAGGCCTCCGACCAGGGGCCGCAGGGCGATCATGAGCAGCCGAACGGGCCGGGCCACCCAGCGGCTCACGGTATCCGGCCGGGAGGCCGCCACGGACTTGGGGATGATCTCCCCGACGACCAGAACCAAGAGGGAAAGGCCCAGGAAGGCGACGATAAGCGCCCAGGTGCTGTCGGGAAGCCATCGCAACGCCAGGCTCGTGCCCACGACCACCAGGGCGACGATGGAAAGCGTGTTGCCCAGCAGGACCGTCGAGAGCAGGCGACGCGGCTGCTGGATCAGCCGGTGGATGAGTTTCGCGAGGCGATCGTCCTCGTCGAGGCGTTGCCTGAGCTTGGCCCGGTTGATGGAGGTGAGGGCGGTTTCGGCGGCCGAAAACAAGGTGGAGAGTAGCAGGGCGGCGATCAGGACCACCCACTCGAACTGCGGGGATAAAATACCGTCTCCTCCTCTTTCGTAACGACGAGCCGAGCCCAGCGGAGTTGTGACGAATTATAACACAGGGATTTGGTTAACCTTCGAGTAAGCAGGGCAAGTCTTGGCGTTAAGAAAGCGACAAGTAACCTTGAAGAACTCCGCCTGAACCCGCCCCCTTCGCCCCCTGCCGGAGGAAGACCGTGACCCGACGTTTGCGCCGCTTCGCCCTCGCCCTCGCCCTCGGCTTGACCAGCCTGGGCTGCAGCGCCGCTCCGGGAATCCCCGCCGGTTCCGATCAGGCGCTCGACGCGCAGCGAAGCCGAAGTACCGCGCTCGACGCCTGGAAGGACGAGGTCATCTACTTCGTCCTGCTCGATCGCTTCGCCAACGGCAACCGCCAAAACGACTTCAACGTCCAGCTCAACAATCCGACCGCTTACCACGGCGGGGACCTCGACGGGCTGATCTCCAAGCTTCCCTACCTCGACAGCCTCGGGGTCACCACCCTCTGGATCTCGCCGGTGGTGGACAACGACGACGACCAGCTCGCCAATACCGGCCTCTGGGGCTTCCATGGCTACTGGGCCAAGGACTTCGAGAAGGTCGACGAACACCTCGGGGACGTCGCCAAGGTCAAGGAACTGCTCTCCAAGGCCCATGCCCGCGGGATGAAGGTGGTGCTGGACATCGTCGCCAACCACGGGGGCTACGAGTACAAGCACCGGGACGATCCCCGCTACAAGAGCTGGTTCAACGCGCACGGCAACATCCAGAACTGGGACGATCAATGGTGGCTCGAAAACGGCTCGCTCTATGGCTTGCCGGATTTCGACCAGAAGAATGCGGACGCCCGCAAGTACCTGATCGACGTCTGGGCCAGATGGGCCGCGCTCGGATTCGACGGCTTCCGCGTCGACACGGTCAAGCACGTCCCCAAGGATTTCTGGGCGGACTTCAACACCCAGATCGCGCAGCGCACCAAGTCGGACTTTCTCTTGCTGGGAGAGGTGCTGCACGGGGACGTGGGCTACGTGGCCGACTACCAGCGGCGCGGCAAGTTCCACTCGCTCTTCGATTTCCCGCTCTACTACACGCTCAACGACGTCTTCGCCAAGGGAGCGTCGATGCGGAAGCTGGGCGAGCGCTTCGCGCAGGATGGGACCTACCCGAACGCGGACCTGCTCTCACCGTTCATCGACAACCACGACGTGCCGCGCTTTCTCTCGCAGGCCGGCGGCGATCTCTCCAAGCTGAAACTGGCGCTCGCCTGCGTGCTGACCGTGCGCGGGATTCCCTCTCTCTATTACGGGACCGAGGTGGGGATGACCGGCCACAAGGAGCCCGAGAACCGCGAGGACATGGCCTGGGGCAAGAACCCCGAGCTCACGCGCTACGTGCAGCAGCTCTTGAAGGCGCGGAAGGACTCGGTGGCCCTGCGGCGCGGGAAACAGCTCGAGATGTGGCAGGACGACGAGGTCTACGCCTATGGTCGGCTGACCGCCCAGGAAGAAGCCGTTGTGGTCCTCAATAACGACACGCGCCCGCAGGTGAGGGAGATTCCATTGCGCGCGGAGAGCCGGCTCAAGGATGGCGCGCGGCTGGTCGACGCGCTGAGCGGGGAGACTTTGGTCGTCTCCCAGCGCAAGCTCCGCGTGACGGTTCCGGCCAAGGGCGCCTTGATCCTGAAGTCCTAGAGGGACTTGCGCGGCTTCAGACCTGCTTTCCTTTTCCAGCCCTGGCCGCTTTACAACGGCCACTGAGTTCGACGCCCCCTCGCCTATGCTGGCGAGGGGGCGTCAAGCGATTTGGTTTCAGGGGTTAGAAGGGGTCTCACAAACATGGGCTTCTGATAGAAACCGAGGGAAGGACAGACCCTCTCGATTAACCAAGGCCAAGCCGCACGCTGGCATGGGCGCTGCGATACAAGACTCCGTCACTGACCGCCCTTACGCGGTAGTACTCCGGCTGGGTAACCGTGCTTGTGAGCAGCATGTGAGAGACGAGAGCTTCGTCAGTAGGCCTCACAGCGCCGAGTTCTGCGTCAACTTCCAGCTCCTCGCCAGCAAACAGCGCAACGTCCCCATAACGTTTGGCTGCAAGGTAGATGTCAGCCAGGAGTGCCTCAGTTCCAGACATACCAACCTTCGATAGGCGATTAATCGGGAAGAAAACTGAATAGCGCGCCCTGGGTCCAGCCTCCTCTATACCAATACCCCCATCTGCGCTACCCCTCGGAGGATAGACAAACGCAAGAGTGCCAGGACGAAGTGGTTGGGAAAGAGTCTGGAGCCCTTGTGAATCCCAGTGTTCACCCGTCGAGCAAACCAGGTAGCTTACCTCCGATGGGGCCCCCATGAAGGCGTTGCTTGCCTGAGCGAGATCACATACAAGAGCTTGTCTCAGCCCCCTGGTAGGCCCTGTGGGGAATAGGAGGTTTGCAACAAATACGGGCGGCATGCTCCTCTCATACCCATTAACCGATTGGCTTGTGGGTAGTTTGAACAACCAGGCGAAAACCTGGCTTCTGTCCTCAACGCGCTGGCCAACGAGCTGCACGAGCGCGGCGACCTCGATCTGAGCGAGTGTTTTATCGACGGCGCGTTCTCCAGCGCCAAACGGGGGGTGGCTCGGTTGGCAAGACGAAGCGGAGCAAGGGCTCCAAGGTCATGGCTATCGTGGAGGCGAGTGGGCTTCCCATCGCGATCCATGTGGACGCTGCCTCACCCCACGAGGTCACGCTGGTCGAGGCTGCCTGGGCCCGCCGCATCACCGGTGCCGAACCCAATCGCCTCATCGGAGACAAGGCTTACGACTCCGATGGGCTAGATGCGGATCTCGCGGCTTCGGGGATCGCGATAATCGCCCCAAACCGCCGAAGCCGGTTCAAGACCCAGGATGGATGTTTCTTGAGACGCGACTAGCGGGTTTGGAAGGTGAAACGGCTCTTCGCCTGGCTCCCCAACTTCAGGCGCATCGTCACCCGCCGGGAGGTCAAAGCCGGCAACGACCTTTATCCACCTGGGCAGCATCCTTATCCTGCTCAGGCGTTTATGAGACCGCTTCTAGTCGAGGGCGACGCGCTCGTCGTTGGGATCCTCGAGGCGGCGCGCGACCAGATTGGTGGCCATCTGGAGCATGAGGCGGGCTTCGGGCCAGAGCTGCTTGGCGCCGAGAAAGACGAAGGTGACGGGTTGCTCACCCTGCACCACCCCGACGTAACAGAGCTTGGCGGCGTTGGTGAAGCCGGTCTTGCCGACGACGGGGATGTCGTACTGGGTGAGGAGCTTGTTTTTGTTGACCAGGGTGCGGGCCTCGTGATGGCCTTTCCATTCGAGCTCGATGCGCTTGGTGCCGGCGATTTGCACGAAGTCGGGGTTCTTCATGGCCGCGTTCATGATGAGCGCGAGGTCCTGGACCGTGGAGACGTGACGCTCGTCCGGCAGACCGTGCGGGTTGACGAAGTGCGAGTCCGTGGCGCCGAGCATGCGGGCTTTGCGGTTCATGAGGATGGCGAACTTCTCCTCGGACCCGCCGATATGCTCGGCCAGGGCCACGCAGGCGTCGTTGGCCGAGCGCAGCATGGCGGCGTAGAGCAGCTCGCGCACGGTGTAGAACTCGCCGGGCTTCACCCCCAGGGCCGAGGGCGGGGTGTTGGCCGCGTTTCGCGAGATCTTGACCACCTCGTTGAGGTGGGCATGCTCGAGGGCCGTCAGGACCGTCAGGACCTTGGTCGTGCTCGCCGGAGGCAGCTTCGCGTCGGAGTTGCGCGCGTAAAGCACCTTGCCCTGGTGGTCCAGGACCAACGCCGCGCGGGCCGTCAGGTCGGCAGGGTTCACCGCCGCCGGCTTCGCCAGCGCCGGAAGGGAGGCGAACGCGATCAGTCCCGCCACGATCCAGGCGCCTACTCGCATCTCATGCCTCCTTGCCTTTCCACTTTCGGTCCTCTTGACGTCCGGTCACGGGCTTCGCCTCGGGGAATCCCCGGCCTCCGCCGGCCTCACGAACCCGGGGGGCCTGACGCGGGTTGCGTGCTGGGGTTCCCATGCGCGGCTTCTTGACGCTCGTCGGTTGGGCGTCCAAGGCTGACTATACCCAACTTACCGCCCTCCCTACACCGCCTGGCGGGCGAAAGCTTTCGTCAGACTTGACAAAGGACCCCGCCCGGCTTAGGGTTACGGCAAATGGCCCAAACCCTCGACCTCCCCGGCGCCGCCCCGGCGAAACCTCGACGCCGCCCCGACCTCCTCACCCTCGCGTGCGGAGGCGTGATCCTGCTCGTCGTCGCCCTCGCCGCCCTCGCCCCCTGGCTCACCGCCGCCTCCCCCACCGTTCCCCTGCCGCAGGGCCTCGATCCCAACGGCCTCCCCCTCGCCCCCAGCGCCGCCCACCCCTTCGGCACCGACGACCTCGGCCGCGAC
Organism: Candidatus Sericytochromatia bacterium; assembly: GCA_036676495.1. Taxonomy (GTDB): domain Bacteria; phylum Cyanobacteriota; class Sericytochromatia; order S15B-MN24; family UBA4093; genus UBA4093. The sequence goes on from JAKFCT010000030.1 coordinate 16,565, forward strand.
GCCTTCGCCCGCTGGCTCTACGGAGGCCGCGTCTCCCTGGCCGTCGGCTTCAGCGCCACCGCCCTCGCCGGCCTCCTCGGAGTCGGCCTGGGAGTCCTCGCCGGCTACCGCGGAGGCTGGGTCGACATGGTCCTCATGCGCCTCACCGAGATCGTCATGGCCTTCCCCACCCTGCTTCTCGCCATGGGCCTCGCCGCCGTCCTGCCCCCCCACCCCGCCATGGTCGTGCTCACCCTCGGCCTCGTCGGCTGGACGGCCATTGCCCGCCTCGTCCGCGGCATGACCCTCTCCCTGCGCGAAACCGAGTTCATCGAGGCCTCCCGCGCCATGGGCGGCAACTCCCTCTGGATCCTGCTTCGCCACCTCCTGCCCAATCTCTCGGGCGCCATCTCCTCGCTTCTGGCCCTCAAGCTCGCCGATATGTTCCTGCTGGAAGCCGCTCTCAGCTTCCTGGGCCTCGGAGTCCGCCCCCCCACCCCGTCATGGGGCAACATGATCCACGACGGCCAGCTCTATTTCCGCGACGCCCCCTGGCTCTTCATGGCCCCGGGCCTCGCCATCTTCGCCATCGTCCTGGCCTTCAACCTGCTCGGCGATCGCTGGGGCCGCCGCTGACCGCTTTACAAAACTCCATCAACTTGCTAGACTGATCCCAGCGATCCCCGTCGGCGATCGCCCTCGGGCAACGAAGCCCCGCTCCCACGCCGCGCGCGTCCCCCGGACGCCGCCCCCGGCGACGACGAGGATCGGAGGTTGCCCATGTCCCACCGCCCGTTCACCCCCATCCCCTGCGAGAGCTGCCCGAAAAACCGCCGCTGCGACTTCGTCGTCTGCTTCATGCGGCCCGACGCCCCCTCGCCCCTGCCCGCCTGGGCCTTGCCCCGGCCGCGCTCATGACGTTCCTTTCTCGCTCGGTTTGATCTCCGCAATCCCCGGGCATGAGGGGGGCATGATCCAACTCGAAGGCTTCACCCAACGCACGACCGTCCTGGCGGCCTCCCCCGAGGAAGTCGCCCGCTACTTCTCCGGCAACGAATCCCTGCTCAAGCAACTCGTCGGATCGGACCGCGTCGAACGCCTCGCCCACCAGCGCTACCTCGTCTCCGTCGGGAGGTTCGAGGCCCTCGGCCTGGTCATCGACCCCCACTTCGAAGTCGTCTTCGAGGACCTGCCCACCCTCACCCGCATGGAGTCCACCTCCTGCCGCGTCGTCACCTCCGAGCACCTCGACCTCGAACTCGCCGCCGGCTTCTCCGGCGAAGCGCACTTCGAAGCCCATCCCGACGGCTGCCTGCTCACCTCGTGGAGCGCCGCCCGGGTCGACCTCCTCCGCCTGCCCGGCCTGCTGCGCGGCCTGCCCCCCGGCATGATCCAGAAGATCGGCAATGCCGTCATCCACAAGGCGCTCGAAGCGACCAGCGCCCGCTTCGTCCCCCTGATCCGCGAGGACTTCGAGCGCTGGAAAAGCGCTTCCGTCCCTTGTTGAGCCCCCCAACCTTTGATAGGCTGAGGTCAACCCCACCCGGAAGAAGGACCATGCTGAAATCATCCACTCACGCTCTCGCTGCCCTCGCGCTCGCCGCCCTCGTCGCCGTCGGCTGCTCCAGCCCCAGCACCTCCTCGAAGGCCGTCCTCAAGCTCGGTCTCCAGGATCCCCCCAGCACCCTGGACCCCGCCGTCGCCTACAACATCCCCGCCATCGGCGTCTCTCACCTGATGTTCAACGGTCTCGTCACCTTCGACCCCCAGGCCAAGCTCGTCCCCGACCTCGCCGAGTCCTGGACCGTCAGCCCCGACGGCCGCGAGTACCGCTTCACGCTTCGTGACGGCGTGCGCTTCCACGACGGCAAGCCGTTCTCCTCCGCCGACGTGAAGTACTCCCTCGAGCGCGTCCTCAAGCCGGCCACCAAATCCCCCGGATCCAGCTTCTTCCGGCAAATCGAGGGCGCCCCGGCCGTGATCGCGGGCGATGCGCCCCATGCCTCCGGCATCATGGCCCCGACCCCGCGCGAGGTCGTGATCCGCCTCGCGGCCCCGCAGCCCTACTTCCTGCAACTCCTGGCCATGGGCTTCGGCTCGGTCGTGCCCGACGGCCAGGCCGACGCTCCCGGCTTCGAGAAGCACCCCATCGGCACGGGCCCCTTCGCCTTCGAAGGCATGGTCGCCGGCCAGCGCATCACGCTGACCAAGAACCCCCATTACTTCAAGCCCGACGAACCCAAGCTCGACGGTATCGAGGTCCACCTCGGCCTCAACGAGCAGGTCGAAACCCTGCGCTTCGAGCGCGGAGAGCTCGACGTCCTGGGCGTCTTCCGCAACATCGGGGCCGCGGATTACGTGCGCCTCAGCAAGGACCCCAAGTGGCAGGGCAAATTCCTCGAAGCCGCCGACAACGCCACCCATTACCTCGGCCTGAACACCGGCATGAAGCCCTTCGACAACCCGAAGGTCCGCGAGGCCGTGGCCCGGGCCATCGACAAGTCCAAGATCGTCACGCTCCTCAACGGCCGCGCGGTTCCCGCCGAAGGCATGCTGCCCCCGTCCCTTCCGGGCTTCGGCCCCGAGGACAAGGGCTACCCTTACAGCCCCGACGTCGCCCGCAAGCTCCTGGCCGAGGCCGGCTATCCCAACGGCTTCACCACCCCCTACTGGACCTCCAACTCGCAGACCGTCCTCAAGGTGGCCCAGCAGATCCAGCAGGACCTCTCCCAGGTCGGGATCAAGGCCGAGCTGAAGCCCGTGACCTTCCCGACGTTGCTCTCGGCCGTGAGCCGACCCGGCAACGCCCCGATGTTCGGCGGCAACTGGAGCCAGGACTACCCGGATCCGTCCAACTTCCTGCCGACCCTCTTCCACTCGCGCCAGATCAAGCCCTCCCATGCGATCAACAGCACCTTCTTCACGGACGCCCTGACCGATCGCCTGCTCGACCAGGCCGACCGCCAGCCGTCTGAAGCCGAGCGCTTCGCCACCTACCGCAAGGCGCAGGAGCGGATCATCGCTCAGGCCCCCGTGGTGCCTCTCTACCACCCCAAGAACGTCGACCTGACCCAGAGCTGGGTGAAGGGCTACCGGATCCACCCGGTCTGGCCGCTCGATCCCACGGGGCTGACGATCGCGAAATGAGCGGGATCGTTAAGCGCCTCCTGGGAGCGATCGCGGTCTGGCTGGGAGTCGCCACCCTCGCCTTCGCCCTGACCTACGTCATCCCCGCCGATCCGGCCAAGACCCTGGCCGGAGCACAGGCGGACGCGGCGACCGTGGAGAATATCCGGCGCGAACTGGGGCTCGACGCCCCGTTGCCCGTCCAATACGCCCGCTACATGGGGGGAGCCGTCCGGGGCGACTTCGGGACGTCCTACGTCTCGGGCAGCCCCGTCATGCCGATGATCCTGGAGCGCCTGCCGGCCACGGCGGCGCTCGCGGGCGGAGCGGTCGGGGTCTACGTGCTGATCGGCGTGGGACTGGGACTCTGGGGCGGGCTCAAGCCCCGCGGAGTCGGTGACAAGCTCGGGGTCGTCATGGCCGCGGGCGGCGTCTCCGTGCCGTCATTCTGGTTCGGTCTCGCGCTTCTTTACCTCTTCGCCTACCGCTACCCGATCCTGCCGCTGGGCGGTTACGGATCACCGCTGCACCTGATCCTGCCGGCCCTCACGCTGGGGATCGGCGGAGCGGCCTACTACATCCGCCTGCTGCGCCAGAGCATGCAGGACGTGATGCGCCAGGACTTCATCCGGACCGCGCGAGCCAAGGGGCTGCCCGAGCCGCAGGTCGTCACGCGGCATGCCTTGCGCAACGCGAGCCTGCCCATCGTGACCCTGCTGGGGGTGGACGTGGCGCATCTCTTGGGTGGCGCCGTGCTGACCGAGAGCGTCTTCGGCTGGCCGGGAATCGGCAGCCAGGCCATGCAGGCGATCGCCACCATGGACGTCCCCGTGATCATGGGGACGGTGCTCTTCGCGGCGACGGTCATCGTCGCGGTCAACCTGATCGTGGACCTCGTCACGCGCGTTCTGGACCCCCGCGTTTCCAGCCTCTAACCCCCGACATTCGCTCAGCCGACAGCCCCGCTCCCCCTTCTCACCCCCGGACCCGCCTGAAGCAATGGCTTCGGCAGGCCTTTACTAGCCGATCGTTGCTTCAGGTCAGCTTCGCATTCCCAACTCTAGCCGCGGGCGCTAAGCAGCCCCTGCCCTGATCCCCGGGGGGCTAGGCGACAGGACGGATCGTGTGCTAGACTGCTAGCCAGGGATTCCCTTGTCAAGCGGAGGGTGCGCGATGACGGAGAAGGGATTGCAGGGCCACCAATCACCTGCACCGGAGCAATCGATGGAAAACTCGATGGAAGACGCGTCGGAAAACACGACCGACCGCAAGAGCGCCAAGAAAGCGTCCGAAACGACGCCGGAGCGCAACAAGGCCTTCGCCGGCATCTCTCCTCAGCAAAAGGAGAAGCTGGTGGCGGATCACCTGCCGTTGGTCAAAAAGATCGCACGCGGTCTGGCCCGACGCAGCACGGATCCGGTCGAGGACCTGATTCAAGTGGGTTCGATCGGCCTTCTCGAGGCCATCGAGCGCTACGAGACCGGCCATAACACCGAGTTCAAGACTTACGCCGTCCACTTCATCACCGGCCATATCCGGCACTACCTGCGCGATCGCCAGAACCTCCTGCGCGGCCCCCGGGTGCTGCAGGAGCTCTCGTACCGGCTGAGCCAGGTCACGGCCCGGCTCACCCAGGAGTTCGGCCGCGAGCCCACCAACCAAGAGCTCGCCGACGTCCTTCAGGTGACCAAGGAGCAGGTCGACGAGGTGAAGGTTTACGACCGCCGCGTCACCGTCCTCTGGCTCGACCAGGAGGGCAACGATTCGGACGACGACGAGCAGCGTTCGTTGCTCGAGAGCCTCTCGGATCCGCGCTTCTCGTCGGAGTCCCGCGAGGAGACCGACGAAAAGCTGGTCCTCACCGAGGCGATGTCCCGCCTTCCCGAAGCCCAGCGGCAGCTTCTCGAGATGCGCTACTTCCATGACCTCACCCAGGCCGAGCTCTCGCGCCGGCTGGGCATCTCCCAGATGGAAGTCTGCCGCCGCCTCAAGAAGGCCGAGAAGCAGCTCAAGATCGTCCTCACCCCCAACCAGAAGCATTAGCGCGAGGCGTCGCGCCCGCGGCTCCGATCGGGGCCGCCCGGTCCAGACGCCACGGCTAACGGGTCATCACGGCCGGGGAGTTCCCCGGCCGCTTTTCCTCCGGAGGATCCATGATTTCGCATGTCCTGCTCCAGCTCATGGAAGGCCGCGCGCTCACCCGCGCCGAGGCCTCCGCGCTCATGGACCGCGTATTCTCCGGAGACGCCACCCCCGCCCAGGTGGGCGCCCTGCTGACTGCCCTGCGGCTGAAGGGGGAGACCCCCGAGGAAGTGGCGGGCTTCGCGGATGCGATGCGCGCGCATGCCGTGGCCTTTCCCGCGGCCGGCGAGGGCATTGACACCTGCGGCACCGGGGGGGATCGGGCCGGGACCTTCAACCTGTCGACCACCGTGGCCTTCATCGCCGCCGGAGCCGGCCTGAAGGTCGCCAAGCACGGCGGGCGCTCGGCGAGCAGCAAGACCGGCGGAGCCGACGTCCTCGAGGCCCTGGGCGTCGACATCGAGATGAGCCCCGAGACGGCGGCGCGCTGCCTGGACCAGGTCGGCGTGACCTTCCTCTTCGCTCAGCGCTACCACCCGGCCATGCGCCATGTCGCCCCGGTCCGCCGAGAACTCGGCATCCCCACCGTCTTCAACGTCCTGGGGCCCCTGTGCAACCCGTCCAAGCCCCTTCGGCAGGTTTTGGGCGTCTACCGGCCCGAACTGGTCGATCTCGTCAGCCAGGCGCTCCTGGAGCTGGGGGCGACCCACGCCATGGTGGTGCACGGCCTCTCGGGCCTGGACGAGTTGACCCTGGACGGCCCGTCCCTGGTCGCCGAACTCAAGGACGGCCAGATCCAGCGCTACGAGGTGCACCCCCGCGACGTCGGCCTCTCGGAGGCCCCGGTCTCCGCGCTGGCCGGCGGAGACGCCGCGGAAAACGCCCGGATCCTCCAGGACCTGCTCTCGGGAAACGATCGCGGTCCCAAGCGCGATGCCTCCCTCTTGAACGCGGCCGCCGTCCTAATGGTCGGTGGTCGAGCGGCGACCCTTCAGGAGGGCGTGGAGCTGGCCCGCGAAAGTCTGGACTCGGGCCGCGCGCTCTCGAAGCTCAACAGCCTGGTCAAGGAATCCCGACTTTCTTAACCCCCCAGGGATACCAACCGATACGGGTCAAGCTGCTTCGCCCTCCGGGAGATCCGGTCTGGCGCTGGTTAATCCGGCCGCGATACGACATAGGGCCGCAAAAAATCCGGATAAATTCCGGTTTTTTTCGTGTTTGGGCCTTGCAATTGCCAGCGCATGTGCATATAATCTCGCTTGTTAGCCAGGCAAGCTGGCTTCTCATGCGGGTTTTCCCCATATGACCAGCATGTAATCCGTCCGCTGTGCCACTTACGACAGAAGGGAAGACGTGGGATGAACAAAGAGGAACTGATCAAGCAGATTAGCACCAAGGCCAAGGTTTCCCAGAAGGAAGCCGGCGAGTGCCTGAACGCCACGATCGAGGCCATCTCGGCCGCGCTCGCCAAGGGTGACAAGATCACCTTGGTCGGCTTCGGTACCTTCCAGGTCCGCCAGCGGGCTGCCCGCGAGGGCCGCAACCCCCGCACCGGCTCCGTCCTGAAGATCCCCGCCAAGAAGTCTCCCGTCTGGACCGCAGGCAAGACGCTCAAGGAGCGGGTCGAGGGCGGCAGCAAGAAGAAGGCCGCGGCCAAGAAGAAGTAAGCGGGCGTTCTCAGGAACCAAGCTTTAGCGAAAGGCCCGGGGCGATGCCCCGGGCCTTCGTGGTGGGAAGGCCCCCGGAGCGATGCTCCGGGGGCCTCTTGGCTTACTTGACGACCAGGTTCAGGAGGCGTCCGGGAACCAGAATCTTCTTGACAATCTCCTTGCCGGCGATCGCCTCCTGGGTCTCGGGCACGGCGAAGGCGAGGGCCTCGACCTCGGGCTGGGTCGCTTCGGCGCTGACCAGGACCCGGGCTCGGATCTTGCCGTTGACCTGCACGGCGATCTCGACCTCGTTCTCTTTGGTGAGCTCCTCGTCCCAGGTGGGCCACTCGGCATAGGCGAGGGTCTCGCCGTGGCCCAGGCCCTCCCAGAGCTCCTCGGCGAGGTGAGGGGCATAGGGAGCGAGCATCTTCACGAAGGCTTCCATGGCCGCCTGGGGCAGTTGCTCCTGCTTGTAGGCCTCGTTGATGAAGATCATCAGCTGCGAGATGGCCGTGTTGAAGCGCAGGGCTTCCGTGTCCTGGGTGACCTTTTTGATGGTCTTGTGGAGCGTGCGGGTGAAGGCCTCATCCGCCTTAGCGTCCGCGCGAATGGCAGGGTTCAAGGCGCCCGCGTCGGTGACGAAGAGGCGGTAGACCCGGTTGAGGAAGCGGTAGGCGCCGTCGACCCCGTTGGTGTTCCAGGGCTTGGTCGCTTCCAGGGGGCCCATGAACATCTCGTAGATGCGCAGGGTGTCGGCTCCGGATTCCCGGACGATGTCGTCGGGGTTGACCACGTTGCCGCGGGACTTGGACATCTTCTCGCCGTTCTCGCCGAGGATCATGCCCTGGTTGACCAGCTTGTGGAAGGGCTCCTTGGTGGAGACGACTCCCAGGTCGTAGAGGACCTTGTGCCAGAAGCGGGCGTAAAGGAGGTGAAGCACGGCGTGCTCGGCCCCACCGATGTAGAGGTCGACCGGCATCCAGTACTGCTCCTTCTCCTTGGAGACGAGCGCCTGGTCGTTCTTGGGATCGATGTAGCGCAGGTAGTACCAGCAGCTACCGGCCCACTGGGGCATGGTGTTGGTTTCCCGGCGGGCGGGCATGCCGGTCTCGGGATCCACCGTGTTGACCCAGTCCGTGATGTTGGCAAGGGGGGACTCTCCCGTGCCGGACGGCTTGATCGCGTCGGTCTCGGGAAGCAGCAGCGGCAGCTCCGACTCGGGAAGCGCCTTCATGGTGCCGTCTTCCAGGTAGATGATGGGAATGGGCTCGCCCCAGTAGCGCTGGCGGCTGAAGAGCCAGTCGCGCAGGCGGTAAGAGACCTTCTTCTGGCCGGCCCCCTGGGCTTCGAGCCACGCGATCATCTTGGCCTTGGCTTCGGGGACCGCGAGGCCGTCGAGGAAGCCCGAATGGACCAGCAGGCCGTCTCCGGTGTAAGCGGCCTGGCTGACGTCGCCGCCCGCGACCACCTCGACGATCGGGAGGCCGAACTTGGTGGCGAACTCCCAGTCGCGCTCGTCATGGCCGGGAACCGCCATGATGGCGCCCGTGCCGTAGGTGGCGAGGACGTAGTCGGCGATCCAGACCGGGACGGGCTGGCCGGTGGCGGGGTTGAGGGCGTAGGCCCCGGTGAAGACTCCCGTCTTCTCCTTGGCGAGCTCGGTGCGCTCGAGATCGGACTTGTGGGAGGCCTTTTCCTGGTAGGCCGAGACGGCGTCGCGCTGCTCCGGCGTGGTGATCAGGTCGACCAGCTCATGCTCCGGGGCGAGCACCGCGTAGGTGGCGCCGAAGAGGGTGTCCGGGCGCGTGGTGAAGACCGTCATGGCGCGATCGGGATGGCCCTGGAGGGCGAAGCGGACCTCCGCTCCTTCCGAGCGGCCGATCCAGTTGCGCTGCATCTCCTTGAGGCTCTCGGGCCAGTCCAGCTCCTCGAGGTCCTCCAGGAGGCGATCGGCGTAGGCCGTGATCTTGAGGATCCACTGGCGCATGGGCTTGCGGATGACCGGATGGCCGCCGCGCTCGGACTTGCCGTCGATGACCTCCTCGTTGGCGAGGACCGTGCCGAGGGCGGGGCACCAGTTGACGGGGACCTCCGCGACGTAGGCGAGGCCCATCTTGTAGAGCTGGAGGAAGATCCACTGGGTCCACTTGTAGTACTCGGGGTCGGTGGTGCTGACCTCGCGGTCCCAGTCGTAGGAGAAGCCGAGCATCTTGATCTGGCGGCGGAAGTTGTCGATGTTGTGCTTGGTGATGATCGCCGGGTGCTGGCCGGTTTCGATGGCGAACTGCTCGGCGGGCAGGCCGAAGGCGTCCCAGCCCATGGGATGCAGCACGTTGTAGCCGCGCATGCGCTTGAAGCGGCTCACGATGTCGGTGGCCGTGTACCCCTCGGGATGCCCGACGTGAAGGCCCGCCCCGGAGGGGTAGGGGAACATGTCGAGGGCGTAGAACTTGGGCTTGTCGGACGTGTCCGAGGCCTTGAAGGTCTTTTTCGTCTCCCAGTACTGCTGCCACTTGGGCTCGATCGCTTGAAAGTTGTACTTGCCGTGCATCTGCTGCTCCTGATAGCGAGGTGAACGCGCGACCTGGGACCGGGCCGCACTTTCGCGGCTCGGTCCGTCTCGAAAAGGCGGTTGAGGTCTGAGGCGCTCTGGATGGGCCATTATACCATCATGCATGGTGGTTCATGGCAGGTTCTTGGCGGGCGTGTAAGTTAATGGCGGGCGCGGAGGCCCGCCCCACAAACCCCCTGCCTGGCATGGGCTCACAAATACCCTGCCTGGCATGAGCGCACCTACATCCTGCCTGGCACGGGCTCTCAAAGGTCTTGCTTGTGGCGCGGGCCTCTGCGCCCGCGATCTCCTTACGACCAGTAGCGCTCGAGCTTCGAGAGTTGCTCGCGAGACGTCTTCAGGTGCACGCCGTCGTGATCGACCGCGCGGACCCAGCTGACGGGCACGGAGACGTCATGGGTGAAGAAGAAGCCCTTGCGGACCACGAAGCCGGTGGCGTGATCGTGGTCGGGATTGACGAGGATCTGGTCGATGCGGCCGCATTCCCCGTCGGAGCAGAGGACGGGCAGGCCCTCCTTGAGCTCGATCTCCCCGGCGGGGATGTGATGATGCTCGATCGGCAAGGGGCCGGGGTTGAAGACGCCGAGATCGGGAAGGGGCATGAGGGCGCAGCCCACGCCGAAGGGATGCACGAGGTTCGAGGTCGGCAGGCAGAAATCGGTCGAAAGGTAGTCGGGAAGGTCCTTGAGCTCATCGGAGGCGACGTTGAGGGCGATCGCCTCCGGGGTAATCCGCCCCACCATGCCCATGGGCATGACCACGTCGCGGCCGTCGCCGATCCGGATGACCAGGTGCGTCACGCTGCCCGAGCGCGGGTCCAGCACGACCCTGCGAAGGCGCCCACAGCGGCCGTCGAGGCAACGCACCTCCGCGTCGAAGCGCAGCGCCTCCGGCTGAGTCCTCTCCGTCATGCTCTCCTCCTTCCGGGTGGCCTCGGGAATCGGAACCGCCTTCGCTCATCCTAGCAAATCGAGACCTCCCCGTGCGGCGCGCGCAGGACGCCGGATCCCCACCGAACGGGGCCCACGGCCCCAGCACCCCGTTCGGGGCGCGGAGAGACCCGTCCTAAACCCGGATCCGTGGGGGAGAAGGATCCCGGCCCTCGACGCGGAACCGTGCGTTGACAGGCCAAAACAGCGGGAGATACAGTACGGGCCAAGGTTAATAAAAATTAACTAAAAAGCTTGTTCATTCGGGGTTGGCGGAAAAAGGAGGCTTAGCATGGCGCGGAAGACCACCACGACTCGCGCGGCAGCGCCCAAGACCACCGGCGAGCTGTCGGTTCGCGAAGCCGGCCGGCTTGGCGGAAACAAGGTCAAGGAGAAGTATGGGCCCGATTTCTACTCGGAGATCGGGACCAAGGGCGGCGAGACGGTCCGTCGCGAGGTCGAGAAGGGCACGCTGCCCAAGGACTTCTACTCGCAGATCGGCCAGAAGGGCGGCAACGCCGTCAAGGAAGAGTACGGTCCCGAGTTCTACTCGCAGATCGGCAAAAAAGGCGGCAACAAGGTCAAGGAGGAGTACGGCCCGGAGTTCTACTCGCAGATCGGAACCAAGGGCGGCAACAAGGTCCGTGACCTGATCAACGCAGGAAAGGCCCAGCTGGAGGGCCGCACCCGGCGCTAGCCGGCACGTCAAGAAAAGGGGAGGTTTCGGATGGCTGAGAAGCGCGACCGCGAGCAAAAGGGACGCGAGCACCAGGGCGACATGAGCGTCCGCGAAGCGGGACACCTGGGCGGGGAGAAGGTCAAGGAGAAATACGGCCCCGAGTTCTACTCGGAAATCGGCCAGAAGGGCGGGGAGAAGACCGCCGAGACCCATGGCCGCGAATTCTACCAGGAAATCGGGCACAAGGGCGGCGAGACCGTCAAGGAGAAGTATGGCCCCGAGTTCTACTCGGAAATCGGCCACGAAGGCGGTCAGAAGGTCAAGGACCTGATCGAAAAAGGCAAAGAAGCGGAAGAGAACAAGTAAGCGCCCGTTCGGGGAAAGGAGTGCCTCATGGCGAAACAGCCTGAGAACCAGGGCGGCATGTCCGTCCGAGAAGCCGGCCGGAAGGGCGGCAACACCGTCAAGCAGAAATACGGCCCGGAGTTCTACTCCGAAATCGGCCAGAAGGGCGGAGAGACCGTCCTGCGCGAGCGCGGCCCCGAGTTCTTCTCCGAGATCGGCCACAAGGGCGGTCAAAAGGTGAAGCAGCTCATCGAGGAAGGCAAGCGCCGGACGCAGTAAGCCTCCAGATCGAGAGGCCGGGATCCTCACGGATCCCGGCCTCCGATCATGCGCGGAGGCCCCGCGCTCCCCCCGCCCCCCCTTCTGACCTCCGGAATCTCCGTAGTCTATACGTCGCTTGGAGGCCAGAAACGGCGTAGACCTGCGGTTCTGAGGATGTTAAAATCTGGTTAGCAACCCTCTCGGGCCCCAGCGGCCTTGTTTCAAAGGATGCCATACCGCATGTCCACATCCGTCAAGAATCCCGCGGAGGCCGAAGACGCCCCCGAACGTGAGCTGACGCCCCGCGAGCGCGAGCTCGAGTGGTATCACAACGTCTACCAGGGCGACTCCATGCCCCAGCTCACGGTCCGATCCGTGGTGATGGGCGGCATCCTGGGCGGCTTCATGTCGCTCTCCAACCTCTACGTGGGACTCAAGACCGGCTGGGGACTCGGCGTCGCCATCACCGCCTGCATCCTCTCCTACGCCATCTGGACCACGCTGCGCAAGATTGGCCTGGCCAAGACGGACATGTCGATCCTCGAGAACAACGCCATGCAGTCGACGGCCTCGTCGGCGGGCTACTCGACCGGCGGCACCATGGTCAGCGCCATCGCCGCCTACCTGTTGGTCACCCAGACCCACATGGAGTTCTGGACCCTGCTCGGCTGGACCTTCTTCCTCGCCATGCTCGGCGTCATGCTGGCCATCCCCATGAAGCGCCAGATGATCAACATCGAGCAGCTGCGCTTCCCGTCCGGCACCGCCGCCGCCACCACCCTCAAGAGCCTGCACGCCAAGGGCAAGGACGCCGTCGCCCAGGCGCGCATGCTCTTCTGGTCGATGGGAGTCGGCGCCGTCGTCGCCTGGTTCCGCGACGGCATGGCCTGGCTCGGTAGCCGCCTCGCCGAACCGGCCGCCTACAAGGACCTGCCTTTCGTCGGCGTCCCCGCTCCCCTCAAGGGCCTCGTCGACAAGCTGACCATCCCCGCTCAGTTCGAGATCCCCTTCTTCCGGCTCGCCGGCCAGCCCCTCTCGAAGTGGACCATCTCCTTCGAGGCCTCGCTCATCATGATCGCCGCCGGCGCCATCATGGGCTGGAAGGTCGGCTGGAGCTTGCTCCTGGGCGCCATCATCAACTTCGGCATCGCCGCGCCTTACGTCTGGGAGCACTTCCCCGGCGCGATCACCTCCCTGAGCTACCGCGGCATCACCGGCTGGAGCCTCTGGCTCGGCGCCTCCCTGATGGTCACCTCCGGCCTGACGGCCTTCGCCCTGCAGTGGAAGACCATCGCGCGCGCCCTGATGCCCGCCAAGGCCGCGGACGGCAAGGCGGAAGCCGATCCGCTGGCCGCCATCGAGGTGCCCAACAGCTGGTTCTGGATCGGCACGGGCATCGCCGCCCTGGGCATCATCTCGATCATGCACTTCGCCTTCCACGTCGCTCCCTGGATGAGCGTCCTGGCGGTCATCATGACCTTCTTCCTCTCGCTGGTCGCCTGCCGGGCCACCGGTGAGACCGATACCACCCCCATCGGCGCGATGGGCAAGATCACCCAGCTCACCTACGGCATGCTCGCGCCCGCGAACATGGTCACCAACCTCATGACCGCCAGCGTGACCGCCGGCGCCGCGGGCTCCGCCGCCGACCTCCTCACCGACCTCAAGAGCGGCTACCTGCTGGGCGCCAACCCCCGCAAGCAGTTCCTCGCGCAGTTCGCGGGCATCTTCGTCGGTACCGCCGTGGTCGTCCCGGTCTTCTACGTCCTGGTCCCCACCGCCTCGGTGCTCGGCTCGGACAAGTTCCCGGCGCCTTCCGCGCAGGTCTGGGCCAGCGTCGCCCAGCTCCTGAGCAACGGCATCTCGAGCCTGCATCCCGCCGCACTCGCCGGCCTGGTCATCGGCGCCGTGGTCGGCATCATCCTGCCCCTGCTCGAGAAGTTCGCCCCCAAGCCGGTCAAGCCCTTCATCCCGTCGGCCATGGGTCTTGGCCTCGCGTTCGTCATCCCCGCCTGGAACGCCATCTCGATGTTCCTGGGCGCGCTCATCGCCCTCGTCTGGGAACGCTGGAGCCCCCGGACCGCCGCCCTTTGCATCATCGCGATCGCCTCGGGCATCATCGCCGGCGAGAGCCTCTTGGGAGTCGCCGTGGCCCTCTTGGGCGTCCTTCCGTAGACGGAAACGTCACCCGCAAGACGATGGGGGACGCCCAAGAGGGCGTCCCCCATCGTCTTGCATCGGGCCCCTTGCAGCAGTACCGAACGCTGACTATGCCGCCCGAGAGCAACTAACCCGCACCTCCAGGTGTTGGCCAGTTCTTTGTTCTGCAAATCCCAGCCGCAAATTATCATCCCAGCATCGCCCCCACGGGGGACGAGCGCATGGGTTTGCCAAGGAGGTTGCGATGAGAGGGACGTTTCCGAAAGCGGGCGTGATGGGGCTGCTCGCCCTCAGCATGGTGGGCTGCAGTTCGCCTGCCCCGATCCCGAGTTCACCGGAAGCCCCGCCGTCTTCGGCGGCGGTGAGCGAGATCCCCCGGCTCACGCTCCCCGATGAGATCGCTCCCGGCGAGATGGTGAAGGGGGAGAACGAGGCCTTCGAGACCCAGCAGCGGTATCGGAGACCCTGGGTCCGCTGGCGCCGCGCCTACCGCCGGGGCGTCCCGTACTACGTGCCTTACTACTATTACTACTGGTATCCGCGCCCGTATTACCGACCCTACTATCGGGGCGACGACTGGTACTACTACAGCCGACCCGGCTTCGGGGGTCCCCGCATGCGTTTCCGCCGGGATCGCGACTACGGGGATCGGGATTACGGCGACCGGGATTACGGGGATCGCGACTAGCGTCACCACCTGAGGACGCCCCCGCCACGGCGAGAAAGACGAGAGGGCGGGACGCTTCGAAGCGTCCCGCCCTCTCGCGATCCCCTTACTGCTTGAGCTTGGGGTCCAGGGCGTCCCGCAGGCCGTCGCCCACGAAGTTGATGCTCGCGACCGTCAAGAAGATCAAGATGCCGGGATAGAAGGCCAGCCAGGGCGTCGAGATCATGTACTGCTGGGCGTCGGTGAGCATGTTGCCCCAGGACGGGGTCGGAGGCTGGATGCCGAAGCCCAGGAAGGAGAGGGCCGACTCCAGCATGATGGCGTCCGCCACGCCCAGGGTGGCCGCGACGAAGATGGGTGCGAGGGCGTTGGGGAGCATATGCCGGATCATGATCCAGATCGACGAGGCTCCCTGGGCATGGGAGGCCTCGATGAACTCCTGGTTGCGCAGCGAGAGGAACTCGCCGCGGACCAGACGCGCCACGCCCATCCAGCTGGTCGCCCCCAGGATCAGCACGATCACCGCCAGGTCCTTGCCGAGGAACTTCATCATGACCATCAAGAGCATGAGGATGGGAATCGACAGGAAGACGTCGGTCACCCGCATGCCCGCCATATCCACCCACTTGCCGAAGTAACCCGCCAGCCCGCCGATGAGGGTGCCCAGCACGACTCCCAGCAGCGCGACCGAGAGGCCCACCGACAGGGAGATGCGCCCCGCGTGCATCAAGCGGGTGAAGATGTCGCGGCCCAGCTCGTCGGTGCCCAGCCAGTGAGCCATCGAGGGCCACTGCTGGTTCGAGTTGGGAAGGTCGATGCCGTCGAAGGTGTACGGGGAGAGCATCGGCCCCAAAAACGACATGAGAATGAGCAGCAGCAAGGTGAAGGCCCCGGCCACGGCCATGCGGTGCCGCATGAAGCGACGAAGGACCAGCTTCCAGTAGGGCTGGGCGGGTTCCGCGAACTCCGCGACGGGGCGATCCGCAGCCGCCGAGGTCGAAACTTGCGTAGACATGGGCCTTCCTTCCTAGAGGAGCCGCAGGCGCTTTCGAGCCGCGGGCGCTAGCTGAGTCGGATGCGCGGATCCAAGAGCGCGTAGATCATGTCCGCCAGCAGGTTTCCGATGACCACCAAGCTTGCGGAAATGGTCAGGATCGCCATCAGGACGGGGTAATCGCTCTTGGTCAGGGCGTCGAAGAAGAGACGGCCCACTCCCGGCCAGGTGAAGATGGTCTCGGTCATGATGGCGCCCGCGAACAGGGACGGCAGCGACAGGGCCACCACCGTCACGACCGGGATGAGGCCGTTGCGCAGGCCGTGCTTGACGATGACGGCCCACTCGTCGAGGCCCTTGGCCCGGGCGGTGCGGATGTACTCCTGCCGGACGACCTCCAGCATGGAGCTGCGGGTGTAGCGGCTCCACGAGGCGATCTGAAGGATGCTCAGCATGGCCGCGGGAAGGATCAGGTGCGAGAGCACGTTGAGGGGGTTGCCCTCCTGGCCGAAATCCGCGAGTCCGCCGGCCGGCAGCCATTGCAAGGTCGAGGCGAAGACGATCATCAGCACGATACCGAACCAGAAGGGCGGCAGCGAGTAGCCGATGAAGGCCAGGGTGGTCACGGTGAAGTCGAACTTCGAGTACTGCTTGATGGCCGAAAGGACGCCGAGGACGACGCCGACCAGCAGCGAGAAGCTCATGGCCACGGTCATCAGGAGCAGCGTGGCGGGCAGGCGCTCGCCAATCATCTCCATGACCGCACGGCCGGTGAAGAGGGAATGCCCGAAGTTGAGCTGGACGACCTCCTTCAGCCAGTAGAGATACTGGACGGCCGGGGGCTTGTCGAGGCCCATGGCCTCCTTGATGGCTTGAAGATCCGCGGCGGTGAGATGCGGGTTCTCACCGTAGACGGCCAGAGGGCCGCCGGGCGCGAGCTGCATCAGCGAGAAGACCACCGCGGTGATGACGAGAAGGAGAGGAATGGCACCCAGGAGGCGCCGGATAACGTAGGCTCCCATTGCTTACTCCGTCAATTGCCATTCGTGGGCGTTCCAGAAGTTGCCGTTGGCCGAGCCGCTCGGCTTGAAGTTGAGCAGCTTGGACGAGGCGACGTCCAGGTTGGTCCACCAGAGGAGGGGGATCATGGGGACGTCCTCGGCGAGGATGGCCTGGGCGCGCTGGTAGATGCGCCGGCGCTCCTCGCGATCGAGGGTGACGAGGCCCGCTTCGAGCATCGCGTCCATCTCCGGGTTGCGCCAGCGCACCGAGTTCTGCCCGTTCGGCGGAATGGAATTGGAATGCCAGAGGTTGAGGTTGTTGGGATCCACGGGGGAGACCCAGGCGTAGAGCGCCATGTCGAACTTGCCGCCGCGAAGGTGGCCGTCCGGATGAGGCCCGAAGAGGATGGCCCCCGGGTAGTTGTCGATCGTGACCTGGATGCCGACTTGCTTCAGGTAATGCTGAACCAAGAGCTCCGTCAACTCGCGGGGTTTGCGGCCCGCCGTCGTGGAGATCTTGATGGCGAAGCGCTGGCCGTCCTTGACGCGCGTGCCGTCAGGACCGACCTTCCAGCCTGCTTCATCGAGCAGGCGCTTGGCGAGCTCGGGATCGTACGGGTAGAGGTTCTCCACGGCGGGGTTGTAGTGGTAGTTGAGCGGGCTCTTGTCCGACCAGGCCTCCTGCCAGAGGCCCTTGAAGATGTACTTGGAGATCTCGGGCTTGTTGATGGCGTGGGCGATCGCCTTCCGGACCCGCTTGTCCTGGAAGTACGGTTTATCCAGGTTCATGTCGAGGTGCTCGTAGGTGGCCGCCGGGGTCTCGTAGATCGTCACGCCAGGCAAACGCTTCAGGGCCTTGTACTGCGTGATGGCCGCGTGCTGGTAGACGTGAAGGCCCCCGCTCTTGAGCTGGACGAAGGCGGAGTTCTCGTCAGGGACGAACTTGTAGATGATCCGGTCGATCTTGGGCTTGCCGCGCCAGTAATCCGGGTTGGCCACCAGCGTGATCGAGTCCCCCGACTTCCAGCTTTCGAACTTGAACGGCCCGGCCCCGACGGGGGCCCGGTTGAACGGATCCTTGTTGAGGTCGGGCGACTTCTCCAGCAGGTGCTTGGGAAGCAGCTTGTCGTACATCTCGACGTACGGCGCGAAACGCTGCTTGAAGTGGATCCGGACGGTATGCGGGTCCACGATCTCGACGCGCGAGACCTTGTTGTAGCCCTCACGGCTGATGACCTTCACCTTGGAGTTCATGTAGACCGACTGCGTGAAGGCCACGTCCTCGGCCGTCAGCGGATGGCCGTCATGCCAGCGGACTCCCTTGCGCAGCTTGTAGGTGACGACCATCCGGTCGCCATCCAGCTTCACGCCCCCGTTTGCCAGGGTGGGGACCTCCTCGGCGAGGTCGGGGAGGTAGTTGAGCTTGTCGTCGTAGGTGACGAGTCCACCCATGAGGGGGGTCAGGACGTTCGTCGACGCCATCATGCTGGAGATGGCCTTGTTGAGCGCGTCGGGTTCCTGTTGCTCCTGGACGATGACCGTCCCCCCCTGAATGGGCTTACCAGGGGTCGATGCGACGCGGGGCTCTCCTTGCGGAGAGCACCCGGTCATCAGTATGGCAGCAACAAAAGCGGAGACGAGATGGTGCTTGGTGGAAGGCTGCATCAATACGTCATCCCCCTTTAGGCTTTGGGGATGGTGGCAGTGACGGTTCCTTGGGTCGACGAGGTCGGAACGAGCTTGTCCACGTGATGGCACGCCACGAAGTGCTCGCCGCCGGTATCGCGCCAGATGGGCGCTTCGGCCTTGCAGAGGTCGGTGGCGAAGGGGCAGCGCGTGTGGAACGTGCAGCCGGAAGGAGGGTTTACCGGGCTGGGGATGTCTCCCTGCAGGATGACCCGCTGCTTCTTCTTGGTGGGATCCGGCTCGGGGACCGCCGACAAGAGCGCCTGGGTGTAAGGGTGCTTGGGGTTGGCGTAGAGCTCGGTGGAGGAGGCGAGCTCCACCATCCGGCCCAGGTACATGACCGCCACCCGGTCGGAGATGTGCTCGACCGTGGAGAGGTTATGGGCGATGAAGAGATAGGTGAGGCCGAACTCCTTCTGGAGGTCCTCCAGGAGGTTCAGGACCTGGGCCTGGACCGAGACGTCGAGGGCCGAGACCGGCTCGTCCGCCACGATGAACTTGGGGTTGATCGCGAGCGCGCGGGCGATCCCGATACGCTGGCGCTGGCCGCCGGAGAACTCGTGGGGGTAGCGCTCAGCATACATGGGATTGAGGCCCACCCGGTCGAGCAGCTCGCGGACGCGCTTCTCGCGCTCGCCGCGGGTCTTGAAGATCTTGTGGACCAGCAGCGGCTCGGCGATCGAGTCCCCGATCGTCATGCGCGGGTCCAGCGAGGCGTAAGGGTTCTGGAAGACGATCTGCATCTCGCGACGCAGCTCGCGCATCTCGGAGGCGTTGAGCTTGGTGACGTCGCGGCCCTCGAACTTGACCTCGCCGGCGGTGGGCTCGATGAGCCGAAGGATCAGGCGTCCGGTGGTGGACTTGCCGCAACCCGACTCACCGACCAGGCCGAGCGTCTCGCCCTTCCGGACCGTGAAGTTGAGCCCGTCGACCGCCTTCACCGCCCCGACCTGCTTGTTGAAGAGGATGCCGCGATGAATCGGGAAGTGCTTGACGAGGCCCTTGACCTCGAGAAGGTTCTGGCTCATTTACTTGGACTCCTTCGTCAACCAGCAGCGCACGAGGTGGCCTTGTTCGAACGTGTCGAGTGCGGGGACTTCCCGGCACTTGGTCATGTAGTGCTTGCAGCGCGGGCCGAACGAGCAGCCCTGGGGCAGCTTGGAGAGGTTCGGGGGCTGTCCTTCGATGGGCTCCAGGCGCGCCTTGCGCTCGCCGAGTTTGGGAATCGAGTTGAGCAGGCCCTGGGTGTAGGGATGCTTGGGGTTCTTGAAGAGGGTGTGCACGTCGGCGTACTCGACGACCTTGCCGGCGTACATGACGGCCACGTAGTCGCACATCTCGGCCACCACTCCCATGTCATGGGTGATGAGCACGATGGCGGAGTTGCGCTGGTCGCGAATCTCGCGCATGAGATCGAGGATCTGGGCCTGGATCGTGACGTCGAGGGCCGTGGTCGGCTCGTCGGCGATCAGCAGGTCGGGCTCGCAGGAGAGGGCCATCGCGATGATGGCGCGCTGGCGCATGCCGCCCGAGAACTGGTGGGGATAGTCATCCACCCGCGACTCGGGGCTGGGGATGCCGACGGCCTCGAGCATCTTGATGGCCTTGGCGCGCGCGGCGGCCTTGTCGAGCTTCTGGTGGAGGATGATGGCCTCCATGATCTGCTCCCCGATGGTCAAAACCGGGTTGAGCGAGGTCATGGGGTCCTGGGAGATCAAGGCGATGCGGTTGCCGCGAATCTCGCGCATCTCGCTCTCGCTCAGGCCCAGCAGGTTCTTCCCCTGGAAGAGGATCTGGCCTCCGACGATCTTGCCCTGAGGCTGGGCCACCAAGCGCATGATGGAGAGCGAGGTGATGCTCTTCCCGCAGCCGGATTCCCCGACGATGCCCAGGATCTGTCCCTTTTGGACTTCGAAGTCGACCCCATCGACCGCTTTGACGATGCCTTCTTCGGTGGTGAAGTGGGTCTGTAACCCCGAAACCTTGAGCAACGCTTCTGCCACGGATCCTCCTCAGAACACGCTTATCGCGCTGTGATTCGCGTCCTTTTTCTCGCCGTCTCACGACCCCGCCGCAGGCGCCTCGGCGCCTTTGCGATCACGTTGCCGACACTTGGCAATTATGTAGCGAAAAAGGGGAAGAATTGCTCTTCCCTCCCGGAAACGTTATCATACTGCCCCCTCCCTGTCCAGTGGAGGCGTGGGTTTGCGGGCTCCAAGCCCGATAGCGCCGGGACGTTATCCTTCCTCCTCGTCATCGTCGAGATCGAAGTATTCGTCCATGGAAAAGGCGGCGGGACGCACGAAGGTTTCCTCCATGAGCGTCGCTTCCTTGATACGATCGGCGCGGAAGACCCGCATGTCCTCGCGCAGGTGACAGTAGGCCACCATCCAGACCAGATCGCCGTCCGGCTTGAGCCCGTAGGGGTCGACCCGCCGGGTGGTGAACTCCTCGCGCGTCATCGAGAAGTAGACGATCGTGACCGAACGCTTCTCGGCCACCGCCTGCTCCAGCACCGGCAGAATCCCCTCGATGGAGTACATCGGCAGCGGATGCGACGAGTCGGCCGTGATCGCCTGGAACGGGTCCACCGTGGCCATCACGATGTCGTCGACGATTTCGTCGGTCATGGCCACCAGATCCGCGGGGATCGCGCCGCTGAGCTTGTCCATCAAACCTTCCATGAGCTGCTCTTGCGATTTCCCGTTGAACTCGATGGCCTCGACCATCTCGTCGAGCAACTTCAAGCCCACCAGGAGCAGCACCGCCTCGTCCATGGAAAGGCGAAGCGGAAGTTTGGAAGGTTCGGGCATCTGCTTCTCCTCTCGGACGCAAACCAGCACGGGAACAAGATTACGGCCTGGTCCTCACCGGATAGGCTTGATTACCCGGCCATCTTAAGGGGACGCTTCCTATCTGTCAAACCGAGCGCCACCCCCGTTC
The DNA here is from genome assembly GCA_036676495.1 of Candidatus Sericytochromatia bacterium. Taxonomy (GTDB): domain Bacteria; phylum Cyanobacteriota; class Sericytochromatia; order S15B-MN24; family UBA4093; genus UBA4093. The sequence goes on from JAKFCT010000030.1 coordinate 37,638, forward strand.
CGCGATAATCGCGAGCGCCCTGCGGGTATGAAGCCCTCGTTCGGAGAAGGTGCATTCCGGCAAGCCAGAGGACGACACGATGAAGCAACGGAAGGCCTGGGCCGCAATCCTCGGGATCGCCGCGTTCGGATTGACCGGCTGCCCCATGTCGATCTCCAGCCTCGACGAGGACTTCTATATGGGGCTGCCGTCCGGACAGCGCTCCGGCGCGGGCGATAAGCCTGCCGGCACCCTCCCTGCGGGCGGCGGGGGAACCGGGGGGGGCGGCTCGACTGGCGGAGGCTCGGGAGGCACCGTCCTGCCCGGCACCGGAGGCACCTTCGGAGAGATCGGCAGCAACCCATCCGACGTGGTCCTGGCGAGCGGCACATCGCTTCGCGTGGATGCGCTCTTTCCGAAGAGCACCCTCACCCGCGTCGGCATCTCCAATACGAACCGCGGCATGCTCGCGATTGCCGGCGTCAAGGACATGGCCGCACCGACCACCCAGCCATCCCTGATCGTCACGTGGCCCAGCGTCGCAGCACTACTCTCCGTGGGGACGCGAGACGTGGCGGCGACCGATCCGGCTCTCGATGCCGAGGACGCCTTCAAGCAGGAACTGCGCAAGCGCCTCCCGACGAAAACGCCCCTGGCCGTGCGTGGCTCCCTCCAACCCCGTGCGCTCAGCTCCGACTCCAAGGTCTGGATTCTGACGGGGCAGGGTTCGGTGTACCAGCCCATCTGGGTCTACAACTCACAGTCGGTGACGGTGAACGGACGGACGGTCCGATTCGCGATCGCCGTCGATACGGACGACCGAGAAACGACTTTTGGCAGCACCACGAACCCCGCGCTCGTGGATCAGCTCAACGCGGCGATCGCCAAGAACATCCTGCCCCGGCTGCTTTCCTCCTCCATGTACGGCTCCCTTCCGACCCAGGCCGAGGCCGCGCAAAAAGGCATCATCTTCGTCGACGACGTCATCTACTTCATCTTCAGCTCGAAGCTTCAAACGGATTTGCTCGGGTACTTCAACCCCGGCGACTTCTTCCCCGGCGGCAGCTCCAACCAGATCAAGGCGCTCTATCTTTCCGCGGACGCCGCCCGGCTCGCCCGGACCGACGCGGAGCAGCGCAACGACCTCCTCGGGACGATCGCCCACGAGTTCCAGCACCTTTGCTTCGCCTGGAATCGCGTCAAGGCGGTGGGAAGCGACGGCTACCTCGCTGAAGCCCACGCTGGCGCCGACGTCTGGATCGACGAGGGCCTCGCCATGTATGCCACCGCCGCCACGGGCTTCGGCCTCGAAGCCAAGGCCGGGGAGCTATCGACTGCCTACGTGGGCCCCTCCCGGAACGTCGCGGGGCATCTCAAGTGGTTCCTCAACGAGCCTGAAAAGTACTCGCTGGTCGCTTTCCACAAGAACGCCACGCTCGCCGGGGAAACGGGTCCGGGCAACCCCAGGGCCGCGTACGGCATGGCCTATCTCTTCACCCAGTACATGGTGGATCAGGTCGGCGAGGGAATCGTCCCGGAGATCGCGAGCAGCAAGAAGAACGGCTTCACGATCGGCGACCTGGGGCTTTCCGGCCAACACGATGCGCTCGGCATCGTCAACGACGCCCTGGGGCGCCGTGGGGTGAAGCTCAACACCCTCTTCGCCAACTTCTCGGCGGCGATCGCGCTCGACGGCAGCGACGCGCTTGCCGGGAGCGAAACGAGCGTGAAGCAGCGCTACGATATCCAGCGGCTAAACCTACGCAAATCGCCGTTCCCGGACATCCCGTTCGCCGGGCCCGCCATGAGCAACCGGGTCGCCACGCCCATTCGCCCCTTCGGCATCCAGGTCATGAGCCCGGGCCTCATCAACGACCCGACCACGATGCAGTTCAGCGGCAACTCCAGCGTGACGACCCGCCTCATCCTTCATCGCTAATTCCCGTCTAGAACGAGACTCCGTACGTCGTATACACCTGCAATCCCCCCCCTGGGCTGGTCCCCTGGGCCACGCCCAGCCGGAGCTCCGTGGGGATTTGATTGAGGAAGATCTTGGCACGGCCTTCGAGGCCCAAACCGTGCTTGATCCGCGCGAGGCTCAGCTCCTCGCGGCTGCCTGCAAGGCCCAGGTCGTAGAAGGCCGCCGCATGGAGGGTGTCGATGAAGAACGGAAGGGTTCCGAGGCCCCGATGCAACTCGAGCAGGGGAAAGCGATACTCCAGGCTGCCTGCGAATAGATGGCTGCCTTGCAGGATGCCGTAGCCGTAGCCGCGCAAGGGGACGGCACTGACGTCTCCGACGTAGCGCAAGTCCGTATAGATGGAGGGAAGGGTCGAGAACGAGCCTCCGAGGGTGTAATCTCCGCCCGGCCGGCCGAGGTTGAGCCCTCCTGCGAGCCTCCAGCCCAGGACATGGCGTTTCCAGGGCAGCGCATGATAGGAACGATAATCCCCGCTCAGGCGGTTGAACCCCGCCTGTCCCGCCAAACCGGACGGGGCGAGTTCGTAGGTCAGCGAGCCCAGGTTTCCGCGCTCGGGGCTGATGGCGAAGCTGGGGCGGTAATTGTCGGCATGGCGCCACTGGGCGTAGAGGGCGTGGGTCGCACCTTCCGGAGTCGTGGCGATCGCCCGCTCCAGGCTCGCGCGCTCCCGCGCCTCCAGCCCCGACGGATCTTCCACCGGCTGTCCGTTCCGCCGATCCAAGAGGCCCAACCCCGAAACCGAACGATAGCGATACCCCAAGGTCAAGCTATCCCCCATCACCGAGAGATGGCCCAACGCTTGGCTGGGCATCCCCGGAAACGTCACTCCCACGTCCCCTTGCACCATCCGGATCCGGCGCTCGAGCGTCTGACCCACCCCATAGAGGCTGGGGAAGTCGCTCAGGCTCAAGGTGAGACTGGGGGGCAACTCGTCGTTCTGGTAGAACAGCGAGTAGAACGGGCGCTGGCTTTTGAGCTCGGCTCCTGCCGAGAGGTAGAGGTAGTGTTTGAGGAGGACGTCCATGCCGTAAGTGGCTCCACCCGCCCAGATGCCGTGGGAGCCGTAATCTCCGATGGGGCTCCAGACCTTGGGTCTCAGGGTCGCCCAGGGGGAGTAGGGATGGGAGGGAAACGGGGTGGAATCCACGGGCATGGTCTCACCCTGGGGCAAGGGCAAGGCTTCGAGAGAGCCGTCCGAGGCATAGGCCATGGCGGGGCCCTCGACGGGCCGCCAGGTCTCGGGGGCGAAGGGCATGACGTGGATATCGTAGCCGCGGGTGGTGTAAAGGGAGAAGGCGATTTCCTTGCCGTCCGGCGAGACCGCGGGCTCCAGGGCGCCCCCGATCACGTTGGTCACCTGGAAGGTCTTGCCGTCCGAGAGCCTCACGGCATGGAGGTTGAAGACTCCCGAGCGATCCGAGCTGAAGAGCAGCCACTTGCCATCCGGACTCCATGACGGGGCGGTCTCGACCGCCAGATCGCGCCAGAGCGGCCGCATCGCGCCCGTCGCCGGGTCGATGAGGGTGAGGTCGCGGCTGCCGTCCTTCCAGACCGAAGCCGCAACTTGCGTGCCGTCGGGTGACCATGCAAGGCCCGAGATCTGCATCCCGTCCGAGCCCTCGGTCAAACGCGCGAGGAGCTTCCCCGTCGGGTCGAAGCGCGCCAGGTCGTTGCGGCCCTTGCCGTTGACGACCGCCAGGAGGTGTTTTCCGTCGGGGGCGATCGCCGGGTCCTTGGCGCGCATGCCGTCGGTGAGACGCACGACCTTGCGCGACGCGATCTCCAGCTTGTAGAGGTCGAAGAACGAGGTGAAGCGATCGGCATCGCGAAAGACCGCGAAATAGAGCTCCTTGCCGTCGCCACTGAGGTGGTAGCTGCCGAAAGGGCTCTTGTAGATCATCCGCTGGGGCGGCTTGCCGTCGCGCGCATCCAGGAGCAGCACGGAGTACTCCCCGGGGACGTACTCGGGGTAGAGCAATCGGCCGTCCGGGAGCCAGCGCGGATGACGGTGGTAGCCTCCCGATTTGGTGACGGGGCGGCTCTCGGTGAGCGGGGTTTGACGGATGCCTTCGAGCTGGCGTGCGGCCCGCCGCTTGAGGTAGGCCTGTAGCTCATTCCAGAGGATGAAGGCGTTCTTGCCCGGGATCACCTGGTGGATGGCCAGGTTGATGTCGAGAATGGGCAGGGCGGCGTACTGGTGGGCAATCCGGGTGGGGACGTCGGCTCCGTAGGTCTCGATCAGGTAGCGATAGAAGTAGGTTCCGTAGAGGTAAGCGCCGTTCGCGCCGGGGCCGCCGCCCAGGTAGGGCGCTGCCGCTTGATCGATGGCGGCGAGCTGGTCGTCGAGGGCGAGACAGCGAAGGATCATGTCGAAGTCGCCCTCGCGGCCGCGCCCGCCGGTGGTGAACTCCGTCTCCATGTGGACGGCGAGGCCTTCGATGAGGAAGTTGGGGACGGTAACGTTGGGGTAGAGGGCGCGTCCCAGGAGGCGGTTCACCCATTCCGAGATGCCGTCGGTGGTCTCCAGGTGGAGGATATGGGTGTACTCGTGGGTGATCAGGTGCTTGAGCCAGGAATCGTACTTGCCCCAGAGCATGTCCTGATCCGGAGGGGTGAGGTAGATCTGGATCTGGTTGTTGGGGTAGGGGAAGGCGAACCCGTTGGTGGTATCCTGGCCGTCGAGCAGGACCAGCTCGGTGCGCATGGTGGGCGTGCGCTGCATGACCGGAACGAGCTTAGCATGCGCTTCTTCCGCGAAGTGGGCGGCCCGCTGCGCAATTTCCTCGTAGCCCTCTGGGTAGTTGACCCGGAAGTGCGGCGTCTCAAGCGTATGCCAGCGCTGGGCCGGGTCGAGGGTAGTCGCCGCATGGGCGCTCATGGGGGTCGCCGCCAGCAAGGCCGCGACGAGCAGCGCACGGATCCGCAATCAGGACTCGCTTTCCAAAAGGGGTCGAACCGGATCATTCTACCCCAGAGCGAAAAACGCTGCCTCCGGCGACGGGGGCGGCGCAGCCGGCCGCTCGGAGAAGAGCCGTTTAACCTGACGTCTGGGGGGAATATTGGGGGGAGCCCCGTTTGAAGCGCAAAAGGCCGGAGCCGACCCGGGAGGAAAGGGGCATGAAGAGGACATGAAGAGGGCATGAAGCAGCACCTGATCAAACTCGCGATCGCCGGCAGCATGGGGCTCGGCGCCGCGCCGGCCATGGCCGCCACCAGCTACGAGCCGGGAATCGACTGGCGAACCATCGAAACCCCTCACTTCCGGGTGAACTACCCCGCCGATCTCGCAGATCTCGGGCGCCGCGTCGCCGCCTACGCCGAAGACGCCCATGCCAAGGTCGCTCCCTACATGAAGGCCGACACCTACGAGAAGACCGAGATCGTCCTCTTCGACACCTACGACGACACCAACGCCAACGCCAGCAACTACCCGCACAATCGGATCCTCCTGAACCTCCACCCGCCCTCGCCGGACGCAGGCCTTCCCATCGGCCGCCACGACGACTGGATCCGCTACGTCGTCCTGCACGAGTACACGCATATCCTGCACCAGAACCAAACCCACTGGGGCATCAACCAGCTCAACCGCGTGCTGGGCAAGGTCTTCTTCCAGTACCTGGCCATCCCCGGCGTCCCCAACTTCGTCACCGAGTACATTCCCACCCTGCTTTCCGATTCGCCGCGCTTCATCACCGAAGGCTGGGCGGTCCACACCGAGTCCCGCTTCACCCCCGGCGGCCGCGGCAAGGAGGGCTTCGGGGACATGCGGCTGCGCATGGCCACGCTCGACAACACGCTCCATCGCCTGGATCAGGTTAACGGCAGCTATCTGCTCGACTGGCCCGCGGGAGGCAACGAGTACGATTACGGCACCGCCTTCTTCCAGTACATCTCGACCACGTACGGCGAGGAGGTCCCGGCCCGGATCCTCGAGGTCTTCGGCCGCATGCCCTGGCTCGGCATCGACTTCGCGGTCTCCCAGGTCTTGACGGGAAAGACCTGCACCACCCTCTGGAACGAGACCATGGACTGGCTGCGCCAGCGCTACGCCACCCAGGCCATCGAGATCCAGCAGCAGCCGCTGACGGTCTCGAAGGCCCTCACGACCTCGGGCCGCTACCATCACCACCCTCGCTGGCTCGCCGACGGCACCTTGGTCTTCACCGAGTCCTACAAGGGCAAGGGCTCCAAGCTGTTGAAGCGCACGGCGACGGGCGAAACGGTTCCCCTGATGAGCAAGGACCCGCTCGGAGATTACTCCATGAGCGCGGACGGCAGCAGCCTCGTCTATGCCATGCAGCAGGGCGACGAAGCCAGCTTCAAGAGCTACTCGGACCTCTACCGTTTCGATACGCGGACCGGCGCGCGAACGCGCCTGACTCAAGAGTTGCGTGCGGCCGATCCCGCTGTTTCGCCCGACGGAAGCCGGATCGTGACGGTTGTGACCCGGCAGGGCACCAACCACCTCATGCTGCTGGACGCGGACGGAAAGGTCCTGAAGACGCTGACGGAGCCCACGCCCTCCAAGACCTACGCCAATCCCTCGTGGTCCCCGGACGGCACGCGGATCGTCGCATCGCGCTGGGTCTCCGGCGGCTTCCAGATCGTGCTCGTCGACCCCGAGACCGGCGCGGAAACCGAGTTGACCCCGGTGGGGGCCCTGGACTACTACCCGTCCTTCACTCCGGACGGCCGGCACATCGTCTTCACGTCGGACCGCACGGGCGTCTTCAACCTCTACGCTCTCCGGCTCGCCGACAAGGCCCTCTTCCGGGTCACCAACGTCCTGGGCGGAGCCTTCCAGGGACGCGTTTCGCCCGATGGATCGACCCTGGCCTTCATCAACTATGGAAGCGCCGGCTTCGACCTCCATGAGATGCCCTTCGACCCCCGCGCCTGGCGCCGCGTCTCCCCCGACCAGGTCCTCGCCAGCAACTTCGAGGGCCGGTTCGTGCCGTTCACGCTCGAAGCCGCGACTCCGGTCGACATGTCCGTCGCCCTGTCGGCCACTCCGCGTTCCTATAACCCGTGGCCGTCGATCGCCCCCAACGCCCTCGTCCCTCTGATCGCTCAGGACGAAGGGGGGCTCGCGCTGGGGCTTTCCGCGTTCGGACAGGACGTCCTGCGGCAGCATACGTACTACGTGCTGGGAGGAGCCGGCCTGACCTCCGGCAGGCCCATTTTTGGCTTCCTATACCAGAACGACCAGTTGATGCCGTCGCTGTCGATGACTTACTTCCGGGCTCCGGGAGCGAGCGCCTACCCGTTGATGGTGAACAACCAGCTGACCTTCGGCAGGCTCTGGCAGGATCAGCAGATGCTGGACCTCAACATGCGGCTTCCCGGCATCCCCTTCCCGCTCCTGGGCGCGAACTGGGTCACGGGGGATTCCTACATGGTCGGCTTCCGGGCCCAGCATGCCCAGAATTACGCGCTGGGAACCATCGACCGGAGCCAGATCGTGAAGCTCGACGGGGAGGACGCGGATACCCTGCCCCGGTTCGAACTCGCCGGGGATCCCGGCCAGAGCAACTCGATCTACGCCATGTTCCAGCGCGCCGACAACTTCACCCGCTCCTACGGGGTGAGCCCCGAGGGAGGTTCGCTGTCCACCCTGGGCTACGAGAAGGCGTCGCCCTTGCTGGGCGGCCAGGCGAACTTTGATCGGGTCTGGGGCGACTACCGCCGCTACGTTTCCCTGCCCTGGCAGCATCATGTCCTGGCGCTGCGGGGGACGATGGGGCTGAACTGGGGCAAGAACGGCGGCCACTTCTTCGTGGGAGGCATCGACGCCCCGCACTTCCTCTCGCAAGTCGATCTCACGGCGGCGACCGACGTCTTCCACTCGTCGATCGGCATGCGGGGTTACGACGTGGCCGGCATCGGCAACAAGATGGCGCTCATGAGCGCGGAGTATCGCTTCCCGCTGCTGGAGGTGAACCAGGGGCTCTGGACGCTCCCCTTCTACATGGATCGGCTCTACGGGGCACTCGGCTATGACGTGAGCAATACCTGGGACTCGCCCTTCAGCAGCGTCAGGCAGTTCCAGGCCTCCGAGACCGTGCACGGCGTTTCGGCCGAGCTTCGAAGCAAGCTGACCTTGTTCCGGTACTTGCGGACCGACTTCCGGCTGGGCGTTGCCCAGGGGCTCACCACCACGGCATCGACCCGGCCCTCCACCCAGTACATCCTGGGGTTCGGCACCACGTTCTAGCCATCGAGCAAGCCTGCTCAGCGCCGGGATCCCGTCTCGCGGGATCCCGGCGCTGGCTCTTGGGGCTCACTGGCGGCGAAGACCACGTCATGATGCGGGACTTTCGCGGGCTGATGGGCGACGATCTGGCGGAAGGCGTTCAGCAGGACGTAGAGCGCCAAGAGGCCTCCGGCGATGAGGACGAGCCAGCTGAACAGGGTGAAGAACCCCACCACGAGATCGTTGAACATGGTTCCCTCCTCGTGTCTCCGTGGCCCCAGCCTACCATCTCGACGGCTCCGGAGTCGCCAGGGAAGCGGGATCTTCGCGGGCGAGGCAAAGCTTAACGGAGGCTTTGCTCGCACTTAACCGCAAAGGCACAAGGGGGGCGCGGCGGAGGGGGATAAAGACTCAGACCCCCACCCGAGAGGAGGACGCCATGATCGCCGGAGTCGCGAGCCGCCCCTACACCCCCGCCCGTCCCACCACGGCCGTTCGCGCCGGCGGATCGGAGACCGCGGCGCCTGTAGCCCAGCCTCCGGCGGTGGTGATCCCGTCCCAGGCGGTCGCTCCGATGAGCTTCGACGTCGCGGGGCTCTTCGACGGCATCAAGAAGTTCTTCAGCGGCATCGTCACCTTCTTCAAGAACCTCTTCGCCCCCAAGGCTCCCAGCAGCACGCTCGATCCCGATACCCAGGCGATCGCCCAGGCCTACAACTTGCTTCCGACCAAGGAGAACGTCACGGCCTTCCTCGCCGAGGCGCGGACTTACGAGCAGAACGGCACCCTCGGGCCGGGCAGCCCCAACGCCGAGGCCATCACCGAAGTGCAGGGCGCCCTGAAGAACTGGGGCTACAACGTCACCGTGAACGGTTCCTACGACAACGCCACCAGCGAGGCGGTCAAGGCCTTCAAGCGGGCCAACGGCCTGCATCAAACCTACAAGATGGCCGACGGCTCCTGGGCGGTCAACGAGTACTTCGACAACGCCACCCTCGCCAAGATGCGCGAGCTGCTGACCTCGGGCCAGACGCCCCCCGCGACTCCCCCGGTCCAGACGCCGCCGGCGACCACCACGCCTACTCCCACCCAGCCGGGAAGCCTCAACTACCAGGCGATCGCCACCCAGTACAAGCTCCAATCCAGCGAGAGCAACGTCAACGCCTTCCTCGCCGAGGTCCGCGAGTACGCCAACAACGGAACGCTCGGGCCGGACTACCCCAACGCCGAAGACATCGCCGAGCTGCAAGGGATCCTGCAGTCCTGGGGCTACACCGTGTCGCCAACCGGCGCCTGGGATGCCGCCACCAGCCAGGCCATCATGAAGTTCAAGCTGGACAATGGCCTTCACCAGTCGTACAAGTCCGTGGACGGGAACTGGGCGGTCAACGAGTACGCCGAACCCCAGACCCTCGCCAAGATTCGCGAGAAGCTCGGGCTCTAAACCTCGCAAACGTCCGGGCCCCCTGCCGAAGCCGGCAGGGGGCCCTTCTCATGGACCGTGTTCGAAGCGGGTCGAAGGCGTTCAGCTCGCCGTGCTGCTGGAGCGAAGTCGCCCGGTTCCCCGGAAGCGCTGGCTGAGGGAAGCGAATTGCCCGCTCTGAGAATCGTAGGCGAAGACCTCTCCGGTTTCGAGCTTGTAGACCCAGGCGTGCAACCGAAGGTCGCCCTTGGCGAGCCGCGCGGCGACCGGGGGCAAGGTACGAAGGTTCTCCAGCTGCACCAGGACGTTCTCCTCCACCGTGGCGGTCCGGAGCGCCTCGCCCGTCAAGTGGGGGTAATTCTCGCGGATGATCCTGGTCGTCTCCTTGGCATGCGAGAGCCACTCGGCCATGGCGGGAAGATCCTTGAGCGGCGTGGGATCGAGCAGGCACTCGACGGCACCGCAGTGGGAATGGCCGCAGATGATGATGTCCGTGACGCCCAGGACCGAGACGGCGAACTCGATGGTCGCCGCTTCGCCGGAGTTGGGGGCCCCATACGGAGGCACGATATTGCCGGCGTTACGCAGGATAAAAATATCCCCCGGCTCGGTCTGGGTCAGCAGGTTGGGATTGATGCGGGAGTCCGAGCAGGTGATGAAGAGGGCTTCCGGATCCTGCCCATGCGCCAAGCGCTCGAAGAGCTCCTTGTGGGAGCTGAAGACGTTCTTCTGGAATTCGTGGATGCCTTGTACCAGTTTTTGCATGCGCACACGCTCCTTAATCATCAGATCACTCTACGGGGAAAAACGCCAAGGAGTCCAGCCCCCCGTTTTAATGCCGCGCCATGCTTTCCTTCCATAGTCTACAATGAACGGTAATTCGTTTTTGCATCAATTCGCGTCGGTTTTGGAAGCGGTTGGGAGGAGCGAGGATGAATGATGACGAGCGCCTTTACGCCCTGGCCTTGATGGGGGTCGCGGGGATCGGCTCGCGCCGGATCGCCCATCTCGTCGCGCGCTTCGGCTCGCGGGCCGCCGCGTGGCAAGCTCCGAAGCCCGACCTTCACCGCGTGCCGGCCCTGGGTCCCAAGGCGCTGGAGGCGCTCGAAAGCAGCCGACGCGGACCGGACGCCTTGGCGGCGGCCCGGCGCGAGCTCGACTCCTTCGAGGCGCGGGGGATCGCGATGCTGCTTCCGGAGGATCCGGCTTACCCGCCCTTGCTTCGCGAGATCCCGGATCCCCCGGCGGCCCTCTTCATGCGGGGCCAGCTCGGAGCCCATGGCCCGCGGGTGGCCCTGGTCGGAACGCGCGCGGCCAGCGCCTACGGGTTGCGCACGGCGCGGCGCCTGGCGGCGGAGCTCGCTGAGCGCGGAGTGACCGTGGTGAGCGGCCTGGCCATCGGGATCGACGCGGCCGCGCATGCCGGGGCCCTGGAGGCGGGTGTGACCCTGGCCGTGCTGGGCTCGGGAGTCGATCAGGTGCATCCGGCCTGCAACCGCCGGCTGGCCCGGCAGATCGTGGACGGCGGCGGGGGGCTCCTCAGTGAGTATCCCCCCGCGACCCCGCCGGCGCCGGGGCAGTTTCCCGCCCGAAACCGGATCGTCAGCGGCATGTGCCATGCCACGGTGGTCGTGGAGGCCCCCTTGCGCTCGGGAGCGCTGATCACCGCGGATCTCGCCCTGGAGCAGGGCCGGGAGGTGATGGCGGTGCCGGGGGGCATCGACCAGGTCCAGAGCGCCGGGGCGCTCGCGCTCCTGAGCCAGGGGGCCAAGCTGGTCACGGGAGTCGAGGACATCCTAGCGGAGATCCCGGCCGCCGCGCCGCGACCTCCCCGGCCCCGGATGCCGCGGGATCTCCCGCCCGAGGAAGCCCGGGTCCTGGAGGCCCTGGGGGAGACTCCCCGGCATGCGGATCAGGTCGTCTCCGCAACAGGCCTTCCGGCAGCGGTAGTCACCGGACTCCTCCTGGTGCTAGAATTGAAGGCCTTTGTCGTCCAGCTCCCCGGCAACACTTACATCCGTCACCCTTAAAGTGGCGCTGCGCCGCGGTTCGGGGAGCCCATACCGCGGGCCTAATCTCATGAGGTGCTTATGGCAGCCAAATCGCTGGTCATCGTAGAAAGTCCCGCCAAGGCCAAGACGATCGCAAAGATCCTGGGGAAGGACTTCTTCGTCAAAGCCTCCGCGGGCCACGTCCGGGACCTTCCCAAGAAGGGCCTCGGCGTGGACGTCAAGCGCAACTTCCAGCCGCAGTACGAGGTCCTGGCCGAGAAGGCCAAGGTCGTCAACGAGCTGCGCGAAGCCGCCTTGGAGGCCAAGGACATCTACCTCGCCCCTGACCCGGACCGGGAAGGGGAGGCGATCGCCTGGCACCTCGCCAACATCCTCGAGGACGTCTCCAAGCCCCTGCGCCGGATCGAGTTCAACGAGATCACCAAGGACGCGATCCTGCGGGCGATCCAGCATCCTCGCGACATCGACCAGCCGCGCGTGAACGCCCAGCAGGCCCGCCGCGTCCTCGATCGCCTCGTGGGCTACAAGATCTCGCCCCTGCTTTGGCAGAAGGTCCGCCGCGGCCTGTCGGCCGGCCGCGTCCAGTCGGTGGCCGTCCGCCTGATCTGCGACCGCGAGGACGAGATCCGCAAGTTCCAGCCCAAGGAATACTGGACCCTGACCGCCGAGCTGCTCAAGGGCGCGGCCAAGACCGCCTTCCCCGCCGAGCTGGCCCGCTGGAAGGCCAAGAAGCCCGACATCGGCTCGCAGGCCGAGTCCGACGCCATCGTCGCCGCCCTCTCGGGAGCGGAGTACGTCGTCTCCAAGGTCGCGACCAAGGAGCAGAAGCGCCAGCCCTCGGCCCCCTTCATCACCTCGACCCTGCAGCAAGAGGCCTCCCGCCGCTACGGCTTCACCGTCAAGCGCACCATGACCCTTGCCCAGCAGCTCTACGAGGGCATCGAGCTGGGTTCGGAAGGCCCGGTCGGTCTCATCACCTACATGCGTACCGACTCGGTGCGCATCGCCGACGAGGCCTGGGAAGAGGCCAGCCAGTACATCGCGGAGCGCTACGGCAAGCAGTACCTGCCGCCCAGCCGCCGCCAGTACGCCTCCAAGAAGGGCGCGCAGGAGGCTCACGAAGCCATCCGCCCGACCTCGATCACCCGGACCCCGGAGTCGGTCAAGTCGCACCTGACGCCGGATCAGTTCAAGCTCTACCGCGTCATCTGGGAGCGCTTCGCCGCCAGCCAGATGGCCAACGCCACCCTGGCCGTGACCTCCGTGGACATCACCGCCGGCGACGGCATCTTCCGCGCCTCGGACACCAAGGTGGTCTTCGCCGGCTACCAGGCCGTCTACATGGAGACTCCCGAGGACGACGAGGAGGCCGAGAAGAAGCCCTCCAAGCTGCCGGACCTCAAGGAAGGCGACAAGCTCAAGCTGAAGGCGCTGAGTCCCAAGCAGCACTTCACCCAGCCGCCCCCGCGGTTCACCGAAGCGACGCTGGTCCGGACCCTCGAAGAGAAGGGCATTGGACGCCCGTCGACCTACGCTCCGACCATCGCCACGGTCCAGGATCGCGGCTACGTCGAGAAGGACGGCCGCGCCCTCAAGCCCACCGAGCTCGGCATGCAGGTCAACGAACAGCTGGTCCAGCACTTCCCCGACATCGTCGACGTGAACTTCACCGCCGACATGGAGGACAAGCTCGACTCCGTCGAAACCGGCGAGCGCGAGTGGCAGCTGATCATCTCGAACTTCTACGAGCCCTTCCAGCAGACCCTCAAGACGGCCGCCAAGGAAATGAAGCCCGTGGCCATCCCCTCCGGCGAGAACTGCGAGAACTGCGGCGCGGAGATGCTGATCAAGTCGGGCCGCTTCGGCGAGTTCATGGCCTGCTCCAAGTATCCCGAATGCAAGACCACCAAGCCCATCATCAAGAAGGTGGGAGTGGCCTGCAAGACTCCGGGCTGCACGGGCGACATCATCATCAAGCGCACCCGCACGGGCAAGACCTTCTACGGCTGCTCGAAGTACCCCGAGTGCACCTTCACCTCCTGGGATCAGCCCACCGATACCCACTGCGTGAAGTGCAGCACCTACATGGTGATCAAGCGCTCCAAGGCGGGACGGAGCTTCCTCCTCTGCACCAACGCGGACTGCAAGAACATCCAGAACCTCCCCAAGAAGGCCGCTTCGGCCGACGGCAAGGGCGGCTCGGAGGAGGGTTCCGAGTCCGAAGCGGCGAGCGCGGAATCCGGAAAGGAGTCCTAGCATGCGCGCCAAGGTCATCGGCGGCGGGCTGGCCGGGTCGGAAGCGGCCTGGCAGCTCGCCCAGCGGGGCATCGACGTGGACCTCTACGAGATGCGCCCTCAGGTCTCCACCAAGGCGCATCATACCGATCGCCTGGCGGAGCTGGTCTGCTCGAACTCCCTGGGCTCCTTCGGCATGGGCAACGCCTCGGGCCTCATCAAGGCGGAGATGCGCAAGCTGGGCTCCTTGATCCTCCAGGCGGCCGATCATGCCCAGGTGCCGGCAGGCGGGGCGCTGGCGGTCGACCGCGATCGCTTCGCGGCCTTCGTCACCGAGAAGATCGGCCAGCACCCCCGGATCACGCTGCACCGCGAGGAGCACCATGCCCTCGACGAGGCGGAGCCCACCATCATCGCCACGGGCCCCCTGACCTCGGAGGCCCTCTCCGAGGAGTTGCGCCGGCGCACCGGGGCCGAACACCTTCACTTCTACGACGCCGCCGCCCCCATCGTGACGCTCGAAAGCCTGGACATGGACAAGATCTTCCGCCAGGCCCGCTACGACAAGGGCGAGGGAGTGTACCTCAACTGCCCCTTCACCAAGGAGGAGTACGAGGCCTTCTGGACGGCCCTGACCCAGGCCGAAGGCGCCGTCCTGCACCTGGGCGCCGAGGAGAAGAACTTCTTCGAGGGCTGCTTGCCCGCCGAAGTGATCGCGCGCCGCGGGATCGACACCCTGCGCTACGGTCCCATGAAGCCGGTCGGCCTCACCGATCCCCGCACGGGACGGCGGCCCTACGCCGTGCTTCAGCTCCGGCAGGACAACGTCGCCGGCGACCTCTACAACATGGTCGGCTTCCAGACCCAGCTCAAATGGGGCGAGCAGAAGCGCGTCTTCCAGATGATCCCCGGCATGGAGCATGCCGAGTTCGTCCGGCTGGGCGTCATGCACCGCAATACCTACCTGGCGTCCCCGGCCTTCCTCAACGCCTCGTTGCAGTGGCGCGAGCATCCCAACTGGTTCCTGGCCGGACAGCTCATCGGGGTGGAAGGCTACACCGAGTCCACGGCCGCCGGCCTCATCGCCGGCATCAACCTGGCCCGGGTCATGCGCGGCGAGGCTCCTTTGGTCCTGCCGCGGACGACCATGCTCGGTTCGCTGCTCCACTACGTCTCGCACGCCGAAGCCAAGACCTTCCAGCCGATGAACTCCAACTGGGGCATCCTCGAGCCCTGGCCGGAGAAGATCCGGGACAAGGTCCAGCGGCACCAGCTACAGGCCGAGCGCGCGCTCGCCGACCTGGAAGCGACCATGGCCAGCGAGCTCGCCCCCGTCTAGCGCCCCGCGACGGCGCGGGCCATCACCTGAGGAGCGGCCGGGATGACCGGACCGCTCCTTTCTCATGCACGCGCCTCCCGCGCGCGACCGTGACCGGCTGGAGCGTGCACGAGCAGTCCTTCTGACGGCCATGCTCCCGGTGAATCGGAGGCACGTGGCGAACCAGGTAGGAGACATCCAGCAGGCCGACCTGCTGGCCGTCCAGCCGGTGGCAGACCTCGCAGCAATGCCGCGCCACGAAGCGCACCCCGACCACGGGGCCCTTCAACTCGTACCACCCCACCACCATGTCCCGCAGGGTCTGAAGCTGGGGGGAAATCTCCGGTTCGCGGAAGATGCGTCGGTTCATCTCCGCGATGAAGCGGCGCTTGGCAGCTAAGAGCAGCCCCGAAGGCGGCGGATCCTCGGGAATCGCTTTCGGCCCCCGCCTCTGCGCGCTCAAGACGGTGGCCCCCAAAAGGCTCAGAAGCGCCATGCCCACGACGATCACCAGCGTCCCCATGCGGCCTCCTCCTTTCACGTCACCCGTCTCTCATGACTTATATACACAAAAGTATATTAATATCACATCTGGAACCAGAACCGCTCGCTGTGCGGCTTTACCGCCATGGCGATCGGTAAACTTTTGTCGGCCATGTGGTTTCAGGGGGCGAGGGGATGGTATTCTGGCTAGAGATGAAGCCTCCGAGCGAGGCCTGGTTCACCCTGCCGGATCCGAGCCCATTTCAGCGCCACTCCGGCGCTGGATCATCAACCGAGGAAGCACGTTTTGAGAGCGGGATTCTACACGACGTCCGCCCCGCAGGGCTGGATCGAAGTCATCTGCGGGTCGATGTACTGCGGCAAGACCGAGGAGCTGATCCGTCGGATCAAGCGGGCTGAGATCGCCCGCCAGAACGTTCAGGTCTTCAAGCCCATCATCGACGTCCGCTATTCCCCCGAGGATGTCAGCAGCCACTCGGGCACCCGCTACCGGGCGGTCCGCGCCAACGGCTCGGAGGAAGTCTGGCGCCTCACGGACGAGAGCACCGAGGTGGTCGCCATCGACGAAGTCCAGTTCTTCGACGACGGCGTGGTCGAGGTGATCCAGGCTCTCGCCAATGCGGGAAAGCGGGTCATCTGCTCGGGGCTCGACATGGACTTCCGGGGAGAACCGTTCGGCATCATGCCGCGCCTCTTGGCCCTGGCCGAGCAGGTCGAGAAGCTCACCGCCATCTGCGTCCAGTGCAACGCCCCGGCCACCCGATCCCAGCGTCTCATCAACGGAGAGCCGGCCGAATGGGACGACCCGGTGATCCTGGTGGGCGCCCATGACAAGTACGAGCCCCGCTGCCGCCGCTGCCACGTCGTGCCCGTCCGCCCCGGCGTGACCCAGCTCGCCTTTCCCAGCGTGGAACGTGCCTAGATGCATCCCAAGGAGGCCTTCAGCCTTTACTTGGAAATCGAGCGCAACCTATCCCCCCACTCGATTCGCGCCTACCGGCAGGATCTCGACATGTTCCACGCCTTCCTCGCGGATCAGCCGCTAGAGAAGGTCGATTACCGGACGCTGAGGCGCTTTCTGGGGCATCTCAAGCAGGAAGGCTACGAGCGCTCGACCATCGCCCGGAGGATGGCCACCTTGCGTACGTACTTCCGGTTCCTCGTCCGGGAACGCATGATTCCCGGCAACCCCACCCTCGGCTTGCAAAGTCCCAAGCTGACCCGTAAGCTTCCGAGCTTCCTCGACTGGGAAGAGCTCCAGCGCCTGCTGGACTCTCCCGACGAGAGCCCCCTGGGACTGCGCGACCGCGCTTTGCTCGAGCTGCTGTACGCCACCGGCATGCGCGTCAGCGAGATCGCCGACCTTTCCCTCCGCCAGCTCAACTGGGAGGAAGCGGAAATCCGGGTCGTCGGGAAAGGCAGCAAAGAGCGCATGGTCCTGATGAGCGACTCCGCCATGGGCCACTTACGGCGTTACCTCGACGCGGCACGCCCCCATTTTCAGCCCGTGAATACGGACAAGCTCTTCCTCAACCGTTCAGGAAAGCCCCTGAGCTCCCGATCCATCGACCGCATGCTCAAGATGCGCGCGCGCAAGGCCGGCATCAGCAAGCCGATTTCCCCCCATACGCTCCGGCATACCTTCGCCACGCATCTGCTGGAGGGCGGCGCAGACCTACGCGTGGTGCAGGAATTGCTGGGCCATGCCAGCCTTTCGACCACCCAAATCTACACCCACGTCAGCCAGGATCGGCTAAGACAGGTCTACCAGCAGGCTCACCCCCGACCCTGACGTTGCGATGCGCTTGATCGCTATGCTATCCTGATGTTCTCACCTCCGGGGTGGCATCTCCAGGTAGAATTGAGGGTTGTGCGTGGCCAGCAGCGACAAAGCAAGAACGGTTAAGCCCGCCCCCCCTCCCCCAGACCCTGCCATGGACGCCCTGCTGGCGGACTGGCTCCAAGCGACCGGCGCCCCGGAAGCCCTGGCCGACGAGGTCCGGCACGTGTTGCGCGCCATGGCCGCGCCGCATCCTCCGCTTCCCGAACTCGCCTCGTCCTGGGTGAACGCCTTTCACGACGAAGGCTTGAGCCTGAGCCATGCGCTGAGCGTCTTCATCGAGGCGCAGTTTCGGCTCCAATCCCCGGAGCCGGGCCTGATCGCGACCTTCCAGTTGCAAGTGGCCGAAGCCTTCGAGCAACGCTGGAAGGAGACCCAGCAGCGCCACCTGGACGAACTCAAGATGACCAACCGCAAGCTGCTGGAGGTCGACAAGAACCGGGCCGAGTTCATCTCGTCGCTTTCCCATGAGCTGCGCACCCCGCTCACGGCCATTTCCGGCGCCTGCGAGCTGCTGCTCGAGGACTTCGCCTCCGAGCTGAGCGGCCCCCAGGAAGAATACATCTCCATGATCTCGCAGGGCGCCCTCTTGATCCGCAAGCTGATCAACGACGTGCTCGACCTGGCCAAGCTGGAAGCCAAGCGCCTCGAGCTGCATCCCGAGCCCTTGAGCGTCCCTCTCTTGATGCGCGATACCGAGATGCTGGTCGCTCCCCTGCTCAACGAGAAGGGCCTGAACTGGGAAATCGACGTGCCCGAGTCCCTGCCCCTGATCCAGGCGGACGCGGTACGGATCCGGCAAGTGCTCTTGAACCTGGTTTCCAATGCCATCAAGTTCACGCCGCAAGGCGGCTCGGTGAGCGTCACGGCGTGGTTGGAAAAGTCGACGGGACGCAAGGCGCCCCAGGTGGCCATCAGCGTCAAGGACACCGGCTGCGGCATCTCCGCGGAGAACCAGAAGCTGGTCTTCGAGCGCTTTCGGCAGGTCCGGGACCGCGAAGCCCGAGGCACCGGGCTGGGTCTCCCGATCGCCAAGCGCCTCGTTGAGCTTCACGGCGGCCGGATCGCCCTCACCAGCGCCGTCGATCAAGGCTCGACGTTCACTTTCACCGTCCCGCTCGCCCAAGACCCATGCTAGGTTAGTGGCGGGACGGGTATGAAGAACCTAGCGGCTCCCCGATCCTAGGGTTAATTGACATGGCGGACGCGACACAAACCGAAGCGAACCTGACCCAACTGGCCCTTCTGATGCAACAGATCGAGGAGGTTCGCCAGCAAACGCTGATGGTCGACGACCTGGCGCAGGGGATCCTGGAGATCCTGGCGACGCAGTACGGGTTCGCCCAGGGGCTGCTCCTCTTGGAGACCGAGCTTTACGTGGCGGCCATGGTGCCTGCCGGCGAGCTCGAGATCGTGCCGGAAATCGTCCTGGAAGCCATGGCCGAGCATGAGCCGCGCGAGGGCGACTGGGACGGCCGCATGGCCTATTGCGCCCCCTTCTTCCAGGAAGCCCGATTCGACGGAGCCATCGTGCTCGCCTCCGATGAACCGCTCATGCCCGCGATGCGGCAGGTCTTGGCGGCCTTGATGCCGTTCGTGGCCCTGACGCTCGAGCAGCGCAAGAGTCAGTCCCGGCTCGTCGAGCAGGAAAAGAAGCTGACCGAGCTCGGAGCCCTCTACGAGGATGCCCGCCAGCGCGCGGTCACCGACGGTCTCACGGGGCTCTACAACCACACCCACTTCAAGGAGCTGCTGGCCCTGGAATTCGCCCGCTGCAAACGCTACGGCGCACCGCTGACCATGCTCCTGGTCGATATCGACCACTTCAAGAAGATCAACGACACCTACGGGCACTTGACCGGCGACGTGGTCCTGCGCCGGGTCGCTCATGCCCTGCGCGGTCAGGTGCGCGACTGCGATCTGGTCGCGCGCTACGGCGGTGAAGAGATGTCCATCCTGCTCCCCAGCACCGACCTCAAGGGAGCGCTGATCGTCGCCGAGCGCATCCGCCGCTTCGTACGCGACATGGTCTTCATGACCGAAGAGCGGGTCCAGGTTCCGCCCATCACCGTCTCCATCGGAGTGGCGCAGCAGCGCAAGTCGGATACCCCGACCGAGCTCATCAACCGCGCCGACCAGGCCCTCTACGAGGCGAAGTCCAGCGGGCGCAACCAGGTCTGCGCGGAATGCGGAGAACTCGCCGTGCCTGCCGCCGAGAGCAAGGTCCATCACCAGGCCTTCCTCACGACGATCGCCGAGATTGCCACCGAGGTCGCCCTCACGGATCAGAGTCGCTCCACCTACGCCGAGGAGCTGGCCGAGATCGCCAACCAGCTGGGCGTCTCCGTCGGCCTCTCCGCGATCCAGCGTCGCGACATGGTTCTGGCCGCCTCATTGCTTCACATCGGCAAGATTGCCCTGCCGGCCGATGCGCTCACCAAGCGCGAGGACCTCGACGACAAGGAATTGGCCCTGGTGAAGGGCCATCCTCAGCTCTCGAAGCAGATCGTCGAGCAGATTGCCGGGATGGGCACCGTCGCCGAGGCCATTCTCTACCATCATGAACACTGGGACGGCTCGGGGTTCCCCTACGGGATCAAGGGGCCGGCCATTCCGCTCGTATCCCGCGTGCTGGCCGTCATCGACGCCTTCCTGACACTATCGAACGCCCTGCCTTCGGACCTCAGCGCCGCCCGAGACGAGGTCCGGCGAGGCGCAGGGACCCTCTTCGATCCGGAGGTCGTCGGCCACTTCATCAGGCTGCTGGACGCCCAGATCGTGGAGCGCTCCGTCAGCTGACCTTTCCGTCCTGCTTGTCGCGTAGGTAGTCCAGGAAGCCGAAGACCTTCGAGCGGACGAAGTTGTCTCCCCAGGAGAACCCGACGAACCCCGCCACGGCTCCCGCCAGCGTCAGCGGCCAGCCTGCGAGGCCCAGCGCTCCGAGGGCCGCTGCGGTCACGCCGCTGAGCAAGGCCGCTCCGGCTCCCCCCGCCATGCCCCCGGCCGTATCGACGGCAACCATCTTGGCGGCGCGCCCCATGGTCTCCTCGCCCTTGGCCACCTTTAAACCGTGCGTCACGGCCGACATGGCCGCCGAGACCAGCCCCGAGATGCCCGAGGCCTTGCCCAGGACCGCCCCGAAACTCTTGATGCCGGTTCCCAGGGCCGCGCGGGCCACGTGGGTATGCGCCGACGCCTGGTAGACGTGGTTCCCCAGCTTGCCCGCAAGGTGGAGCGTGTCGCCCACGACGCCTTGCGCCTGCAGATCCTTCGCGGCGGGCTTCAGCTCGGCCACGTAGCTCGGCATGGCATAGCGGGCAAGCGTATTCAGGGCGGGGGGACGGATCGCATCGGCCATGGCGGGTCTCCTTTCCGGGGGTCCACCTGGGTTGTCCCCGTTCAGAGGCCGTTAAGCGGTAAAATCGACGCGAAAGCGCAGTTAACTTTGAGTTAAAGGCGCTCCGACCCGGACGACATGGTCGGTCCACTGCTCGAAGGTGTCGTCGTGCGAGATGACGACCAGCTGGGTGAAGCCCTTGAGCTCGCCAATCGAGAAGGCGAGGTTCTGGCGGCGGTTCTCGTCCATGTTGGTGGTCGGCTCGTCGAAGAACGCGATGTCGATCGCCGACATCTCCTTGAGCAGGGCGAGGCGGACGGAAAGCGCCGCGGCCATCTGCTCGCCTCCCGAGAGGCTCGCGAAGGGCCGCTCGCGACCGTCTTCCTCGAGCAGGATCTCGTAGTCGGAGTTCCAGCGCAAGTGGACGTGATGGTTGCCGGTGATGTCGCGGAAGAGGCGATCCGCCTCCAGGGAGATGTTGAGGAGGTACGCTTCCGTGATGTAGGGGCCCGCCTCCTTGAGGGTGGCGCGCGCGAACTCCACGAAGGCCGCGAGCCCTGCGAGCCGCTCCCGCTCCTGAAGGGTATCCGCCAGTTCGACCTGGATCCGCTGCAGCTCGGCGATTTCCTTGGCGGTCGTCGCGCTTTGCTGTTCCAGGAAGACGACGTTCTGCTCCATACGGATCGCCTCGGCGGCATGCGCCTCGACCCGATCCCTCAGCGCCTGGTGGTCCTCCTGGCGATACGCCAGACGGCTACTCTCCAGGGACTTCGAGACCTTTCGCAACGCTTCGCTCAGCTCGTCGAGACGCTTCTGGGCCTCGGCCAGGCTTGCCTGGCGAGCCGGCAGCTCGCCGGCGGTGGTCGAGAGGGTGAGGAAGCGCCGGTAACCGGGTTCCGTGGCTTCCTTGGCCAGGGTCTCGCGTTGCCAGCGTTCGTCGAGGTCGGAGAACGGATCGAGTTCGAGGGCCAGCTGGCGCAGCCGCTGCTGGGCGGCCTGCTCGCGGGCGAGGCGGTCCTCGCGCTCGCGTTCGAGCTGGGGGCGGCGCTCCAGGTTCTTGGCGATCGCCCCATGCCGCGACCGCGGATCCCCCAGCTGCTTCAGCTCCTGCTCACGCGCGGCCAGCTTCGGCGCCACCCCGGCAAGCTCGCTCAAGCGCTGACGATCCGCCTCGCACTCGCGCTGCCGGGACTCCGTCTCCGCCCTGAGCGCCTCGAGCTGACTCGCCAGCCGGTCCCGCGATTCCAGCCTCACGGCCGCTTCGCGCGCCTTAGCGAGTTCCTCGCCCAGGCGCTTGGCTTCCTGCTGCAGCCTTTCCAGCTCGGCCGGATCCAGACGGACCTGGCTCAGGGCCACGACCTCCCGAATCTGGGCCTCCATCGCCTGGATGGAGGCCGTCAGGCCGTCTCGCTGGCGCTCCAGCTCGCTCAGGCCCGCGACCTCGCGCTCGGCCGCCTTGGCCTCCTGGTAGCGCTTGCGCAACGCGTCCCGCTCCCGGGTCCGCTCGGCGATCTCGCGCTCGCGCTCGGCAATCTGCGCCGCGAAGTACTCCGCCGCGGTCTGCCCTTCCAGGACCGGACAGCCCACCAGCAGGATGGGGCAGGCATTTCCGCCCTTGAAATCCGACTGCGCCTTGCGGTCCCGCTCCAGGGCGCCTTCCAGGCGAGAAACCTGATCGCTGAGCGCCTGGCCCTTCTCCCGAATCGCCGGCTCCTCGGCAGCCAGGTCCTTGAGCTTCGCCTTCCTGGAGATGAGCTGCGAGACCTCGTCGAGCTGCTTCTGGTCCTTGGCCTGTCCCTCACGCAGATGCGATAGCCGCTGCTCGGACTCCTTTTGAGCCTGCAGCTTTTCCTGAAGCTCGGCTTGCCGCTTGGTTGCCGCCTCCTGGGCCGACTCCAGCCCAGGAACGCGCTCGGCATCGGGGCGCAGGGCTTCTAGACCCGCCAGATCCTTGGCGAGCGCCTCGAGTTGCTCCTGCCGGGTCGCCAGCTCGCGTTCGAGCCGGACGATCTTGGCCTCCCGTTCCTTGGCCTCGGTAACCTGCCGCTCCAGCTCCCGAACTTCCCGCTCCAGCGCTTCCTGGGCTTGCACCTTGGGGGCGAGAAGCTCGAATTCCTGGCGCTCGGCATCGAGCGCCGTCAGCTGACCCTGAAGCGACTGGATTTCGGCCGACAGGACCGATTGCTCTCGGAGGGTCTCGGCCTGGCGCTTGACGATCTCCTCGCGCCGGACGCGATCCTCCGAGAGGCGCTTCAGCGCGGCCTCGGCCTCCTGGTAGGCCCGGTGATCCGGGGCGGCCTTCGCCGCGTCGTCGCTGGCCGACTGCGCCTCCGCCACGCGGGCGGCGTGCGAGGCGACTTCTTTTTCGGCGGCCTCCCGCTGGGTCGTCACCAGGCGGAACTGGTTCTCCTCGGCCTGCATGCGCTCGAAGAGGGCATCGGTTTCGGCCAGGCGCGATTTCCAGAGGGCTAGTTCCCGGCGGCTTCCCTCCAGCTTCCGGGAGGTGTCCTCCAGCTGCATTGCCAGCTGCTCCCGCTGCCGCTCGAGTTCGGGCAGGCGCATGAGTTGCCCATGGAAGCCCGCCAGCTTCATATCCACCTCGTTGACCCGGCCGTTGAGGTGCGTATGCGTCTCCTTGAGGGCATCGGAGGACTTCCGGTACTCCTCGACCCGGAGGACCCGGTCGAAGACGGCTTTGCGGCGGACGGCCGTCTCGGCGAAGATGGCCGTGAACGTTCCCTGCGGCACCCCAATCGCCGTCCTGAACAGCTCTTCCAGGTCGGTGTCGGGCTCGACGCCCAGGTGCAGGCGAAGCCAGGAGAGGACGTCGGCTTTTTGCTCGGCGAGTTTGGTCTTCGTCTGGGGATCGTAGACGTAGTACGAGGCGCGGGTGTTGCGCACCACGGTGTAAGACCGCCCGTCCAGGCTGGATTCGAAGGTGACTCGGACCGTCCCCGTCTTGGCGCCCTTCCTCAGGAAGTCTTCCTTCTTGTAGGGCAAGGTGTCGAAGAGCGCGTAGCCGATGGCTTCGAGGATGGTGGACTTGCCCGCGCCGTTGGGGCCCGAGATGGCGTTGGTTCCCGTCGTGAAGGTGTAGGACGCCGACTCGTAGCGCTTGATGTCCTCGAGCTCGACCGAAACGATGTGCATCTAGTCCTCCCCGGCGGCTGACGCGAGCTTCCCGGTCAGCTCCTGGGCCACGAAGTCCGCGATGTCCGAGGGGGCGTCTCCGGCGAGCGCCCGGTTCTTCAGCGAGACCACGATCTGCGAGAAGCGGTCCGCGTCCTGGCCGTAGCGGGAGTCGCGCGCGACCAGGTCCCGCATGATCTCGCGTTCGAGCTGCTTGCGGTCGGTCCCGATGGAGACTCCCGGGGCCACGGCGTACTCAGCCGGCACGGCATCGTAGCGGATCCTCACCAGCAGGGGATCGAGGTGCTTCAAGACCAGGGCCTCGACCTTGGCGAGCTCCAGCTCATGGCGCTTGAAGCCCAGCACGCCGGCGAGCGTGACCTCGACGACGGGGCGATCGCGGTGCGTCTCGCGGTTGGCGGCGATCTCGCCCTCCAAGGCGGCCAGGACCGCCTCGGGAGTGGCATGCCCCGTCACGTCGAAGCGCAAGCGCTGGAAGGGGCGTTGCGTGTCGAATTCCTGATGGTCGATGTGGCGGGCCTGATGCCGCCCCGTCGCGGGATCGACCTCCACCAGGTAGGCGCCCCGCACCTCGGCGTACTCGGCGACGTTACAGGACTCGGTCGAGCCCGGGTTATAGATCCAGCCGCCTTCCTCGTAGCGCTTGTGGATATGCCCCAGCGCCAGGTAGGTGACGCCCGCCTCCTTGAGGGGAAGCAGTTGGTGATGGCTCAGGCCGCCCGAATACGAGTCGATGTAGCCCTCGAGCCCCGCGTGGAAGAGCATGATCTGGGCAGGGCAGGGCGGCAGGCTCGAGATGGCCTCGGCCAACGGCGCGATGACGGTCGCCGTGCTCGACCCGTACCACCGAGAGCCGATGATCCGGACGCCTCCGTGGTCGAGGTAGCCGCCGCGCCTCCCGTCCCAGGGGTGAAGGGTGATGCGGCCGTCCTCGGCGTGATCCGGCTCGAGGAGGCGGAACCAGTCCCAGTCCGAGAGGTAGCGCAGCCAGCTCACCCCGTCATGGGGGCCGCTGCGGTCATGGTTGCCCTCGATGGCGTAGACCGGGATGCCGGCGTCCTTGAGCTCCTTGAAGATGAGGGTCGCCTGGGTCAGCACGCGCGGCTCGATGTTCCGGCGATCGAAGAGGTCCCCGGCCACCACGACGAAATCCACTCCCTCGGCGATCGCGAAGCGGCGGATCACCGCATGGAGCGCGTAGAAGAAGTCGCGCATCCGATCGTCGTTCTGGTACTGGTTGTTTCCCAGGTGGATATCGGCGAGGTGGAGGAACTTGAGCATCTAGCCGAGCGCCTCGCGGATCCGGGCGGGAACTTGCTTCTTGAGCCAGAAGATGATGGCGACGCTGGCGGCGATGAGGGCGATGCCGACCCAGAGCAGCGAGCGGCCGCCCATCAGGGGAAGCGCGAAGCCGATGAAGGCCGGGATCTCGAAGCACGTCGCGGTCAGGATGACCCGCTTGCGCAGCAGCTGGGCGCGAGGAGTCAGGCCGGGCTCGCGCTCCTTGGCGCCGAACTTGCGCGCCGGGACATCTTTGAGAGCCTCGAGGCGGGTTTTCTGCCAGAGGATCCAGCCTCCGCCGAGACCGACGGCCGTCAGGACGAGCGCTCCGATGAGCGACGGAACGACCAGGGCGTTATCGCCGGGGAAGGAGCCGGGACGCATGGTGAGCAGGAGCAGCAAGAGGCCGCCATAGAGGGCGCCCCAGATGAGCAGGGTCGAGAGCGAGCGCTGGAGGCTCTGGGTCAAGGTGAGGGTTTCGATGGACGACATGAGGACTCCCTTGGAATGGACAGGCGAGCCCTTCCATTCTAGCAGACGGCTGCAGGGATGCGGGCCTGCGGCGGTCCCGGGGGGACGGCGAACGCGTGCGATGGCGTTCGGGAGGCGCGGAGACCTCGCGAACGCGCTTCGGACGCGGCGCATGAACAGTTATGCGGGCGAGACGCTTGCGCCCGAAGCGTTCAACGCGTAGCATGAGGCGCAATTGCGCTCAAGGAGGAAGCCATGGCCCGTAAACCCCGTCACGTCTCCCCGTCCGACCCGGAAATGCTGCCCCGCCGGAAACGCTCGGCCATCGTGGGCATCGGGGTCGGCATCCTCGCCGCGGGGCTGGTGCTCTCGTCGCTGGGCCCGCTGGCGATGCTCTTCGACGGCCCTCCGGCCGCGGAAGCTCCGCATGATCACGAGGCTCATGCCGCCGACGACGCGCGCCTCAAATCCCTCGAAGCGGCCGCCCAGAGCAATCCGCAGAATGCCGCGGGCCTGATCGCCTTGGGCAATGCCTATTTCGACTCCGGCAAGTTCCCCCAGGCGGCCGAGACCTACACCAAGGCCCTCGCCCTGACTCCGACGAATCCGGACGTCCGGGTGGACATGGGCACGGCGCTCTTCTATCAAGGGAAGTCCCAGGAGGCGATCGCCGAGTACCATCGCGCCTTGCACGATGCTCCCGAGCACCTGAACGCCCACATGAACCTGGGCATCGTCTACCGGGCCTCCGGCAACAACACGGATGCGAAGGCCCACTGGAACAAGGCGATCAGCCTGACGCAGGATCCCGAGATCCAGAAGCGGCTCAAGACGCTGATCCAGTCGGTGGGCGGCTAGCGCCCGTCGCGGCACGCCCCGTCAGACGCGATCGCCCCGTCTTCCTCTCGTGGGAGGAGGCGGGGCGATCGCGCTTGCCGGCTGATCCGGGGTGGCTAGCGCCTGCGGCTAGGGCTGAGAAAGCGTAACTGCCCTGTAGAAACGACGTTAGCTCTAGGTTTTTTCTTGGGGAAGCACGATCCAGAGGATCAGGTAGAGCACCCACATGGGGCCGGGCAGCAGGCTGAGCAGCAGCCAAATCCCCCGTGCCAGCGCGGGGGAGATGCCCATCCGCGCGGCGAGGCCGCCGCAGACGCCTGCGAGGAGTTTGTGGTTACTCGACCGGACGAGTCGGCGCGTCGACGGAAGGCTCATGCGTCTCTCCTGCAGGTAGGACCAGGGGGGCGGAGGGTTCGAGGGGCATGACGACCCAAGCGACCAGGTAGGCCAGCAGGGCGGCGCCGCCGGTGAAGACGATGGCCGCCACGGCCGCGAGCCGAACGAGGGCGGGATCCACCTTGAAGGTCTCGGCGAGGCCGCCGCAAACTCCGGCGACCATCCGCTCGGATGCCGAGCGGTGCAGACGGCTGGGGGGCTTCGAGGCGACCCCAGGGGTCGCGGAAGCCTCGGGAACGAGGATCCAGGCCGCCAGGTAAACCAGGAGGAAGACGCCTCCGCTGAAGACGGCCAGGGCGACGAAGAGGATGCGGATCCAGACGGGATCCACCTTCATGTACTCGGCCAGCCCTCCGGCGACCCCGGCGATCATGCGATCGGAGACGGATCGGGTGAGGCGACGGACGGGAAGATTCGATGGGTTCATGGCGACCTCCTGGGGGCTCCGCGGATATCCTTTGCCCGCCCCGATTCTAGTCCTGTTCGCTTCCGATGACAAGGCTCCCATGACCCGGGAAGGGGCCATGGGAGCCTCGAGCGGATTTGCCGGGGTCTAGAAGACGCCGATGGCGAGCGCCATGCCGATGCCCGTCGCCACGACCGCCAGGAGGCGCCAGCCATCCCGGGAACGCTTCTGCGCGAGCGCGTTGGCCTGCAACTCGAGGGCGCAAGCCTGAAGGCTGCGGGCCAGCCCCTCACGGTCGTCGGGAGCGGCCATGACCGCCCCGATCACCCGGTGCATCTCCTCGGAGTCGCAGCGGCGCGCCAAGGCCACGAGCGCTTCGTTCCGGCCGCTGCCCAGGCGGGTATCCTGGAGGTAGCGGAACCACTCGTCCTTGAGCTCCTTGCCCGAGCGGATCCGGGCGCGGATCGCCATGCCGACCGCCGATTCGAAGGGCATGCCGACCAGGAGGTAACAGGCGACGGTATCCACCCAATCGGGAAGCGCGCGGGAGATCCGGTCGCGGCGGCGGCGCGCCGTGCCCTCCAGCAGGCTGCCCCCGAGCATCCAGGCGAGCGCCGCGAGGGCCGTCCCCCCGACCAGGCCCCAGAGGGCGCCGGAGCGATCCGCGATCCAGCCGGCGTAGACCACCCCGAAGACTCCGGCGACGAGGACGCCTCCCACCGCGAGGGGACGGGGCCCCTTGGCGGTCCCGAGGGCCCTCACGAAGTCGAGCAGCCAGACCGAGGCCCCCGACCATCCGCTTGAAACCGTCCAGCCGTCCACCTCGCTGAGCATGTCGAGCCGGCGGGCGACCGCACGCTTCTTCTTCAAGGCGCCGACCCGCAGCATCATCAGCGCGACGAGGGTGCCGAGAATTGCCAGTCCGAACAGGAAAGCCATCCTAGCCTCCTCCCCAGGCGCCGTCCAGGACGCCGATCAGGCGGCGTCGCCCATCCAGCAGCTCGGCGATGCCGTCCAGGGCTGCGGCCAAGCGCTGGCCCTTCTGGGGATGGTAGGCGATCGCCTTGGCCAGGATCTCCGTCTCCAGGATCGGAATCCGGGCCGCGAAGCGCTCCAAGGCCTGTTCTTCGGGGAGGCCACTCGCCACGTCCTCGCGCACCTTCCCGAACTGAGACGCCACCGGCTGCATGCCGGATTTCTCGACGGCTTCGAGGGCCGCGAAGAACGAATTGGTCGCCCTCAGGCGCTCCGACAAGATCCGGACGGCAGCCGGAAGCTGTCGCCGCACCATGCGCATGCTCCATCCCTTCCAGAGCAAATCACCGCAGCCGAGCACGAGGACGAAGCCCGAGACGGCCACGACGGCCTGCAAGGGCCCCCAGGCGATCCATGCCGGCCCCATGAGCAGCGCCGCCATGACGGCGAGCCGGAGGGCACGCGGCACGTGCCGCCGGCGCTTGCGCGCCTTGGCCTTGCGCGGGCGCTTGCGGGCGTCTTCCACGGGCACCAAGGCGCCGCCGACGGTTTCCAGACGATCGAGGCGCATGCGGACGCCAGCCCGGGGGCGTGCCGGCACGAGGGCCAGAACGCCCAGGGCCGCGAGGGTCACGGCCAGGAAGAGCAGTAGATACGTCATTCCCGCGCCCCGCTAGGCCCCGAACCCGTTCGGGGTCGGTCCCCGGCGCAGCCAGTTCAAGAGTCCCTGCCAGGGCTGCGCCTGCGCCGTCACCAAGGCCATGGTCTGACGCGGCTCGCCCATGGCGGCGACCAGGCGGGAGAGCTCGCGCGCCAACGGGCCGCGGGGATCCGATTGCAGGATCGGGATGCCCTGGTTGATGGCCGCGCGCACCTTTCCCGGATCATGGGGAAGGCTCCAGTCGACGGGGCGCTTGAGCGTCCGGGCGGCATCCTCGCGTGTGACCTCGGAGCGCTCTGCCCAGCAGACGAACTCGAAGCGGGAGGTGTCGATTCCCCTTTCCCGGCAGGCGGCCAGGTCGCGCTGCAGGGCCCGCAAATGGCTGAGATCCAGGTTCAACGGCACGTAGACCCGATCGGCCTCGCTGAGGAAGAGCCGGTTGAACTCCTTCAGGGAGGGATGGGTATCCACCACGGTCCACGCGTCCCGCTGCTTCAGCCAGCCCAGCAAGGGGGCGAGACCGTCGGGAGTGAGGGGCAGATCGGAGCCACTGGACGCCAGGAGCTTCACCCCGGTCGGGTGCGCCACCAGCGCGGCATCCAGGCGATGCGGCGACGTCACCGCCGAGAGGCCCGGAGCTTGGAGATTGAGGAAGAGGTCCTGCTCTCCGTGCTCGAAGGCTCCGTCGAGCACGATCGTCTCGCGCGACGTGCCCCGGGAGAGGGCGATGGCGAGGTTGGTCGCCAGTTGCGAGCGGCCGGAGCCGCCCTTGGGGCCATAGACGACGATGAGCTTGCCGGGACGGGGACGCTCCGGCATGGTCCGGGCCTGCTCCGAGGCGATCCGCGCGAGGGCCGCGTCGAGGTGCTCCGAGCTCGCCACGTCCTTCATGCCCGCGGGGCCATCCACCAGCAGGAAGCGCGCTTCCGGACAGGCCGCGCGGAGCCCGGCCACCAGGGCCTCGGAACCGGCGCTCCATGCCACGATCAACAGATCCGGGCGGCTCAAGGAGGCGAACCCGATGGCCTCCTCTCCGAGGGCCTCCCCGATCAGCGAGAACCCGGCCTGGGTTCGGACCCGCGCGCCGACGGTGCTCCAGCCGGTCTCCTCGAACGGCGTCTGGGAGGAAGAGACCAGCAAGGTGCGCAACAACATGGCTACGACGCTCCTTTGGCGGACGGGGACGGAGCGGCATCGATGATCTCGACCTTCAGGTCGGGACCGTCCCAGGAAAAGACGATCTGGCCGGGGCGATCATGGGTGACCACCACGCGGCGCACGTTGCGCGGGGCGGCTCCGGGCAGCGCCTCGGCGGTCAGCGCCCCGGCAGCCGGCGCGGGGGCCGCGACGGCGGGCAGGATCAGGGTCGCGGGCTCCATCCCGGAGGTCGTCGGGGGCTCTTGCTGGGTGGCGTAGAGGGCTCCGGTGGCGAGCAGGCCGCAGCAGGCGGCGATCACGATCCGTTGCGGCGTGAGGTTGCTCGTGAGGCTCATGGGGGACCTCCCTTCGTGGCATGTCTCGACCGCTGGGCTCATGATCATGGCACCCGCGCCAGGTCAAAGCCGGTCGCCGCCTTTCTCCCTTATCCCGCGCCGGGCTTAACCCGAGCTGAAGCGGATGTTGCGCGCAGATGAATCCACCGCTTGCAAGCTCCCTTCATACCGGGTTAACACCGGGGCCATTCCCGCACAACACGCCCTTCCTAGGCTGGAGTCGCCCTTTATGCAAAGGAGGATTCATGAGCATCCGCGTTCGATACGCCCTGGCGATCGCGCTCCTCGCCCCACTGAGCGGCTGCTTCATGTGGCCCAGCACCAACGTGCAGCCTCCCGGCTGGGTCGAGCCCCCGGTGGACGGGAACTCCTACACGCCGGGACAACCTTCCCAGAACCCCGAGATCGAGATCGCCCGCCCCGGGTTGAACGGGGGCACGTTCACGGGCAGCGGAGGCTCCGGGGCCGCGGACGGCGTCGCTTCGGCGGCCCAGTTCCGAGAGCCGGAAGGCATGGCGATCGCCCCGGACGGCACGATCTACGTCGCCGAGCCCTATGCGTATCGCATCCGGAAGGTCACTCCGGACGGCCGGGTCTCCACCCTGGCCGGAGGCACGCTCGGCCGCTCCGACGGAACCGGCAGCGGCGCCCAGTTCTTCGGGCCCAAGGACCTGGTCGTCGGTGACGGCGGAAACCTCTACGTCGTCGACTTCGACAAGGTGCGCCAGGTCACCCCGGACGGCCGGGTCACCACCCTCTCCTTCCAGACCTCCGAAGGAGTTTGGGAGCCCGTCGAGCTCATGGGAATCGCCCGTGCCCCCGACGGCACCTTCTTCGTCTCCACCACCACCGGCATCGACCGGATCCAGGGGGGAGTCGCGAGCCGCTGGGTCGGCGCCGACGCCAAGGGCTTCCGGGACGGCTCCGGCACCGCGGCCTACTTCAATCTCCCGCGCAAACTGACCCTCGACAACCAGAACAACCTCTACGTCGCCGACTACGGAAACCTCCGCATCCGCAAGGTCACCCCCACCCGGCAGGTCACCACCGTCGCCGGCAACGGCATCCTGGGTTTCAGCGACGGCATGAGCGCCCAATCCCGCCTGAACTTCCCGACGGGGATCACGACGGACGCCCAAGGGAACGTGATCGTGGCGGATACGTACAACCATGCGGTCCGCATGCTCGCGCCCGACGGGCGCGTCACGACGCTGGCCGGCAACAACGTGGCCGGCTTCCAGGATGGCATCGCCGCTGTGGTCCAGTTCAATCACCCGACCGACGTCGCCGTGGGCCCCGACGGCCGCATCTACGTCGCCGATCGCCAAAACCATCGCATCCGGGTTCTGAGATAAGGAGAAGCCATGCCGATACGTAGCCTGCTCCTTGCCCTTTCGGTCACGCTCGTGGCCTGCAGCAGCCCGCCGCCGTCCGCGCCCGGGGTCGAGGCCACCCCGCCCCCCTCCCGGAACACCGTGCAGCCGGTGCCGACCCCGCCGCCCGGCACGACTCCCGTCACCGTGAGCGATCCCTTCGTCTGGACGGTCGCAGGAAACGGAACGCCCGGCTTCCTGGACGCGGCGCTGGGGCATGAGGGGATGCTGCGCTCGCCGACGGGCATGGTCGTCATCCGAGGAGATACGTACATCGCGGATTCCGCCAACCACCGGATCCGCCGGCTCACCTACGACGGCGTGCTGGAAACCGCGGTCGGCACGGGAGAGCGCGGCAACAACGGGGACGGGACGAACGGACGCTTGCTCAAGCTCGATACCCCATTCAAGGTGACGGCCGACGAAGCCAGCGGCAATGTCTTCTTCAGCGAGCTGGGCGGCAACCTGATCCGCTGCATCGACATCTCCCAGCGGATCATCACGATCGCCGGGGGAGGCGACTACCTGCCGGACGTGGGCACGTCCATGCGCGGCGTCTACGTGCAGCTCTCGGAGCCCGCAGGCCTGGCCTTCGACTCGGCCGGCGACCTCTACGTGGCCGAGCGCGGAGGCCACCGGATCCTCCGCATCTCCCCGGACTGGATGGTGACGGTCGTGGCGGGCAGTGGCTATCCCGGCTTCGCGGGAGATGAGCGCCAGGCGCTGGATGCCGAGTTCTCCCAGCCCACCGACGTCTACGTGGACGACCAGGACAACGTCTACATCGCGGACACGGGCAACCACCGCATCCGGCGCATCGGAGGCGACGGCACGGTTACGACCGTGGCAGGCAACGGCGTGGCCGGAGGCGAAGGGGACGGCGGGCTCGCGACGGAAGCCCAGCTCAACCAGCCGACCGGCATCACGATGGATGCCTTCGGCAACCTCTACATCGCGGACTCGGGCAACCACCGTATCCGGCAAGTCCAGCCGGACGGCACGATCACCACGATCGCCGGCTCGATCTTCGGCGGGTACGGCGGTGACGGGGGCCTTCCGGCCCAGGCCCAGTTCAACATCCCCTACGGGCTGACAGCGGCTCCGGGTGGCGTCCTGCTGGTCGCCGACCGCGACAACCACCGCCTGCGCCAGTTCACGCTGCCGTAGGGCGCGCGACAGGGCGATCGCCCCCGCTCATGTTTGAGCGGGGGCTGTTTTCGTCGCGGCCGCCCCGCGCGAAGGCCCTGGCGTCCCCGTCAGCGGGTTCAGAAAGACGGAGAAGCACGGTATCATGGAGGCCATGCCGGCGGATTCGACGCTGGCCGCCAGAGCGGCCGCGCGGAGTGCATGGGCATGCGCGACCCCGAGCTCTGACCGTGACGAAAGGCAGGATGCCGTGGAAGAGAGGCTAGTGACGACCCAGCGCCCCAGCCTGGAGGCGATCTACATGCGGCTGGCGGGGATGCTCGCGCAGCGAAGCACCTGCTCCCGGCTGCAGGTCGGGGCCGTGGTGGCCTCCCCGGACATGCGCGAGATCTTCGCCGTGGGCTACAACGGAGGCCCGGTAGGCGGCTTCAACGACTGCCTGAGCGAAGAACCGGGCCGCTGCGGCCATGCCCATGCCGAGGACAACGCCTGTAACTTCGCCCCCGCGCGCGTCCCCAAGATCATGCTGGTGACCCATTTCCCCTGCCCTGCGTGCTGCGTGCGGATCGTCAACAAGCTGGGCTTCGAGCGGGTCTACTACCAGCAGGTCTACCGCGACATGGCGGGCCTGGAGATCCTCGAGCGGGCGGGCATCACCGTCGCGCAGCTCGATCCCAGCTTGGCCTAGCTCCGCTCCCCCAAGGGCCGCTTGACGCTTGCCTAAGGAGGTAGGATCCCGAATAGGGCTCCCCAGTGGGGGGAGCGGCCAAGTATCGGGAGGAGGGTCCGCGCGTGAAACGAGCAGCCTTGAGCCCCGCCATCGGGATCGCGGCCGGGATCGCCGTCGGCACGGCCTGCCTGGGCCTGGCCCCGCCGGCCGTCGCCCATGGGGGGGAACTGGAGTGTCCGCACTGTGAGCAGGGGATGATGGCCCCGGGCGGCGGCGGGGGCATGCGCGGCGACATGCGGATGATGCGGGGCCACCGCGGCCTCGGGCACAAGCACTTCAACATGGTCGTCCAGCCCTACTGGAACATGAACCAGGATGCCATCTACACGCTCTTCGGCATGGAGATGATCAAGCAGGACTCGCTGGGCTGGAAGGGCGGGTTCGGCATGTACGGCGGCATGAACTTCGGAGTCACCACCCAGACGAACACCTTCCACTACGGAGGAGGCATCTTCGGCAAGGACTTCAGCGCCGGCCCCCTCTCCTTGACGACCGGTGTCCTGCTGGGCTTCGGTAAGACCGCCAACATCCTGCCCCAGGTGCTGCCCGCCGGCATCGGCAACTACTACATGTTCGGCGTGGGCGCCCCCCGCGTCGGCCTGGCATGGACCGTCTACGATCGCATGGAGATCGGCCTCGATGCCTCGTACCTGTTCACGACCAACCCCACGATCGGGAACAGTCCCGCCGTCAGCTTGCGCCTCTCGACCATTTCCTGGGGGCGCGGGCATTAGCCAGCTAAGGGATAGTCTCAGAAGGAGGGACTATCCCTTCAGACGTCATTCCCGCGAAAGCGGGAATCCAGGGGGCCCCGTTTCTACGGGGATGACGGGGTTGAGGGCGGGACGGACGTCCGTGCATGCGTGAGCAAAAAAAGGGCTGTCTCACGACGGTGAGACAGCCCTCTATTGCGCAAGGCATTGACGTTCGCTTTAGGGAGTGGTCTTCGCGAAGGTATCGATCACCCTCAGCACCGCCGGCCCCAGGGTCACGACGAACATGGCCGGGAAGATGAAGAAGACCAGCGGGAAGAGCATCTTGATCGGCGCCTTGAGCGCGGCCTCCTGGGCCCGCTGGCGGCGGCGCATGCGCAGGTGGACGCTCTGGGTCCGCAAGACGATGCCGATGCCCACCCCGAGCTGATCCGCCTGGATCAGGGCCGCCACCACCCCCTCGAGGTCGGCGACCCCGCAGCGGCGGCTCAGCTCCCGCAGGGCCTCCACCCGCGGACGGCCCATCCGGATGTCGCTGAGGTATCGCGCGAGCTCCTCGCGGAACTCCCGCCCCGCGTCGTTGTCGCGGCTGGTGATCCGCATCAAGGCCGCATCGAAGCTGATGCCCGCCTCCACGCAGGAAGTGATGAGATCCAGCGCGTCCGGCAGCGCCGAGACGATGGCCTCCCGGCGCTGGTTGATCATGCGGGTCAGCAGCATCCCCGGCCCCGCGAGCCCCAGAAGCCCGACCACCGCCGCGGCAATCAAGGCCGCCCCCGGATTGATGGGGGTGAGCAGCCACCAGACCAACGGCGCGACGATCACGCCCACAAGACGCAAGGCTAGCATCCCCTGCAACGCGATCGGAGCGTAGATGCCCGCCTGGTGAAGCCGATCCGACAAGACGTTCACCTGAGTGCGCGGCGTGAAACGCTCGCCAAGACGTCCCAAGAGAGCGATGGCCGGGGCGATCACCCGCTGAACGAACGGCTGATCGAGGAGTTGCTGGCGCGACACGTAGCCCCCCGGCGCTCCCTGAACCGCCGCCAAGGCCGCAATGCGGCGATTGACGTCCCGCTCGCGCGTCGTGGCCAAGCCGAAGCCCACCATCGTGACCGAGGTGACGGCGATGAAGCAGACGGCGGCCATCACGACCGGGTCGGATGCCATGAGTAAGGGTGCGACAAGCATCATGCTAGTACCTCACGTCCACGATCTTCATGATCAACATGACGCCCAGGACCTCGGAGACCACGGCCCCGGCGATGAGCATCTGGCCGCGGGGATCCGTGAAGAGGCCCATGATGTAGCCCGGGCTGATCAGGAAGAAGAGGGCGCCGATTCCCACCGGCAGCGCCGCCAAGACCCATCCCGACAACCGCCCCTGGGCCGTCAGCGCCTGGACCTCGCCCGCGATGCGGATCCGGTCCCGGATGGTGTCGTGGATGTTTCCCAGGATCTCGCTGAGGTTGCCGCCGGTCTCGCGCTGGATGACCATGGCCTGGACCATCAGGTCCACGTCGATGGTCCCCACCCGATCGCGGAGGTTCTTCAGGGCCGACTCGGTGGGAACTCCGAAGTTGATCTCGGCGACGGCGGTGCCGAACTCCGTCGATATGGGGGCGCTCATTTGCCGGGAGACCATCTGGATGGCCTGCAGGAAGGAGTTACCGGCCTTCAGGGAGTTGATGACGAGCATGAGGGCGTCCGGCAACTGCTCGCTGAAGGCCTTGAGGGTCTTGGTGCGGCGCTGCCGAAGCTGCAAGGTCGGGCCGAGGGATCCCATGGCGGCCACGGCCAGGGCGATCAGCGGGTGCTGGAAGAGGAAGAAGGCCACGGCCCCGCTGGCGAGTCCCAGCAGGGCGCTGGCGAGCATGAACTCGCCGGGTGTCCAGGCCCATCCCACCTGGTAGAGCTGCCGATCCAGGCGCTTGGCGATCGCCAGCCCCTTGACCAGCGGATCCACCATCGCGCCCAGCCGGTTGAAGAGCTTGGGCTTGACGCTCGGAGCGTGCGGCTGCTCCAGCTGGCTGATGCGGCCGTCGATGGCGGCTTCCTGGGGGTTGCCCATCATGCCTCCGAGCGCGAAGACGACGCCCGAGATGCCGATGGCGAGAATCAGGAAGGTGATCATGCCCAACCTCCGATCTGGAAGAGATCCACCGGCAGGGGGATGCCCTTGAGCTTCAGCTGGTCGGCGCACTTGGGACGGATGCCGGTCGGGCGGTGCGAGCCCACGATCCGGCCGTTCTCGTCCACGCCTTCCCGGACGAAGGTGTAGATGTCCTGGAGCTGGAGGATGTCGCCTTCCATGCCCACCACCTCGGTGATGGAGGTGACCCGGCGGGCCCCGTCGGTGGAGCGCTCGATCTGGAGGATCAGGTTGATGGCCGAGGCCGTCTGCTCGCGGATGGCGCGCAGCGGCAGGTCCATGCCCGCCATCAGGACCATGGTCTCGAGGCGGGCCAGCGCGTCGCGGGTGGTGTTGGCGTGAATGGTCGCGAGCGATCCCTCGTGACCGGTGTTCATGGCCTGCAGCATCGCCAGGGCCTCGCCGCCGCGGATCTCACCCAGGATGATGCGATCGGGGCGCATGCGCAGGGAGTTCTTGACCAGCTCGGACTGGTCGATGCGGCCCGCTCCTTCCACGTTGGCGGGCCGGGTCTCCAGGCGGATGACGTGATCCTGCTGAAGTTGAAGCTCGGCGGCGTCCTCGATGGTGATCAGGCGCTCGTGCTCCGGGATGAACGAGGAGAGCACGTTCAACAGCGTCGTCTTACCGGAGCCGGTTCCTCCCGAGATGAGGACGTTGAGTCGGGCCTCGACGCAGCCCTTGAGGAACTGGGCCATGGCGTCGGTGAGAGAGTTGTACTCGACCAGGCTATCGACCTTGAGCGGATCCTTGCGGAACTTACGGATGGTGAGGGCGGCTCCATCGATGGCCAAAGGGGGAATGATGGCGTTGACGCGGGAGCCGTCCGGCAGACGGGCGTCGCACATGGGGCTCGACTCGTCGATTCGGCGGCCGACCCGGCTCACGATGCGATCGATCACCCGGATCAGGTGGGCACCGTCGCTGAAGGTCACGTCCGTCTTCTCGATCCGGCCGCTGCGCTCGATGTAGACCTTCTGGGGACCGTTGACCATGACTTCCGAGATCGTGTCGTCGGCCAGCAAGGGCTCGATGGGGCCCAGTCCCATCATGTCGTGGAAGAGCTCCTCGACCATGCGATCGCGCTCGACCCGGCTGACCAGGCGGTTATCCTCGGCCAGGACCTGCTCGAGACCATGCCGGATGGCCTCCTTGATGGCCTCCGGGCTGCTGGTCTCGTCGAGGTTCTGCGAGCGCATGTTCTCGACGAGCAGGCGATGCACCTTGCCCTTGAGGGCCACGTGAGGATCCGTCTGGGGGCGAGACGGAGGACGGGCCGCCGGTTTCGCAGCCTCCGCGGGACGGGTGGTGATCGTGACCGCTTCCGGGCGCTGGGCCATGCTGGGAGCGCCAGCCGACGAAACGGTCGAAGCAGTCGAAGCCTCGGGCGATCCCTTCGGAGCCTCAGGCGCTCCCTTAAGCCGATTGCGTAGGAACATCCAACATCCTCCTGACCATGCGCCAGATCTGCGACAGCGGATTCGAAGCCGCGGGAACCACGGCGACCACTTCCCTGGATTTGGGCTTGGCATACGCCCGAGCGATTTCTTTGACCGACTTGGCGAACGCCCCGTTGGGCTGGGAAAGCACCAAGGGCTCTCCCGCGTTCACCGAGGCCAGGGCATGCTCGGCTTCCCAGCCGAGACGATGAGACAGGGGGCGCTGGATGACCCGCTGCGCCGCCTCGGCGGTGACGTCGCTGGGCTGCTGGTAAGCGGCAACCTGAACCTTATCCAGGTCGAGCCCGAGCTCGCCCCAGAGTTTGAGGCTCTGCTGCAGGGCCCTCAGAGCCGCCATGTCCATGGTCAGCGGCACCAGCACCGTGTCCGCGAGCTCCAGCGCCCGCAGGATGGGCTCGGTCAGCTGCGCCCCGGTATCGATGACGGTCCAGGCGGAACGGGCCTTGAGGGCCGAGATCGTCCATTCGACGGTCTGGGCCGTGACCAGTTCGGCATCTTCCGGAGAGGAGGCCGCGGGCAGGATCCGGACGCCGGACTTGGGATGCGTCAGCAGCGCCTGCTCGAGCGCCTCGCCGTCGGCTTTGCCCTCGAGGCGGGCCAGATCCGAGAGCGACGGGCCCGGCTTGAGGTTGAAGAAAAGGTCGATCGAGCCGAACTGGGGCTCCAGATCCACCAGCGTCACCTCCGCGGCGGAGGCCTCCCGGAGGGCGACGGCGAGGCTGGCCGACAGGGTGGACTTGCCGCAGCCGCCCCGCGGGGCATGCACCACCACGACCTTGCCTTCCGTGACCGGCATGACGAGCTGGCCGGTCTGTGCTCCGCGCAGGCGCTGAAGGAAGACCGAGGCGCGCCGCAGGGCGCCGAGCACTTCTTCGGGGTGGTTGAGCACCTCGCGCACTCCGGCCTGCATGGCATGCGTCATGCCAGCGGAATCGAGCGGGGGGCCGACCAAGATGATCGTGCAAGCCGGCTGGCTCGCGAGAATGGCTTCCGCCGCCCGCAGCGCCGGATCCAGCGTCCCCTCCCAGCCGATCACCGCGACTTCGGGATTTTGCCCCAGCGCCAGGCCGATCCCCTCCGCGGGACTCTGCGCCTCGCCCGCGATGACGGCGAGCGGGACCCCAGCAAGGCTGGGGTCCTCCATCACCTTTCGGACCGAGGCGAGCCAGGCCGAGGCCTGCTGGCGATCGGAGCCCGTTGCGGAGGGCGCAATCAGTAAGGTGCGCAAAGGCTGCATGGGATCTCCTTAAAAACGTTGCCGCGGCGCTAAATCGCGGGAGTGATGGGGCTCTCGGAATCCACCAGCTTGACCGCGTAGTTCAGGCGGGTGCCGATGATCTCGTTGGTGTTGACCCGGTCCATGAAGCGGCCGTAGACCTCGCCCCGGTTGGTGGTGTAGGTGACGAAGAAGCGGGCGAAGCCGGAGACCTCGACGTTCGAGCGGCCATTGGCGCCGAAGTAGGAGCCCTCGTCGAGCAAGACGACGGTGACCACCCGCGGGGTGCGCGTGGGGTTGAGGCGAGCCTGCTCGTAGGAGGTCCGGTCGTTGCCGACCAGCTGGTTCACCGCGGTCACGGTGGGGCCGTTCATGTTGCCGGGCTCGGTGGCGATCATGTCGCCGGCCTTGACCGTGGTCTTCGAGCCGTTCAGGATGGCCTGACGGTAGATGTTGGCCCCGCTGCCGTCGAGCGCCAGGGCCTGGAAGTTGCCACGAATGGAGTTGCCCGCGCCCTGCTTGAGGACGTACTCGCGGCCGACGCCGAAGTCCGATTCCGGGACTCCCCAGGGGCGCGCGCCGTGTTGAACCTCGACGCAGTGAAGATCGGCCGAGGCCTGCGCGCCGATGAGGAAGGTGGCGGGCTGAGCCGGGGACTTCGGCTCGGCCTGGGCTTGGCCAGCAGCCAGCACCCGGCTCACCAGGCTGTCCGTGGGAGAGTCGATGGCCACCGTGACCCGCGAGCCCTTCTCGATCTTCACCTGGCTGGCCGTGATGGGGAAACCGTTTTGCTTGGCCAGTTCCTGAGCGGCCACGACGGCCTGCCCCGGGCTGTTGAGGAGCGCCTTCGCTCCGGCCAGGGCCGCGGCGTCGGCCGCGACCTGCATGCGGGTCCGCTGGTACATCATCAGCCCGGCATCGGTGACCAGGCCTACGAAGACGATCAGCGCCGTCGCGAAGAATGCGGTCGTCACGAGGGTGGAGCCTCGTTCGTTCTGTCTGCCGTCGCGCATGGTTCCTTCCTCCTTGGCGGGGGTCACTCCCCGACGAACTCGGGGGTCACCAGAATGGCCAGTTCCGTCTCGTTCTTCTGGAAGCGGGTGGACTTGAAGAGCTCCCCGATGATGGGGATGTGACCCAAGAGAGGCACGCGCTCGACCGTCTTGCTCTCGATGTTCTGCATGAGGCCGCCGATGGCGATGCCTTGGCCGGGCGCGAGCACGACCTCGGTCGACGCGCGGCGGGAGCTGATGGCAGGGACCAGGAAGTCGGTGAGGCGCACCGCGTTGTTGTAGTCCAGGGTGCTCACCTCGGGGCTGACCTTCATCGCGATGCGGCCGTCGTCGAGCACCCTAGGCTCGACCGCGAGCTTGATCCCGTAGGGCTTCCACTCGAAGGTGACCGTCTGGAGCTGCTGGGCCATGGGAATCGGGATCTCGCCGCCGACCAGGAAGTCGGCCTTGCCGCCCGAGACCGCGACGAGATTGGGCTTGGCCAGGATCTTGGCATCGCCGTTCGATTCCATCGCCTTGATGCGGGCCGCGATGCGCTCGTAGATCCCGAAGTACGGCTGATCGACGCCCGCCGGGCGCTTCATGGTCGAGACGACGGACTCGTCCGGACGCAGCACGTCCTCGCCGGAGGGCAGGCGGTACATCGTGCCCCACTTCACTCCCAGCTCGCTGGAGGCGTTCTTGTTGAGCTCGACCACCTGGACGTTGACCTGAACCTGCTGGACGTTCGAGGCGGTGAGCAGGTTGATGACCTTGGCCGCGAAGCCGGAGGCGATCTGCTCGGCCATCTTGACCTGGCTGGTGGTGTTCACCCGGCCGATCAGGATGACGGAATCGCCGGTGATCTCGACGGTGAGGCCCTTGACCTTGAGGGCCCGCTCGAGGGTGGTCCGGAGGAGGTTGGCGTCGGCGCGTACCAGCACGTCGTAAGAGTAGCGGCCGTTCTTGGTCCAGACGATCAGCGTGGTCGTGCCGGGCTTCTTGCCGTTGATCAGCACGTCCTTCTTGGAGACCACGGCCACGTCCGCGATATCGGGGTTGGTGATCGAGACCTTGGTGATCTCGTTGCCGACCGACAAGACCTGGGACTTGCCCACGGTGACCGGCATCTGATCGTCGGCGGCCGGGGGACGGATGGAGGTGGAGCTGGGGGCAGGGGCGGGGGCCGCCAAGGCTGCCGGTGCGGGCACGACCGCGAGGGCCATCGACAGGGCCAACAGGCAGCGTGCCGAATTGCGAAGCGTGATCATCAGGGACGCCTTTCTATCGGTAGACCTGCTCGGTGCTCGTGCCGCGGATGACGAGGATGGCCTCGTTGGGCTTGGGAACCGGAACCTTGACGGTGCGGGTGACGGTCTTGCCCGGGGTTTGCCGGACGACCGTGCGCGTTTTCGGGGCCTTCGGCTTGGACGTCAGGGCCTCGGGGGTGATGCCCGTGGTGGCGACGTCCTCGGACTCGTTGGCCGAGCGCATCGCAAGGCGGATCTTGCCGCGGTCGGCGGCCAGGATCAGGACCTCGGACTCCTGGGGAGTGACAGCCAAGGTTGCCGAAGAGACGACCTTCGCCTCTTGTTCTTCCTTCTTCTCGTAGTCCTGGGCGATCGCCAGCACCTGGATCTTCTGGAGCAGCACCTTGGAAACGGGCTGGTTGTCGATGTCCAGGGTGCCCACGACGTCGACCAGCGATCCGGGCTGGACGAAGCCCGCCACGCCCACGACCTCGTCGACCGCGACGGTGACGGCACGCTTGCCCGGCGGCACGGGCAGGACCATGGCGGCCTCCTGGCCGGGGGGATAGAACTTGGCGTCGATCATCGCCTCACCCGGGAAGAGCTCGGCCTTGGAGACCCGTCCCACGATCTCTTCCGGCAACAGGGCCGCGCCCTGCGGGATGTAGGCGACCGGCCGCGACTCGACCTTGACCTGATCGGGGGTAACCTTGGAGTTGGCGGGAATGGGAGCGGCGGCCACCAGGACGGAGCCGGTGGGAACTCCGGCATCGGCTTGCTTGGCCGAGCCGTTCACGTAGTAGAAGAGCGCGCCGCTGGTGGCGAGCCCGAGGGCCGAGGCTACCAGAAGGCGCTGGGCTTTCTTCATCATGGTGTTTCAACCCTCATGACGGCGGCCGCGTTGAGCATCACAGGATTCGGCACTCCGGGGACCGTGAACAGCAACTGGGCCGGATAGGTCACGTCGACGTTCAGGGAGTCCCCATCAGCGGATTTCAGCGTGGTGATGGCGATCTGCGGTTCCTCTTTGAGCCCCGACTGGGCCAAGTAAGCCTTGACCGTGTCGCGGACCCTGGATTCCGGGCGACCGAGGGCGCCCAATCGGGCGCCCTCACGGCTCGCATTGGTGACGATCAACTGAGTGCTGAAGAGGTGTCCGAGACTGAAGACCCCCAGGATCATCGCGAAGATGACCGGAATCACCAGGGCGGTCTCGACCACCGCCTGACCCCGTTCTCGGTCTCGCGTCATCGATTCCTCCTCACATCAGAACTACTTCTTCAGGGTGCTGGCGATCGAGTTGAGCATCGACTGGACGTTGGTGCCCATCAGGGTCAGGGCGCCCACGCAGACCACCGCGATGAGCCCCAGGATCAGGCCGTACTCGGTCAGCGCCTGGCCCTCTTCCTCAACCCAAATCTTCTTCAGCATGGTCATGTCGTCTCTCCTTCTTCCCTACTTCTTGAGGGTGGTCGCGATCGAGTTGAGCATCGACTGGACGTTGGTTCCCATCAGGGTGAGGGCGCCCACGCAGACCACTGCGATGAGGCCCAGGATCAGGCCGTACTCGGTGAGTGCCTGTCCCTCTTCCTCAACCCAAACCTTCGATAGCATCTCCATCCG
Source organism: Candidatus Sericytochromatia bacterium (assembly GCA_036676495.1). Classification (GTDB taxonomy): domain Bacteria; phylum Cyanobacteriota; class Sericytochromatia; order S15B-MN24; family UBA4093; genus UBA4093. The sequence continues at coordinate 80,785 of JAKFCT010000030.1, forward strand.
AAGTAATCCTTTCGCACGGTTCACAGCGTCGCTCAGGGCCCTCGCCCTTGAGGCTGCTTACATAATAAGCAAGGCCATTTGCGCCTAAATCACTCGCGTATTAACCGCAGGTGAATGATCCCGAGCTTGCTCTCATCCCCTTGCCCCGAGGAGCGAGCGGCCCATGTGCAATACAAACGCTTGCTTGGGTACATATCTTTTGCTTAGCTGTACAACGCCCGAAAGCCCCGGCGGCCGCTCCTGCGGCTGGAACCAGGACTATCAGGCGCTCCAAGGAGGATCCATGAGCCGTCGACTTCTAACGACCTGCGCCCTGGCGGGCTCCATGCTGCTGGGCGGCTGCGCCATCTTCAAGGCTTCCCAGCGCCCGCCTTCCGACGTGACGGTCGAACGTACCCCCGAACGCATCAAGCGCGGCGAGTACCTCGCCAACCGCGTCATGAACTGCATGGAATGCCACACGGGAGCCGACCCCGTGACCCACGCCCCGAAACCCGAGCTCTTCGGAATGGGCGGCAAGTACTTCGGCCCCGAGATGGGACTTCCGGGCAAGCTCTACTCCACCAACCTCACCTCGGATGCCAAGACCGGGCTGGGCAACTGGAGCGACGGCGAGATCCTCCGGGCGATGCGCGAAGGGGTGAGCAAGGACGGTCGCGCCCTCTTCCCCTTGATGCCCTACATGAGCTACCGGACCATGAGCGACGAGGATGCCTACTCCATCGTCGCCTACCTCCGCACCCTCGAGCCGAAGGAGAACCAGGTGCCCAACCGGTCGCTGGATTTCCCGGTCAGCGTTCTCGTCAACACCATGCCCAAGCCGCTCGATGGACCGGTCCCTCCCGCTCCGGCGGAAAAAGTCGCCTACGGCCAGTACCTCTTCACCCAGGCCAGCTGCTCGGACTGCCACACCCCCACCGACAAGGGACAGCCCCTCATGGACAAGTTCGCCGCGGGAGGCATGGAGTTCAAGATGGGCGACCACACGCTCAAGGCCCCCAACATCACTCCCGACCCCGAGACGGGCATCGGCAAATGGTCGGAGGCCGACGTCAAGAAGGCCCTGCAAACCGGCATGCGGCCTGATGGAAAGACGCTCAGCCCCATCATGCCCTGGCAGTACTACAACGGCTTGACCGACAAGGACCTCGACGCCATGGTGGCGTACATGCGGACCCTCAAACCCGTCCGAAACGAAATCGCCCGCTAAGGTGATCAACGAAGCGGCGCCCCTCGCTGAGGGGCGCCGCTTCGTTCATGGCGGTTCTTGCGGTCTAGCGCCCGCGGCTGTTGCGAAAGGCAGCGTAACTGTCCTGCAGAAACGTCTTTCACACTAAGGCGTGGGTTTCAGGATGCGCACCCGGTGATTGCCGCGATCCGAGACGTAGATGGTTCCGGCGGCGTCGACGAAGAGGCCATAGGGAGTATCCAAGGTGGCGGCAAGGGCCGGGCCGTTGTCGCCGTTGGCGGCCTCCTCGGTGGCGGTCTCGCCCTCCGCCGGGACATGGCCCGCGATGGTCTGGATGCGGCCGTCGGGGGTCACCCGGCGGAGGCGGTTGTTGTTGGTGTCGGCGATGATCAGGTTGCCGGCGGGATCGTAGGCCACCGCGCCGGGGCCGTTGAGGCTGGCCTGCACCGCGGGGCCCCCGTCCCCGGCGAAGCCCCGGGCGTCGCTGCCGGCGATCGTGGTGAGGGTGCCATCCTTCTCGATGCGGCGGATCCGGTTGTTGCCCTCGTCCGCGAAGACGACGCGTCCCTGGGGATCGAGCGTCAGGCCCTGCGGCCAGGTCAGCTTCGCCTGTACAGCCGGTCCGCCGTCGCCGGCGAAGCCCATCTCCCCCGTCCCGGCAATCACGGTGACCCGACGGTCAGCGTCAATTTTCAGGATGCGGTTCGCCCCGTTCTCGGCCACGTACAGGTTGTCCTGCGCGTCGATGGCGAGGCCGGCGGGGTTGCTGAGCGAGACGTCGAGGGCGTAGGCCCCATCGGTCACCGGGGCTTCCCCTCCGCCCGCGAAGGTGTAGGTATTGCCGATGGGGTCGATCATGCGGATCTTGCCGGGCACGCCGCCCGGATAGCCGTACTGCGCGACGAAAAGCCGGCCCTTCGAATCGAACGCGAGGCCCTCGGGTTTCGCGACGGGGGCTTCGGCCGCCTTCACGCTCTCGCTGGCGTCCTTGGTCTCCTGGATCCCGTAGACGTGATGGGCGATCCCCGTTTTCAAGTCAACCGAACGGACCACGTCGAACCCGAAATCGGAAACGTAGAGGCGGCCATCCGCCGCTCCGTAGAGGCTCGACGGCTTGTAGATGGTGGCGTCGACGGCGGGTCCGCCGTCTCCCCAGTAGCCGATGGCGCCGGTGCCGAAGAAGGCCTCGATGCGGTAGGCATCGGGGGTTCCGGGAGTCGGGGCGGGCGTGGGCGATTGCACGTCCCGGTCCTCCGGCGACGCGCTCGGCTGGGGCGTTCCGTCCGACCCGCCCGGGGTGATGACCGGACCCGTGGGGTGGTTGCAACCAATCAAGGCAAGCGTGACGAGTACCGGCCAAAAAGGCCGAAGGCGGTGGCGCATGGCGATCTCCCTCTGTTCACCTCGCTCGCGGTGCAGGGTCACGAGCGCCACCTCAGCGTAGGACAAGCGAGTAAACGGAAGATCTCGGAGGAGTTACGCGGATATTTTCCCCCATGGCCCGAGGCCCCCCTCGCGCGTCCAAGGAGGCGCGAGGGGGGCCTCGGGGTCAGCGGCCGCGGAGACCGCCGGGAGTTAGCGCCCGCGGCTGTTGCGAAAGGCAGCGTAGCTGTCCTGCAGCAACGAAGATCGCTCTAGGAGCTGAGGACCGAAAGGCGGTCGTAAGCCTTCTTGATCTGGTGCTGGAAGTCCGTCACGGGCTCGTCGGTGGACGGGAACATCTTCTTGAAGAGGCCGCTGATCTGGCGCTGGGAGTAGCCCAGGAGCTGGCACTGGCTCGCGACCTTATCGGCGAGCTGCGCGAGGTCGGGCTTGGCATGCTCGCGCAGGATCGCTTCGAGGTCGTCGTTGCGCTGGGTCAAGGTACGCACCAGCTGGACCATCATCTCGGCGCTGGGGGTTCCCGCCCCCTGACGGGCATTGGAGAGGATCTGGTCGTAGAACTTGATCTGGGGGGCCAGGCGCGCGATCACACCTTCCACGTCGTGATAGCGCAGGATCTCCCGGGGCTCGCGGATGTCCTGCTTCACATCGTCGATGTGGAAGCAGCCGATGTCGATGGTGCCGATGAAGTGCCACTCGTAGCCGTAGAGTTCGTGCTGCTTGAGGAAGGCCTTCACGTCCATGTCGCTGAGCCAGAGCATGCGCTCCATGCGGCTACGGACCTGCTTGACCGAGGTCGAGAAGAGCGCGGGATGGGTGTGGAAGGCTCCGATCTCCGGGAGCACCAGGTCATTGGGCTTGCAGCGGTAGCGGACGCCGACCACCCGACGCCGCGAGGAGTGGAAGACTCCGGTCGTGAGGTTCTGGAACTCCATCAGCTGGTGGTCGTGGCCCCCAAAGACTCCCCCGCGCTCATCGAAAACGAAGATCCGGCGCTTGTGCGCGGTCTCCCGGTTCTCCTTGCTGGTCAGCGTATTCAGCATGTTAATGCCAAATTCCTGGACGAATCGTTCGTGAACCTCGGGCGTGATGTTCAACCTGGAATCCCCCTCTAACGGCGTCATTACCTGGGGTTTTGTACCAAGGCACGGGGGGCGGTAAACGCAACTTTTGTAAACGCAAGGTCGACCCGAAACGCGCTATTCCGCGTCCTCAGGGGACTTGAGCCTCCCGAAGCGCCGAAGCACCACCGTCATGCCAAGGCTTGCTTGTTTGGATCGATCCGTTGTAAACATAGAACTAACGATCTTTCGATCACATGGATCGATCGATCACTTGCTTGCATGTGATCGGACGCACTGCGTCCTCCATGTCAGGTTGGAGAAGATAGGGGAAGGAACCGCGCCCTAGGCCGAAGAAGCGCCTGCGGCTCACAGCCCCCGCGGCTCGATCTATAAGGAGTAGGCACATGCTTCGTTCGTTGCAAGCGTCAAACCAGGGGAAGGCAAGCCCGTTCCTGAAGTGGGCCGGGGGTAAGGGCCGGCTGCTGGCTCAGTACCAGCCGCTCTTCCCGCAGCAGTTCGGCCGTTACTTCGAGCCGTTCGTCGGAGCCGGAGCCGTCTTCTTCCACCTGAATCCCGAGGAAGCACACCTCTCGGACGTCAACCCCGAATTGGTCAACGCCTACACCGTCATCCGGGACCACGTGGACGAGCTGATCGCCATCCTGGGCGGCTACCAGCATGATCGGGAGTTCTACTACGCCCTGCGCGCCCAGGATCCCACGACCCTGAGCCCCGCGGAGCGCGCCGCGCGGATCATCTACCTGAACAAGACGTGCTTCAATGGGCTCTACCGGGTGAACCGGCGCGGGCAGTTCAACGTGCCCTTCGGGGATTACAAGAACCCGCGGATCCTGGACGAGGCGGGCCTGCGCGCCGCCCATGCCGCCCTCCAGGGCGTGAGCGTCACGCACCAGGGCTTCGACGCGGTGCTGGCGGAAGCCAAGAGCGGGGATTTCGTCTACTTCGATCCCCCGTACCATCCCTTGAGCCCGACGGCCAGCTTCACGTCCTACGCGGCCGACGACTTCGGTCCCGAGGATCAGATCCGCCTGGCGGCCGTCTTCCGCCGCCTGGATGCCAAGGGCGTCAAGCTCATGCTCAGCAACTCGGACACGCCCTTCATTCGGGACCTCTACGAAGGCTTCCACATCCAGCAGGTCTGGGCGCCGCGCGCCATCAACCGGGATGCGGCAAAGCGCAAGGGAGTCGCCGAGGTGGTGGTGACCAACTACGCTCCCGTGGCGATCGCCCCGGCCGCGCCCGCGCTGGCCGTGGTCGCCGACGGCCGCTAGACCCGGGTCTTGAGGTGGTACTGAGCGCCTGAACTGAGCGCTCCACCCTCTCCCAGCTCGTTTCCATCCGCATCCGTGATGGCCGCCAGGCCGTTCCGGATGCGGATTTGCCATGCGGGGGGCAAGCGGTCGATCAGGTGCTGGACCCGGGCGCCGGGATGAAAGGTGTAAGGCTCGCCGTCGAGGGTGACGATCACGTGTGGGGAACGACGGTCAAGAGGCCGCGCACGGCGAGGTAGGCGACGAGGCCGCCCACGAAGAGGCGGTAGACGATGAAGACCATCATCGAGCGCTTCTGCAAGAAGGAGAGCAGGAACTTGATCACGAAGTAACCGGTCAAGGCCGAGGTGGCCACTCCCACCCCCATGGCGAGCAGCTCGGTCGAGCTGAGGCCCGCGCCGGGCAGATCGCGCAGCTTGAAGAGGCAGCTCGCGAAGATGATGGGCACTCCCAGCAGGAACGAGAAGCGGGCGGAGGCCTCACGGCTGAGGCCGCTGAACATGCCCATGGTCATCGTGGCCCCGGAGCGGGAAACGCCCGGGATCAGGGCGCAGGCCTGGGCGATGCCGATCAGGAGAGCGTCGCGCAGGGTGAGGTGCTTGACGTCGCGATCGCGCTTGCCCACGAACTCCGCCAAGAGCAGCAAGAGCGCCACGCCGGCGAGGGTGGAGGCGATCACGTAGGGAGAGCGCAGGGTGGTCTCGATGGCGTCCTCGAAGAGGATGCCGACGACGCCCGCGGGCACGCAGCCGATGATCGTGAGCCATGCCAGGCGCTGGTAGGGATCTTCGGCGAAGTTGGGGCGCCGCAGGCTGGTGAGGCCGGCCCGGATCATCTGGGAGAGATCCTCCCGGAAGTAGGCGGCCACCGCGAGGAAGGTCCCCACGTGCAGGGCGACGTCGAAGGTGAGGCCGGGATCCTTCCAGCCCATGAACAGCGGAGTCAGGATCAGGTGGGCGGTGCTGCTGATGGGCAGGAATTCCGTGATGCCCTGCACGATCCCGAGCACGACGGATTGAAGGATATCCAAGACCGGTCCTTTCTACGAAACGCAAAACCACCGGCATGATAGCACAGGGTGGCGACGGGAGGCGTTCACCCGGAGCGGTCGACATGAAAAAAAGGGCCCCCGTCTCCGGGGGCCCCAGGCAAGCGGGTTACGGCTGGATGCGGTTGCCGAGACCGACGGATCCGGCGACGAGGGCTTCGAGCTGGGAGTAGCTGGGGGATTCGTAGACCCGCCCCTCGTTGGCGGAGAGCTCGACCGTCTTGGCGACGAGGGTGCCGTAGAGGATGCCGCGCTGGACCTTGGCGGCGAAGTCGTCTCCGCGGTACTGAGCGAGGTCGGCGGGGCCCTTGATGCCCATATTCTCCATGACGTAGGCGAACTTCGGCTTCATATCGGGGATGCGCATGAGGTCGGCGCGCTGGCCGTAGCGGGTCAGATCCTGCTGGCTGACGCCGGTCAGGGCGCTGACGAGGAAGCGGCGGAACGATCCGGCGGTCCAGAAGGAGAGGCGGCCGGGGCTGGCGAGGCCGATCTTGCTGAGGCGGGAGAGGTGATCCTGGTTGGGTACCAGATCGACCACGGGCCCGGAGACGGCGGTGGGAGCAGGAGCCGGTGCCGAGGGGGTTTGGGCGGCGGTAGGCGCGGCGACCGAGAGGACGCGCGGCGCGGGCCGGTAGGTGGCGATTCCGACGGACTGCATATGGACCTCCCCTTGCGTGAATCCGAAGCTGTTAAGAAGGTTTTCGGAGGGGGGCGCCCCGGACTTTCTTAAGACGACGCTAAGGAATCGCAAAACTTCCTCTAAGACCGGAAAAAGCGCATGCGGCCGGGTTCCGGGGGAGGCGGGCGGTGCGGGCCGCTGTGCCTGGGGGGCGGGCCTCTGTGCCTGTGGGGCGGGCATCTGTGCCCGCCATGTACCTCAACGTTGACAGCCCAGGGGGGGACGTAGTACGCTGAAAGTCGCATCGGGACGTAGCGCAGTTTGGTAGCGCGCCTGCTTTGGGAGCAGGGGGTCGCAGGTTCGAATCCTGTCGTCCCGACCAGGTTCTTTTGCGCGGGAGTAACTCAGTTGGTAGAGTTCC
>JAKFCT010000031.1:0-87641 GCA_036676495.1 Candidatus Sericytochromatia bacterium
CCGGCGGGTGAGACCGCCGCTAACAAGGAGGAGCACAATGGGTAAGGTCATCGGGATCGACCTGGGCACCACCAACTCGGTCGTCGCGGTGATGGAGGGGGGTAAGCCCACCGTCATCGCGAATGCCGAGGGAGCCCGGCTGACCCCTTCGGTCGTCGGGTTCTCCAAGACGGGCGAGCGCCTGGTCGGTCAGGTCGCCAAGCGCCAGGCCATCACCAACCCCGAGAACACCATCTACTCGATCAAGCGCTTCATCGGCCACAGCTTCGACGAAGCCAAGGTCCAGGAAGCCCTCGCGAAGATGCCCTACCAGATCAAGAAGGCCTCGGGCGGCGGCGTCGCGGTGGAGGTCTCGGGCAAGGAGTACTCCCCCCAGGAGATCTCCGCGATGATCCTCGGCAAGCTCAAGGCCGATGCCGAAGCCTACCTCGGCGAGAAGGTCACCCAGGCCGTCATCACGGTCCCGGCCTACTTCAACGACCAGCAGCGCCAGGCCACCAAGGACGCCGGCACCATCGCCGGCCTCGAAGTCCTGCGCATCATCAACGAGCCCACCGCCTCCTCGCTCGCCTACGGTGAGGACAAGTCCCACGACCACACCATCCTGGTCTACGACCTGGGCGGCGGCACCTTCGACGTCTCGATCCTTGAGCTCGGCGACGGCGTCTTCGAAGTCAAGGCCTCGGCCGGCGACTCCAACCTCGGCGGCGACAACTTCGACGAGCGCATCATCCACTGGCTCATCACCGAGTTCCAGAAGGAACAGGGCATCGACCTCGGCAAGGACCGCATGGCCCTTCAGCGCCTCAAGGAGGCCGCCGAGAAGGCCAAGATCGAGCTCAGCTCGGTCATGTCCACCAACATCAACCTGCCCTTCGTCACCGCCGACGCCACCGGCCCCAAGCACCTCGACATGACGCTCAGCCGCGCCAAGTTCGAGGAGATGACCGCCGACCTCGTCGAGGCCACCATGGGGCCCACCCGCCAGTCCATGGCGGACGCCGACCTCAAGCCCTCCGACATCGACAAGGTCATCCTGGTGGGCGGCTCCACCCGCATCCCCGCGGTCCAGGAAGCCATCCGCAAGTTCCTCGGCAAGGAGCCGGACAAGTCGGTCAACCCCGACGAGGCCGTCGCCCTCGGCGCCGCCATCCAGGCCGGCGTCCTCGGCGGTGAGGTCAAGGACGTCCTGCTGCTCGACGTGACCCCCCTCTCGCTGGGCATCGAGACCCTGGGCGGCGTGGCCACCAAGCTGATCGAGCGCAACACCACCATCCCCACCTCCAAGTCCCAGGTCTTCTCCACGGCCGCCGACGGCCAGACCTCGGTCGAGATTCACGTCCTCCAGGGCGAGCGCGAAATGGCCGCGGACAACAAGACCCTCGGCAAGTTCCAGCTCACCGGCATCCCGCCGGCCCCCCGCGGCGTGCCCCAGATCGAGGTCACCTTCGACATCGACGCCAACGGCATCGTCAACGTCTCCGCCAAGGACAAGGCCACCGGCAACGAGCAGAAGATCGCCATCACCAACACCGGCGGCCTCTCCAAGGATGACGTCGAGAAGATGCGCCGCGACGCCGAGGCTCACGCCGAGGAAGACAAGAAGCGCAAGGAGCTCGTCGAGGCCCGCAACTCGGCCGACGCGGCGGTCTACACCGCCGAGAAGACCCTGCGCGAAGCCGGCGACAAGGTCTCGAGCGATCAGAAGACCAAGATCGAAGGCCTCATCACCAAGCTCAAGGAAGTCGCCCTTCAGGATGACCACGCGGCCATCGAAGCGGCCAGCAACGAGCTGACCCAGGCCCTCTACGAGGTCACCACCGCCATGTACCAGCAGGGCGAGCCCGCTGGCGCTTCGGCGGGAGCCTCCTCGAACCCCAGCGGGGACGACAACGTCGTCGACGCCGACTACGAGGAAGTGAAGTAAAGAAGGGCCGTAGGCCCATGCCTCGCCACGTCCCCCCTTCGACGGGGGGACTGGCGAAGCCAGGGGGGTGTCACTGCTCCCAGGTTCCTTAAGTTGAGGAACTGCCATGGCTGCGCCGGCAAACACCCCCCACCCGGCTGCGCCGGGCGTCCCCCCGTTCCCAGTGGAAAAGCCGCTGGCGCCGGGGGACAACTAAAGGAGCCCCCTTGTGGGGATTAGCAGGGAAACATGAGCAAGCGCGATTACTACGAGGTACTTGGGGTCGCCCGCGGGGCTTCCGAGGACGAACTCAAGAAGGCCTACCGCAAGCTGGCCCGCCAGTACCACCCGGACATCAACAAGGAAGCCGGAGCCGAGGACAAGTTCAAGGAGATCAACGAGGCCTACGACGTCCTCTCGGATCCCCAGAAGCGGGGTGCCTACGACCAGTTCGGCCATGCCGGAGCCCAGGGCTTCGGTCAGGGCGGCTTTGGCCAGGGCTTCGAGGGCTTCGGCGGCTTCAGCGACATCTTCGAGGCCTTCTTCGGAGGCCAGGCGGGAGGCCAGCAGCGGGGTCGCAAGCGTGGCCCCGAGCGCGGCGCCGATCTGCGGATCGACGTCGAGATCCCCTTCACCGGGGCGCTTTTCGGCACCGAGCGCACCGTGGACATCCAGCACCAGGAGCGCTGCGACACCTGCTCCGGTTCGGGCGCCAAGGATCCCAAGGACGTCCAGACCTGCGACCTCTGCCACGGCACCGGCCAGATCACCCAGACCCAACGCACCATCTTCGGCCAGTTCCAGCAGGTCGCACCCTGTCCCAAGTGCAGCGGCGAAGGCAAGACCATCAAGGACCCCTGCAACACCTGCAAGGGCCAGGGCCGCACCCGCAAGTCCAAGAAGCTTCAGGTCAAGGTGCCCGCGGGCGTCGACACCGGAGCCCGCCTCAGGGTCACGGGCGAGGGCGACGTCGGCCCCAAGGGAGGGCCTTCCGGAGACCTGTACATCGTCCTCCACGTCCAGGATGACGAGCGCTTCGAGCGCCAGGACACCGAGCTCTTCCACACGGCGGCCATCACCTTCCCGCAGGCGGCCCTCGGAGACGAGATCGAGGTTCCCGTCCTGACGGAAGAAGGCGAAGCCGTCGAGACGGTGAAAGTCCCCGCCGGCACCCAGCACGGGACCATCTTCGTCCTCAAGGGCCAGGGCGTCCCCTACCTGGGAGACCCCCGCAAGCGGCGCGGCGACATGCACGTCGAGGTCAAGATCGCCGTTCCGACCAAGCTCTCGGGCGAAGAAGCCGACCTCCTGAGGAAGTACGACGAGGTCTCGCGCAAGCATGCCGAGTCGCACGGCTTCAACTTCATCGACATGCTCAAGAGCGCCCTCAGCGGCCGAGGCTAGCGCCCAAGGCAACAAGAACACGACGCGGGCCGGGGATTTCCCCGGCCCGCGTCGTGTTTTTTTCCCGAGGCTGTTTGCCAACCGCCCGGGGGGTGACGCCGGTTACCCTTGATCGTAGCGTCACGGCCGGGGCTTGCCATCCGTACTCCCCCCGCGATCGCCCCGTTACATCAAGGACGGATGCCGGTTTCGAGGTTTCCCACCAGGCCTTGCAGGCGCTCCAGGGACAGGGCCACGGCGCCGTCCGTGTTCGGATCGGCCGTGACCACGACGACCAGGTCCTGGCTGGGTTTCACGAAGACGTATTGCCCCCCGTGCCCCCATGCCGAATACCAGCTCCCATCCGGGGCGACCCACCAGTAGTAGCCGTACTTGAACGTCGGGACCCCGTCACGGCTCTTGGCCACCACGATGCCCTGAGTCGATTCGGCGAGCCACTCGGCGCTGACGACCCGCTGACCGTTCCAGAGCCCTTGTTGTAGGCAAAGCTGGCCGATCCGCAGCAGGTCCCGCGGCCGCAAGGAGACGCCGTAGGCGCCGTAGTGGGTGCCGTCGCGGTGACTCAGCCAAACGAGATCCGAGATGCCGAGCGGGCCGAAGAGATGCTCCCGCGCATAGCTCTCCAGCGTTTGCCCGGTCACCTTTTGCAGGACCGCTCCGATCAGGTGCGGATCGGCGTCCTGGTAGCGGAAGGTGCTGCCGGCTTCGCGCGCTTGGGGCCGGGAGACGATCATGGCGACGCTGTCCCGCTCTCCCCCGTACTCCATGTCCAGCGAGAACGCGGAGTTGGGGAAGTCGAGGCCCGAGCGCATCGTCAGCAGATCTCGGAGGGTGATGCGCGCCTTGGTCTCGTCCTTCACGCGCTCGGGAATCAACTCTCCAAGCGTCTGATCGAGGCTCGTGATCGTGCCCTGATCCTTCGCGATGCCCAGAAGCAGCGAGGTCAGGCTCTTGGTTTCCGACATGATGGGGCGGGCCCGCATCCGATCGTCTGGATCCCGCAGGTAGGCCTCGGCGATCAGAACCCCGTGACGGGCGACGAGGATGCTGCGAAGGTTGGCGGCCTCGCTCTCCGCGAACAAGGGCTCGAGGGCCGTGCGAAGGACGGTCGAGTCGATGCCTTGCGCTTCCGGCGCGCTGGTCGGCCAATCCCCTTGCACCTCGGCCGGAGCCACCGCGTAGGGGCCCTTGAAGGGGGCGTCCCCGATGCACGCGGTCAGTGCCAGGACTGTTCCCAGGAGCAGGCCGGCGAACGGGTGACGGGAGCCTTTCGCGGAGTTACCGCCCAAAGCGCACCTCCGACAGGAAACCGATCCGCTCATGCCAGGTCGGGGCCGGATAAGGGTAGTACGTGCTCCCGAGCTCCAGGGCCAAGCGCCAGCTCGGGCCCGAGGGGTTCTGCATGCGGTAGGACACGGTGAGGGTCGGTGAGACCAGTTCCGAAGGCCCAAACCACCGGAGGTCCTGGTGCAAGAGCGGCAGCATCTCGAAAGGGCGATCGAGCGGATCGATCTTTCGGGTCCTCTCGCGGGGAGGCCGGGACACCCCTCCGAAGACCGGCCAGTCCAGGATCACTCCCAGCTCGCGATCCGGCGAGGGGAGCCAGGCGACTTGAATGCTGGGTGCCAAGGTCAGGGTCGTCACCCAGTACAGGTACGAATCGTCCCACTGCGCGAACCACATGGGCTCCGTTTGCCAGCCCACCATCCCGCCGAAGCCGAGCATGCCCGCATCACCGAAGGTGGCGACCTCGTAGAGCTGGCGGTAGCGAGCGCCGGCGTTGAGGGCGGCTCCGAGATGCCCGAGGCGGTTCCAGAGGGGCGCAAGCCCCAGTTGGCCACCCGCCTGGCGCCTGAGGATGCCGTCCTTCCGCTCGAAGCTGAAGCTGAGGCCCATGCCCGGACCCTGCCAAACCATGGGGATGAGAAGGTCGTCCCGCCCCCGCACGACGGAAAGGGCGACTCCGCCGCTCAGCCAAGTATGGTCCTGATCCAGGGTTTGAGCGCTGGCTGGCAAGCCGCTCGAGATCAGAAGCAGAACCACCGACCCGGTGATTCCACGTTTTACGGAGAATCCTGCCATGTCCTCACCTTCGGGCTCGACCGTTCCAATCACGATAGCGTTTGAACCTCCGTGTGTTCAAGGGCCGCAGGCGAGACCACCTAGATCAACCGTCCATTACCCGTGCGCTCGGCCACCAGCCGGGTCATGCGGGACTCGAAGGCGGCGTCGCGCGCCAGCAGCTCCAGGAAGTCCTCGCGCGCCAGCGTCACCAGCTCGCAGGGCGTCAGGGTCCGGATGGTCGCGCTGCGCGGCGCGTCCGTGGTCAAGGCGACCTCGCCGAACGGGTCCCCGTCCTCGAGGCGGGCCAAAGACTCGGTCCCGCCCTCCGGCGTCGCGCGGAGCACCTCGACGGATCCGCGGGCGATCAGGTAGAACCGCTCGCCGCGATCGCCCTCATGAAAGACCACCCGGTTCGCCGGGAAGCGCTCGGTCTGGAAGCGGCTCGCCATCTCGGCCAGCAGACTGGGCTCCAGGCTCTCGAACATGCCGAGCTGCGCCAGTCGCTCCGGCTGAACCCCGATGCTGCCGGACCCGGAGGCGATGAAGCCGCTCTGCTTCTGCCACATCCGCGCGTACGCCCCGGCTTGCCGGCAGAGCGCCTCATGCGTGCCCCGCTCGACCAGTTCGCCGTCGACCAGCACGAGTATTTGGTCCGCATGCTCCACCGTGGCCAGCCGCGGCGTCGCGACCAGCACGGTGCAGCCTGCGGCCGCCCGGCGTACCGTTTCCAGCAACTCATGCTCGGCCTGGGCGTCCAGGGCGCCGGTGGCCTCGTCCAGGATGAGCAGGCGGGGCTTGCGCGCGAGGGCCCGGGCGAGCGCGAAGCGCTGCCATTCCAGGGGCGAGAAGCGTAGGCCTTCGAGCGGGGTCTCGAAGCCTTGGGGCAAGGCGGCGATCGCCTCCAGCACTCCCGCGGCCTCGCATGCCGCCCGCCATGCGGGCTCGTCCGTGCCGGGGGCCGCCAGGCGAAGGTTGTCGCCGAGGGTCGTGGGGAAGAACAGCGGATCGCGGGTCATGAGGCTGATCTGCGCCCGGACGCTGTCCTGCGCGAGCCCGCGCAGATCCGCGCCGTCCAGCGTGACCACGCCCGTCTCGGGATCCTCGAAGCGCAGCAGGAGGTTCAGGATCGTGCTCTTGCCCGAGCCGCTGCTCCCCACCAGGGCGGTCATGCTTCCTGAAGGCAGCTCGAAGCTCACGTTCCGGAGAGCCGGCCTCATGCTATCCGCATCGCTGGCCGGTGCCTGGCTAGCCGGTGTCCGGCTGGCCGGTGCCCGGTTGGCCGCGTCACGGGCCGGGTGACGGAAGGTGACGTCCTGCATGGCCCAGGAGAGCGCCGCGCTCGGAGCGGGCGGGGCCGCGGGTACGTCCGGGACGCCCGGCCGCTCGGCGAGAAGGTCGTCGAGGTGCTGCATGGCGCCCGAGGCGGGCACCAGGATCGGCACGTAGTTGATCACGTAGGAGACCGAGTTGCTGAGCGTCAGCAGCAAGGCCTGGAACGAGACCAGGGTCCCGACCGACATCTCCCCTCTCAAGGCCAGGTAAGCCCCCACCCCGATCGTGAGCACCTGAAGGAAGCTGATCCCGATGTTCGCCGAGCGCTCCACCACCGCGCTCAGGAAGCTCACGCGCAGGCCGGTCCCGGCGAGCCCATGCGTGATCTCGCGGAAGCGCTGCACGGCCCGCTGCCCGAGGCCGAACTGCTTGATCAGGACCTGCATGTCGAGGTTGTCCTGGACATGCGAGACCAGCTCGGCCTCCGCCAGCTTGTAGCGGTAGCTTTCCAGCGACGCCCTGCGCGAGAAGACCTTCGGCCCCACCATGCTCAGCGGCCAGATGAGCATGGCTACCAGGGCCAGGCGCCAGTCGAGCATGAACATCAGGACGGTGCTCATCAGGATGTCCAGCATCGGCAGCACCACCCAGGGCACCACGGCCGAGACCGCATGCTCGATGGCCGCGAGGTCGATCGAGAAGCACGAGACCACGTCCGCCGTGTTGCCCCGGCGGTGGAAGGAAAGCGACAGCTCCTGGAGGTGGGAAAAGACCTTGCGCCGCAGATCCCGCTGGATCAGGCTCACGACCTTGGCGTACAGGTAATCCCGCCCCAGACTGGTGAGCGACACCAGGGCCAGAGCCCCCATGAGGGCGCTCAAGGTCCAGACGAGTGTCGACTGGCTGTTCTTGGCGATCCCCTCGTCGATCAGGTGCTTGAAGCTCATCGGGATCAACCCGGTGAATCCCATCTCCAGCAGGAGCGCCAGGAGGATGACCAGCCCGTAGCCGGGATGACGGGCGAAGGTGGAGGCGATCCGGCCGAGCGTCGCCCCCACGCCGATGACTTCCAGCGGCGTTTCGTCGGGTTCGGGGATGGCGGAAGCCCGGAGGGGGCCGGTGGACATGCGCGCTCCTTGCGTCGATAGGGGCGTTCCAGCATACCATCGGAGCGCCCCCTGGCCAACCTGAAAAATACGCTGTAAAACCATGTCAATGACCGCGTCTGGGTGAACTCGCATGCATGAAAGAGGCGTTGTGATCCATCCCGCCACCGAACTCCGCTTCATCGATCCCGCCATCGGCTACGGCGTCTACGCTACCCGCTTCATCCCCAAGGGCACGATCGTCTGGACCCTCGACGAGTTCGACCGGGTCCTCAGCCGCGATCAGGTTCGCGCGCTTCCCGAGCTCCTGCGCGCTCAGGTCGAGACCTATGCCTACGTGGACGCGTCCGGGCAGTTCATCCTCTGCTGGGACTTCGGCCGCTTCATGAACCATTCCTGCGAGCCCACCAGCCGCAGCGTCGGCGAGGCCTTCGAGATCGCCACCCGGGACATCCTTCCCGGCGAGCAGCTCACCTGCGAGTACGGAGTGCTCAATATGAGCGGCACCTTCGCCTGCGCCTGCGGCACCGCCGATTGCCGGGGGACGATCGGCGCGGGGGATCTCGAGGCGATGTGGCCCCTCTGGGATCGAGAGGCCGAGGACGCCTTCCGCGCCGCCTTCGACGTCGAACAGCCGCTCTTGCCGTATGCCAAGCTGGGCTCCGCAGACCGGGTCCTCGCCGAGGCCATCCGGGAGGGCCGTCCGGTTCCCATTCCCAGCAGCCAGTCCTACCAGGCCGCGTCCTCGTCCTCCGTTCCGCCCGCCGGGAGCGGCGGCGGGTTATGGGCGGTGGGCTCCCGATGATTCATCCGGATACCGCCCTGCTCAAGATCGACGAGACGGTCGGCTACGGCCTGGTGGCTACCCGCCCCCTGCCCCGGGGCACGATCACCTGGGTCCAGGACGCCCTCGATCAGGTCTTGCCTCCCGAGCGTTGGCGGGCCCTTCCCGCGGCCTACGCCGAGCTGATCGAACGCTACACCTACGGCGACTCCCAGGACAACCGGATCCTGATTTGGGATCTCGGCAGGCAGATGAACCATTCCTGCGCACCCAACTGCTTCGGCACGCTCTACGGCTTCGAGGTGGCTTTGCGGGACATCGCGGCCGGCGAGCAGTTGACCAACGATTACGGGACCCTCATCCAGGAGCCGCACGAGGGCTTCGCTTGCACCTGCGGCGCTCCCGATTGCCGAGGGACCACCGGCGCTCCCCTCACCTCGGAGCAGCGGATTCGCTTGCAAGCCCTGATGCGCGAGGCCCTCGCGGAGCTTCCCCGCCTGCCCCAGCCGCTGGGCTGCTTGCTTCAAGCCGAGGTCTTGCTCGACGCGTGCCGCGAGCTCGGCGCCAACGCGCCCTCTCTAGAGCTTGCTCAGCGCCCGGCGCCCCAGGTCGTGAAGGTCGTGGAGAGGTAGGCGAAGGGGCCCGGGGGATACGACGCGAGCAGCTCGTTGCCGAAGGCGTAGCCCGCCGCCAGGAAGGTCCCTTCGGCGGTCTGGAGATGGAGCGCGACGTTCGTCCCGCCGTAGTCGCTGACGCCTCCGACGTGATCGACCGCGAGGTACAGCGGCCCCAGCGAAGGAGTTTCGTAGCCCGCCATGAGCAGCGCCGTCGACGGCCCGGAGAACGGGAACGTGGCGGCGAAGCCGGTGCTTCCGCCTTGCAGGAACGCCGAGCCGATGCCGCCCGAGAGGCGCCCCAGGCTGAGGTCTTGCCATGCCAGCGTCTTGGTGGCGGAGAGATATAGCACGTTCAGGCTCTGCTCGGCGCGCCCCGGAGTGAACCCCATGAACCCGGCGGCCAGCGCGGGCCAGAGCGGGTCCTCGCCCAGCAGTTGGCCCTTGACGTCCAGGGCGAGGCGGGCATCGACCGGGTCTCCGCCCCAGCCGATGAGGTCGACTCCCAGCTCCCAGCCTTCGAAGGCCTTCCCCGTGTCGCCGTAGGTGAAGCCGCCGCCCAATCCGAGGTTCAGGCCTCCCCAGATCTGGAAGCCGTCGGGGTAATAGGCATCGTAAAGGAAGGCGCTCCCCGCTCCCGCGGTCTGGACCTCCCCGGTGGGGCACGCGATGATCGAGGACGGGTAGGCGATCGCCGGGCGTGACGCCGCCGCCACCAGGAAACCTGCGAGCAGCGCGATGCTCAGCGTGACTCGAACCAACGCCATGGGGCGCATTCCTCCGTTCTGTGCTGCGTGAAGGACCGACTCTGCGGCTTGATCTAGGCATACACCCTTCGACGTCAGCAAGCAAGGCCCTACCATGCCGCTCCCGCGGGTATAACATGGGCAGGGTCGCAGGATTCGACGGAAAGGGAGTCGCCGTGATCACCAATCTGCCGCTCAAGGACAATCCCAAGCTCGATGCCTTGATGGCCAAGCTGGAGGAGGACGGCTACGTCCCCACCTGGTGGAAGCTGGCCGACCTCAATTCGATCCGCGCGGGAGTCAACGACCACGGCCCCACCCACGTCAAGATCGTGGCCCATATCGCCTCGAAGCTTTACCAGCTGCTGGCCGAGGCCGGGGTGCCGATGAGCATCGTGGCCGACCACGGCATGGATCCCCATGACGCCCAGGTGGTGGTGGTGATGGCGTCCCTGCTTCACGACATCGGGATGGACGTCCACCGCGACAAGCATGAGGAGCACTCCCTCTTCATGGCGTACGAGTACCTGATGGAGCTCTACGACGCGGTTTACACGGTCGAGCAGCGCATGATCATGGTCGGCGAGACCCTGCATGCGATGATCGGCCACAACTCCAACAAGCGCTGCCTGACGATCGAGGCGGGCATCGTGAAGGTCGCCGACGCGCTCGACATGACCAAGTGGCGCTCGCGCTCCATCATCAAGACGGGCAAGGTCTCCATCCACGCCCTCTCGGTCTCGGCGATCGACCGGGTCCAGATCGACAAGGGCCAGTCGAAGCCCATCGGGGTCGAGATCGTCATGAACTCCTCGGCGGGCATCTTCCAGGTGGACAACCTCCTGAAGCACAAGCTGCTCAAGAGCGGCATCCATCCCTACATGGAGGTCTCGGCCCACATCGAGTCCGAGGCCAAGGACCAGGTGCTGGGCGTCTACAACATCTAGGTTGAACGTCACTCCCGCGTAAGCGGGAGTCCAGCTGGATGCCCGCCTCCCGTGAAAACGGGGGGCGGGCATGACGTCCAAGAGGGGGTTAGGCGAGCGTCTCCTCCACGGCATGAACCTTGGCCATGCGGCCGGATCTCAGCCAGGAGTCCTTGATCTGCTTCTGGAGGGCGGTGGGCGCGGGGACGTCCTCGATCACGTAGCGCTGATCCGCTCCGAGCCGCACCATGGTCTCGCAGAGCTGGTCGCCCCGGAAGAAGTGCAAGGGCACGATTTCCTCGGGCAGCCACTGGGCGGCGATCTGGGACAAGAGCGCCTCGCTCGCCCGGTTCCCGCCGATGGCCACCACGTGATCGCCGGCCATGAGGCCCGCATTCTGGGCGGCTCCCCCGGCCCGGACGTCCTCGACCACGAGGCCGCCGTCCCGGGTTGCGAAGCGGGCCTGGAGGCTCGCGGTGCGGCTCGCGACGGCCAGCCGCAGGCCGGCATGGGCCAGGTAGGGCGTGAGGTCGGTCTCGGAGGGCGTGCGCAGGTGCTGATCGAAGAACGCGCTGAGGTCCGCGCCGGCGATCTCGGCGGCGATCGCCTCCACGTCCGACGGGTGGTAGGGCATGTCGGTCTCGCCGAAGCGCTCCCAGAGCGTGCGCATCACGTCGTCGAGGCTGCGGCGGTTCTCGGTGAGGTTCCGGATCTCCAGATCGAGCGCCAGACCCACCAGGGAGCCCTTCAGGTAGTAGTTGATCGCCCCGTTCCAGCGGTCGTCCCCGAAGTTCCAGGTGATGAAGCTGGAGTCCGAGAGGCTGGTGATGAGGCGGCCCGGGGATTGCTCCAGCATCTGGAGGCTGCCGGCCACGCCCCGGAGGTATTGCGAGCGGCCCTGGAGCCCGGCGCGCAGGACCATCAGCTCGGTGTAGTACTCGGTCAAGCCTTCGACCACCCAGAGCGCGGTGGTATGAGCGGGCTTCTGGTAGTCGAAGGGACCCAGGCCCACCGGCCGCAGGCGCTTCACGTTCCAGGCGTGGAAGACCTCATGGGCGGTCAGGGCGAAGAACCCGTGGGCGTTGCCCGCCAGGTCCATCGGGCCCACGATCATCATCGAGTCCCGGTGCTCCAGGCCGTTGAGGAAGTTCTCGGGCCCATGCTGGTACTGGAAGAGGTAGCGGGAGTAGGGGAGGCTGCCGGCTGGCCGGTCTCCGGACCAGAACTCGGCCTCGGCCTCGACGATTCGCTTCAAGCCGTCGACCACCCGCTCGCGATCCATCGGGTAAGGAGCCTGCCAGGTGATCTCGTGCGTCACGCCCAGGGCCTCGAAGCTGGCGCGCTCGAAGGTGCCGGCCTGGATCGGGGCGTCGATCAGGGCATCGTAGCTGGGGGCCGTGTAGGTGAAGGGGGCCGACTCCGTCAGGGCCACGGAGATCTCCCAGCCCTCGGGAAGCTCCACGCTCAGCTCGCAGGGCCAGTCCTGGCCACCGGCAGGGTAGACGAAGATCGCCGCCCCGTTGATCATCGCTTGGGTCGCGGTGAGCTGGGCCTGGTGGATCTGGGGCTTGTCGCCGAAGACCTGGTAGCTGACCGTGAAGTCGGCTCCGCCGTGGTGAACCCGCCATGTATGAAGGTCGATGCGCTCGACGGGCAGGGCTCCCTGGGGGCCCTTGGCGACCAGCGCGCGCAGGTTGCGGGCATTGTCGACCAGCTTGTACGCGCCCGGAGCCCAGCTCGGAAGCTTGAGATCGACGGTGGGGCCGGAGGCGTCGGCCACCGTGAGCCGGACCTCGAAGAGGTGGCAGTGGGGCTGGGGCATGGCGAGGTGGTACCGCAGGCGTGCGTGCTGAGGCATGTGATCTCCGTTCTGGCGAAACCCGACCTCCTGATTTTAGCCGAGTTCCAAGGTCTTGTCCCCCCTCGCCCCCCTTCCGCCCCTTCCAGCGAACCTCGCGCGTGCGCCGAGGGCGCGCGGAGGTTCGCTCTCCCCGGCAAGGGGGTATAACTCTTCGCAGAGAGGAGCCTCCTGACGATGTTGCTGAACCCTGAAATCTTGCTAGCCACCGAGGGAAGCCCCGAGCTCCTGAGCGGCGTCTCCGAGCGCCTGGAAGCGGCCGCCCACTGGTTGGCCCCGTTGAGCATCATCGGCTTCACCATCGAGGACCTGGGCCTTGACGGCCGGATCCCGCAGGAGCGCTTGGCCCGGATGCAGGATCATGCCCAGCGGCTGATCCTCGGCGCGGTCCGTTCCGAGCAATCCGGGCGGCGGCGGGTGACCGACGCGCTGTTCCGCGTGGGCTCGATGTACTTCGTCGTGCTCTACAACGCCAATCGCGAGAACTACCTGGTGCCCTTGGCCCGGATCATCGAGATGCTCCGCCAGGAGGCCTACGCGGTGCTGGGCACCACGGGGGCGTCCTATCGCCGGCGCATCGTGATCGGCGCGGCGACCTGGATGCCCCGGCATGGGGCCCTTTCTGCCGAGGCGGCCGTGGGGAGGGTGCTGGAAGCGATGATGATGGCGCACGTCATGCCGCCCACCGACGAGGCCTACACGCGCCTCGGGATCGCCTCGTCGAGCTCGGACGAGATCCGGCTCAACGAGTACGGCTGGGACGAAGCGCTCTACGAGCTCGAGCAGCTCAAGGGGAAGCTGGGCCCCGCGCCGGACTCCGGGGAGCCGGCCTCCAAGGGGCAAAAAGCCGCGGGTCAGAAGCCCGAGGGGCGTAAAGCCGGGAGCGGCAAGGCCGAGGGCGGCAAGACCGCGAGCCGGGGGACCGTGAAGCAGAAATCCGGGGCTCAGAAGGCCGCGAAGGGGGCGGCTGCGGCGAAGCCGAAGAAGCCCTGGTGGCAGTTCTGGAAAAGCTGAAGCCACGAAGGCGATGGAAAAGAGGCCGGGCGATCGCCCGGCCTCTCGTGATTTGGACGGTTAGAACGTGATGTTACCACCCGGCGGCCTGCTGGCGCGCTTGGCCTCGACCAAGGTCAAGGCGAGGTAGGTGCAGTACTCCTCGTAGTCCGGATCGCCCTCCTGGGGAGTATAGTCCCGGAACTTCTCATGAAGCACCCGGTAATGGTGAACGGTCGTCTTTTTGATTGAGTTCTTGGCTTGGGAATCTTGCTCTTGCATGCTCTTACTCCCGGTCGACCCATGGTTGCCTATGCTGCTCGTACCCGATCCGCCGGTGTTCCTAACGGTTTCTTCATCGGCCGAACATGCGGTGTCTTGGCGCCATGACCACCCTACCACGCGCATCCTGGGTATAAACCCTTTGAGGGGCGATAGCCCTACCCGTGGGTTTTCGGGCCCCGAGGGGGCGTTGAATCGGGCGACCGGAAGGAGGCGGCTTTGAGAGCGTGGGTGATGCCGGCGGGGGTCCTCACGGCGCTGGGCGTGGTTTTCTCGTCTCCGGTCATGGCGATGGATCCGGTTCCGAGCGACGAGCCGTTGACGCGCCGGGATCTGGTTCAGGCGCTCTATCCGCTGGTCAAGCGCATGGAGTCGCAGGGGGCGATCGCCCGCAGCAGCAAGCCGTCGCTCACGGTTTTTGCCGATCTCTCGGGGAGCGACCGCGACTGGGCGATCGAGCTGGCAAGTCAGTTTCAGCTCTTCGTGGGCATGCCGGCCCTGTCGAGCGGCCGCTTCAATGGCATGCTGCCTCTGAGCCGCTGGGAGGCAAGCATGATTCTCGGCGAGTTGCTCACCCGGACCCGTCCGGAAGCGCGGACGCTGCTGGCGGCGTCGAGTGGACCGGCCTCGTTCACGGATCTCAGCCCCGCGGAGTACCGGCGCCTGGAACCGGTCATCAAGCAGGGGCTCTTGATCGGCTATCCCGACCAGACTTTCCGCACCCAGGAGCCGCTGACCCGCGCGCAGTGGGCGGGCATCTCGGAGCGCCTCTCGGCGCTCGGCGGCTATCAGGCTCCTCCGCCCGCAAGCCGCAAGTCGAGCTCGCTGAAGGACGATTACATGCTCATCCGCCAGGAATCTGGTCGCTGATCCCTGATCCCTAGAACGGCCCGAAGGGGCGTGTCCACGGGTTCTTGGCCTCGACGCCGCGTTGACACGTTTTGGGGACGCCGTTTCTTGGGTTTAATGAAAATGACGCTTGCTTGCTCGGCGAAGGACGGGCCGGCGAGGAGTCGCCGGACGCAGAGGAAACCGACATGGCCAATTTCGGAGGCTGGTTCCAGAAGAAGACGGAGCCTCCCAATCGTTATTCCGATCAGCTCAAGGAACTCCGCAAGAAGGTTCCCACCGAGGATCGCGTGCGCTTCAAGCGTTTGCGCGAGGAGGCCGGGGTCTGGCTGACCAATGAAGACCGCAAGCAGGCCCAGTTGATGACCATCCGCGACATCGAGGCCTGGCTCGCGATGAAGCCGGCCGAGCGCGAGGCCTGGTTCGAGCGGGTGGAGGCCTACCTGGTCGAGAAGGATGCCAGCTGGCAGCGCTGGCAGCAGTACGAAGAGAGCCGTCCGCCCCAGGAGCAGGACGTGGCGGATCTGGTGAACGATCTGCGCCATGCCGCGGAGCTGCTGGGAGTCGCCATGAATGCCGACAAGGCCGAGGTGCGCCGCGCGTTTCGCGCCGCCAGCAAGAAGCATCACCCCGATCTGGGGGGCGATGTCCGCCAGTTCACGGCCATCCAGCATGCTTACGACGTTCTGATGAGCCGCTAGCCCGCAAGTCGAATCTCCATCCCCATCTTCGGGTACATGAAGGCACGTGACCGATGTACCTGACACTTCCTCCGTGGCGCGCCATGATGGAGGCGTCGGGAATCGAGGGAAGGACGTGCCGTGCGTGACTATCGAGGCAAGCGATACCCCTTAGCGATCGCGCTCGTGAGCTGGCTGGTCTTGGCGGGGTGGCCCGCGGAGGGACCGCTCTCCGGGGCTACTCGCTCCGGTTTGGCGTGGGCGAACGAGGATTCCGCGGCCTTCGACAGCTCCTACAAGCAGGCCGGCAAGTTCGCCGCGCAGGTGGCCCAGCGCTACGACGGCGCGTTGCGTCAGACCGTCGTTCGCCTGGCGGAAGTCGCCCGGCAGGACGCCTCGGATCTCTCGCGCAACCCCTTGGCCATCGAGACCGCGCGCGGGCAGTGGCCCCTCGTGACCTACGTCCAGAACGGCGACAAGGTCTCGCTCATCCCGGGAGGGCGGGCCTTGCTCTCTTCCGGCGAGCTCGACGAGGTCGCCGGCCGCAAGTTTCGCCTCTTCCTGAAGGGCTCCACGGTCCTGGTGGCCGCTCCGGCGGGGGGCGATCGCACCACCGTCGCTGAAATCCCCTTGGCCGCCTTCACGGACCCGCTGGCGAGCGCGTCGCTGGGCGATGGCACCGCCGTCCTGCTCCTCGACGAGCAGGGCCGCAGCCTCGGCCGGAAGTCGCTGGCCTCGGAAGAGCAGGAGCTGCTGAAGAGCGTCTCGACGGAGGCGGCGACGACCCTCGTCTCCAAGACCTCGGTGCTCTCGCTGGCCCGCATCCCGACGGCGGGCTGGACCGTGATCGTGCGTCTCCCCCTGGCCGATGCCTACCGCGGGATCGCGTTGCCCGAACTGGACGAGCGCAATCTTCCCAATCCGCTCTACATCGTCAAGCGTGAGCAGGGAGTCTCGCTGGAAGGGGTCGGCAAGGGCCTTCTCTTCTCGTTCGGGGGATTGGCCCTGCTGGCTCTCGCCCTATTGGTCGTGCGGCGCCGCCTCCGGGGGGATGGCAAGTTCGGGCCGTTGTCCGCCGTGCAATCGGGAGGCCTTGCCGTCCTGGAGGCCTTGGTCGGCGAGAAGAACCAGTCTGCACCCCAGGAGCCGCGCACGGCGGACGTCCCTCGGCTTCCGGCGCCCGTCCGACCCTCCGCTCCTCCTCCTACCCATGCCAACGTCCAGCTTCCCCTCGACGGCGCGACCTCGGGCGTCTGGCGGGACACCTTGCAGGCACAGGTCTCTTACCTCCTGGGCGAGTTCCGGCAGACCCAGGAGCAGATGCAGGGATTTGCGCGCCAGCCTCAGGTCGATGCCTTGCAGGCTCAGATGGAGGCCGAGTTCGACTCGTTCGCCGAGGCGCTGCGCCAGCGCCTGGAGCTGGAGTCCCGCCACTACGAGGCCCTCAAGGCTCAGCAGGCGCACCTCGCGGAGGTGAACGACGGAAAGTTCGGCGCGCTCGAAAGCGAGATCGAGGGGTATCGGAACCAGGGCTTGCAGGCCGATCGCCAGGCGAACGAGCGAATCCAGGTGTTGGCGCAGGCGGTTCAGCAGCTGCATGCGTCCCTGACCCAGTCCCAGCAGGAGAACGCGAAGCTCCGCGAGGAATTGGGGGCGCTTTCCGCCCGCGTGCACCGGATCGTTCAGCTGCTCGCCAAGGGCAACAAGACGGCCTGATCGAGCAATCGAAAGCATTTAAGAAAACCGGGCCCCGTCAACACTGACGGGGCCCGGTTTCGATTGGGTGGTGATTCGGCTTACTTGCCACCGGTCACGAAGTTGGGGCCTTGGCCCGAACCGTTGTAAATCCAGATGCCGTAGCCGCGGACCGTCCGTGCGGATTCCGTCTGGATGTCGTAGACCGACGCGGTGGCGTTGGTGGCAGAGACCCGGTACTCGATCGCGCCCACCTTGTTGATGT
Organism: Candidatus Sericytochromatia bacterium; assembly: GCA_036676495.1. Taxonomy (GTDB): domain Bacteria; phylum Cyanobacteriota; class Sericytochromatia; order S15B-MN24; family UBA4093; genus UBA4093. The sequence goes on from JAKFCT010000031.1 coordinate 17,445, forward strand.
TCGTGAGTCCGGTCGCAGCCGCCGCGTCCACGTCCGCGAGAGCCGTGCCGACGATGATGCCGGCTACCGAGCCGTTAGCTGCAGCAGCATCACCGGCAAGACCGCCCCAGGGGCTCGATCCCGCATCATCCGGGCGATTGCGCGTCCAAGCGGCAATAAATTGGGTAGCCGAGGGGTACTTGCCGAAGTTCTTCGCCGTGAACTCTTCGACGGTCGCAGCCGCCGCATTGACTTTGCCCTGTGCCGCAGTGTTGGCGGCGCTGGCTTTTGCCTGGTTATAGAGCACCGTGGCGCCCGCGATGACCACGACGCCGATGACGATGGCCAGCGTGACTTCGATCAGGGTGAAGCCGGATTGCGAGTGCTTAAGCCGATTTGCAGACATCTTTCCTCTCCTTCACTGGGGACCTTTTCACATATACCCCTCGGTTGACTGCCTAAACTTGAAAGCCGCGTGAAATCTTAGTGAGCCTCCTACGGGACGGGCGGAAGCGTTTCCCCGAGCTTTTCCAGCCCCCGCTTGGCGACTTCCCGGATGCTCGGGTTGTCGGCTCCCTGGTAGATGGCCCGCCAGGTGGCGACGGCGAGCTCTTTGCGCTGCCCTTTCTCGTACATGCGTGCGGCGAAGTAGCCGGCCTCGGGGGGAGCCCCCGGAATCTCGGCGGCGCGTTCGAAGTACCGGGCGGCCAGCAGGGCGTCGTCGCTGAAGAAGAACAGGGTCATGCCGGTATGGTACGGAAACCACCAGTTCGCCGGATCGCGCCGGGCTCCCTTCGATAGGAGCCGGACGGCCGCCATCGGATCCCCGGAGTCTCCCAGCGCGAGCGCTCCGAGTTCGTAGGCGGCGTGGAAGCGGGGATCCAGCTCGACGATCGCCGAGAGCAGCGGGTAGAGATTGTGGAAGTTGCGGCCGTGGGTGAGCTGGTAGCCCCAGTAGCCGACGAAGCGAAGGTAGAGGGCGTCGGCGACGAGGTTCCGGTAGCCCATGGAGCCGACCTTGAGGGCGGCGGCGGGCGGCACGGAGAGGAGTCCGGGCGGCCGGATCGCCGCTTCGGATTCCCAGCGCAAGAGGGAGCCCAGGGCGCAACTTCCCGCCACCAGCAGGATTAGGACGGATTGGAGGGGCTTCACGGGAGTTCCTTGCGCGCGAAGACCAGGTTGGCGAGGGTCAAGAGGACGACGATCAGGCAGGTTCCGTAGGCGATCGCCCAGATCCACTGACCCGCGGCGAGGCTCTCGCCGTAGACGGCCTGGTTCTTCGCATTGAACGTCTCGAGGTTGGGCAGGAGGTAGTAGATGACGAGCGAGAGGGTCTTCCCGAGGGGATCCGCCTTCTCTCCGAACTGCTTGATCAGCTCCGAGGCGTGCCCCAGGGCGTAGAAGCCCATGCTGTAGAGGATGCTGAGCATCGGAGAGGTCATGGTGGTGAAGAGCAGGGTCAGGCCGAGCATGACCATGGCCTCGAGTCCGAAGAGCACGAGGGGCCCCAGGAAGATCGGGTGGAATTGCCGGGTGACGAGGGCCATGAGCGCGTAGTAGAGCAGGCCCAACAAGCCCAAAAGCAGCCACAGCGCGCCCGCACAGCCGAGGAACTTGCCGGTGAGGAATTGGCCTCGGGTGATGGGCTTGCTCAGGAGGGTGTAGACGATGCGCTGTTCGAGATCCCGGGAGATCAACCGAGCGCCGAGGAAGATGGCCAGGAGGATCAAGAGGGCGTTGATGGTGCCCAGGCCGAAGTCCTGGATGATCTTGAGGTCCTGTCCGGCGGAGATCCCGCCGAGCAGGAGGGTGAAGCCGATCATCAGGGCTCCGAACAGGGCGGCGACGTGGAGGAGTTTGTCTCGGAGGGCTTCCTTGAGGGTGATGGAGGCGATCGCGAGCGGGGTCATCGGTTTATTCGGCGACGATGGTGATGGGCACCGAGATCTTCCAGGTCACCCGGTCCCGGAACTGGTTGAAGCCCTGGAAGGTCACGACGGCCTCGACGTCGATGTCGGAGATGCTGGCGGCGCCCTTGCCGGGGTCGGTCGCGTCCACGAGCTGGCGGGTGATGATCTGGCCCAGGACGAGCTCGGAGGGAGTCTCGGCCAGGAGGCGTGCCCGGTACGGCATCGCCGCGTCGGGCACGTTGATGTAGGCGGGCTTGCCGCCCTCGCCCTGGGGAGAGAAGTACTCGACCACGGCCGCCTCGAGGTCGACGGGCGAGGAGCCGGGGATCAGCGAGACGCTGAGCACGGGGGCAGTCTTGGTGGCCAGGTAGACGGTATTGCCTTCGTCGTTGACCTCGGCCTTCCAGGCGATCTTGCCCTTGGTGACGACCGTGCCCTGGATCTCCGACGTCTTGAGGAGCGACGTCCAGTAGGAGTTACTGCAGCCCGTCGCGAGCAGGATCGTGGCGAGCAGGAGGGTGAGGAGCTTAAGCTGCCGCATCATTGACGATCTCCGGAGTGATGAGGATCTGGACCTCGGTGCGGTTCTGATCGACCACCGTGCGCTGGAAGAGCTTGCCGAGGAAGGGGATGTCACCCAGCAGCGGGATCTTCTCGACGGTTTCACGGCCGGAGTCCTGGATCAGGCCTCCGATGACGATGGTCTCCCCGTTGAGTACCCGGATCTCCTGGGTTTGGAACTCCCGGGTGCTCTTGAGGGTGGCCAGGATGTCCTGGTTCGGGGCGCGCTCTTCCTTGCGGACGATGGAGATGACGGGGTGGACGTTCATGGTGATGCTGCCTTGCAGGTCGATCCGCGGGGTCAGCTCGAGGGTGATGCCGACCTCTCCGAGTTCGACCGTCCGGGTGGTCAGCGTCTGGTTGGCGTTCTGGGAGATGGTGGTCGTGGTCTTGCTGATGATGTCGTCGGTGATCTTGATGACCGAGGAGCGGTTGTTCATGGCGAGCACCGAGGGGCTTGCCAGGACCTTGGCCTTGTTCTGCGAGACGAGCGCGTCGAGGGCCACCCGGAGGTTCGCGGCCTGGTTGGTCGCACTCTCGAACGTGAAGCGGCCGTTCGTATTGGGGTTGTTGGCGTCGAAGTCTCCGCTGAACTGCTTGGAGCCCAGGCCGTAGCTGAGGCCGAGCCGCTGGAGGGCGCCCTGCTCGATCTGGACGATCTGGGTGCGGATCAGCACCTGGGGGGGCTTGCGATCGAGGGCCTGGATGATCTGATCCGCCAGGGCGAGCTCGGCCTGGGAGCCGACGGCCAGGAGGGCGTTACGGCTGCCCAGCGGGATGAAGCGCGGGGTCTTGTCGCCGATGGTGATGGTTTCGGTTTTCGTGTCGGGGAGCTTGCCGGGCGCGGTGCCCGCGAAGTCCCGGAAGGTGTTCTTGACGGTCGCGCCGGCCGCACTGCCAGCGGCGCCGCCCGCCGCACCGCCTGCTGCCGCGCCCGTGCCGCTTCCGCCCGTCTGAACGCTCGTGTGGAAGCTCGCTTTCAGGACGTCGATGGCTTCGCTGACCGTGACGTAGGAGAGCGGGAAGACCCGGTTGGGAAGGAGCACGTCCATGCGCTTGACGAGCTGCTCGACGACCTGGACGTCCGTTTCCTGGCCCGAGACGATCAAGGCGTTGCTGTTGGTGTCCGCCCGGACCTGGGTGGCGAAGAGCTGCTTGACCGACGTGGCGGCAGTTCCCCCGGCTGCGCCGGTGCTGCCGGAGCTCTCGGCGAGGACGTTCTTGACCATGGTCGCGGTGTTGGCGGCATTGGCGTAGGCCAGGGGGATGAAGCGGATGATCGGGCGACCGTAACGGCCGCTCCGGTAGACGACGTAGGTCGAGCCGATGTTCTGGATTTCCAGGCCGTTCGAGCTGATCAGGGTTTCGAGGATCTCGTTGAGCGGCGTGTTGAAGAAATCCAGGTTCAGGTTCGCGGACTTGTCGCTGGAGATGGAATCGTCGAGCGTCAGGTTGAGGCGCTTCTGCTCGGCGATCAGCTGGAGCGCTTCGCGCAGCGATGTGTCGCGCAGGCGGATGGTGAGCTTGCTCTCTCCGCCCGGCACGGTGATCTTTCGCTGGAGCGCGACGCCCTGGGCCGCGGCCGTAGGCATGCTTGCGAGGGGTAGCCCGAGGGCAAGCAACAGGGCGAGGCTTCTAGTCCACTTACTCACGCGTTTCCCCCGTGGGCTTCATCAAAGGTGTCATGCCGTCTTTGGGATGGTAGCAGGAGAGTGAGACGCATGGCTGTGAGCGCTGCACGCCTCCCTTACCCGGGAAGCGAACGCTTGAAACGATCGGTGGCTGTGCGAGGGCCTAGTTGTGGACCGCATCCCCGTCGGACAGCTGGGCGCCCTGGACGTAGAAGTAGCGATCGCCGCTGGGATCCGTGATGGCGACCAGGTAGAGGCGCGTGGCCATGGGTTTTCCGCCGCGCGAGAGATCCTGGACCTTGAGCCAGCCGTTGGCGGTGGGGTCGCTGTGGCGGTAGTAGTAAAGGATGCCGGAGTCCCCGATGTTGTCGGAGGTGTCCTCGAAAAGGGTCGGGACATCTCCGCCGGCGATGCCCCCGGCGGTCGCCGCGGCATCGGTTTTGGACCATGCGCTACCGCCCCAGGGGCTCGAGTTGTAATCCGCCGCGCGCTTGAGCTTCCAGGCGACGCGCAGTTCCGCGATGGAGGGGTACTTGCCGTCGTTGATGACGGCTTGGTCTTCGACGGTCGTCTGAAGGGCCACGACCCGTTGCCAGGCGTTGGTATGGCCCGAGTTGGTGCGAAGCTGGTTGTAGAGGGCGATGGAGCTGCCCAGCAGGATGGCGCCGACGACCAGGACCAGCATGACCTCGGTCAGCGTGAAGCCGGCTTGGCGTTTCATGGGGCGTCCTTTCATTACTGGGGTCCGCTCAGCACGTAGAAGTAGCGAAAGCCGTTATTGCCGATGATCTTGTTGCCTGCGACCGAGTAGCTCTTGGCCTGGACGAGCGCGCCGGCGCGCGTCAGGTCCCCGAACTCCGCGCTCCCGTAGCCGCCGGCGCCGTTATCGATGACGGTGTAGTACATGCCTCCCGGCAGATCGTCGTCCTGTCCTGAAGCCAGCTTCTGTCCCTGGGTGGCGACCGAGTACTTGATGCCGCCGGAGTTCGTGCGGTTGGCTTCCGTGGCGAGGATCAGGCCCCCCCAGGGGCTGTTCTGGTAATCCTTCGGTCGGCGGTGCTTCCAGGCATTGGTCACTTGCGTGCCGGTCGGGTAGACGCGTGGCCCCACGTAGAGCTCTTCGACGAGCAACTGGAGATCCTGGACCTTCTGGCGCATGCCGGCATCCCCGGCCTGTTCGCGCAAGGCCCTGTAGCCGTAGATGCTGGCTCCCAGGAGCATGATCCCGACGGACAGGGCCAGTCCGACCTCCAACAGCGAAAAGCCGCGTTCGTGATTCCGATCCAGTTTCTTCATGGTCTCCTGAGCCTGTGCTCCTGCGCTGCCCGAGCATGCGCTCCCTGGTACTATACCAAGTTCCGCTCAGGCTCTAACGAATCTGCCCATTGGTGACAAATGTCCCAGACAAGAGGAGGCGCTTCGGCGATAATCCCAACGGAAATCCAGTTGCCTTCGAGGTTTCCTGGGTTTGAGTCTCCGTCAGGCCGGGTACTTGTTGCTTGGTACCCCTCCGGTGCCTCACGGGCGCTAATGAAAGGGCCTGCCTTGCCCAAGCTCTACGACTGCGTCGTCCATTCCGGGACCGAGCTGCGCCGGGAAGCTGTCGAAGCCGATAGCTTCCGGGAGGTTCGCGCCATGCTTCGTGGACAAGGGCTCTATCCCCTCGAAATCAAGGAGGCCAAGAAGCCGCGCCGCGATCTCTGGGCGGAGCTCAAGGCGCAGTTCGCGACCGATCGCACGGAGCGCGAGGCGATTCTCGAGGGGCAGAAGCAGTCCAAGAAGCGCAAGTATTACTTCGAGGCCATGCCGGTTACGGGGGGTGACTTGATCCAAGGGGATATCATGGCGCCGGATGCGCGGGCGGCCCGCCAAATGCTCCGAGAGCAGGGCCTGACCGTCGGGGTGCTCGAGCCCAAGCAGTTCTGGCATGATTTCCGTCCCAAGCAAGCGGCGGCCATGCTGCAGCTCGGAGACGAGGCGCGGGCGAAGGCGGCTCCTCGCAACTTGCGCCAGCAGCTGAGCGACACCTTTCTGCCGAAGCGCATCGCCATGAAGCACATGGCCTTCTACACCCAGCAGATGGCCACGATGCTCGACGCGGGGCTCTCCGTCAACCAGACCATGGACATCCTTCAGGAAGGCCTCACCGACCCGCGGCTGATCATGGTCAACCGCGAGGTCAAGAACAAGATCATGGAAGGGGTGGGCATGGGAGAGGCCTTCAGTGCCTTCGACCGCTACCTGCCTCCGGTCTTCATCGACCTGATCGCGGTGGGCGAGCTCTCCGGTAACCTCGAGGAGACCTTGAAGCGCCTCGCCGAGTACTTCGAGAAGGAGCTGGAGATCCAGGCCAAGATCAAGAACGCGCTCGCCTATCCGACCATCCTGGTGGTCCTGATCGTGGCGATCGTGATCGGGATGATGCTCTTCATCGTTCCGAGCTTCCTGGACCTCTTCGCGGAGTTCAACCTGACCTTGCCCTGGACGACCAAGACCTTGCTCGCGACCAGCGCCTTCGTCTCCGCCAAGTGGTGGACCCTGCCGCTCTTCGCCGGCGGGTTCTACGTCGCCTGGCGCTGGTTCGTCTCCACGCGCATCGGTTCGGTGATCGTGGACTTCTTCGAGTACAAGGTGCCCTTGATCGGCAAGCTCAAGTACAAGGTCCTGATCGCGCGGATGCTCCACAACCTCTCACTGATCCTGCGCTGCGGCGTGCCCATCATGGTCGCCCTGGATCAGGTGCGCTCGGGCATCCAGAACCGCAACATCGCCTTGAAGCTGGGCGAGATCCGCACGGGCGTGGCCCAGGGGCTGCGGGTCTCGACGCTGTTTCAGGCCTCGGGGCTGTTTCCGCCGTTCATCGTTCACTTGCTGGTGGCCGGCGAGGAGTCGGGGGCCATCGACGACCTGATGACCAAGGGCGCCAAGTACATGGACGCGGAGGTCGAGCAGGGGGTGAAGTCCATGACGACCGCCATCGAGCCCATCCTCACCGTCATGGTCGCGGGCACCGTCCTCTTCATCCTGGGCAGCCTCTACATGCCGCTCATGGGCCTGATGGGCTCGGGAAGCAAGGTGCCGACATGAGGAAGTCCCGCGGGATGTCGCTGCTCGAAGTCTCCCTGGCCGTTTCGGTGGGCTTGATGCTCACCGTGGGCGGCGCTTACGCGTACCGCCAGCACATGCAGGCCACGCGGATCACCCAGGCTCAGCTGATGCTGGAGACCATCAACATGGGGATCGTTCGCTATCACGTCCGCACCGGAAGCTACCCCACCCTCGCCGTCTTGCAGAGCAACAACGATGGGGCGAACCGGGGCTTCTACGGGCCGGCCGGCTCTCCCTTGCGCGATCCGCTCTACCCACCGATTCTCGAGACGCAGTCCTCGCCGATCAAGGCATGGACCGCGAATGCCGTCGCTCCCTGGGGGGGATGGCGCTATTACCCGGGCCCCGCCCCGAGCGCCTATGTAAAGCCGAACTTCAACCCCGCGGATTATCCCGGGCACGATCCGAACAAGTGGTAGGTGGGAATGGCTTCTAAGAAGGTCAAGCCCTTCGTCGGGCTCTATATCACGGCGGATCGCCTCGAGGCGGCCGTCGTCGGAGGCCGCCCCGGCGAGCTCGAACTCGAGACGCAGTACCTCTCGGAGCTGCCGCCCGACCTGATCGACGCGGACGGGACCATCCAGGATGTGGCGGCCCTCGGTGCCGAGCTCAAGCGCTTCTGGAAGGAAGCCGGGCTCAAGAACCGCCGGGTCGTCCTGGTCATCGATTCCCGCAAGGCCCTGCTTCGTCAGATCCGCCTGCCCAAGATGCCCATCAGCAGCCTCGATCAGGCCATCCTGAGCGAAGCCGAGCAGTTCGCGCTCTACCGGGATGAAGAGCCCCTGATCGATTACTTCGTCAACGAGCTGGAGCATGACTTCATCCAGACGACTTACGGGGTGGTCCCCGAGGAGACCGTCGCATCTTATTCCAAGGCCCTGAAGGCCGCAGGCCTGAAGCTCGAGGCACTCGACCTCGCTCAGCTCGCGGGTCAGCGGGGCATGGAGTTCTTCCATCCGCTCGACGACGACCACTGGACCGGCGTGATGGTGCAGCCCCAGCGGCTGATCATCTCGTGCTGGATGGAGAAGCGGCTCTGGGTGATGCGCGAGATCATCCTGCCGGAGCGCATCTCGCACGACATGGCCATGCTGGCCCAGAGCTACCTCCCCAACATCTCCCACTCGGTCGCGAGCGACACCAACACCTTCGACGACCCCCACATGGTGCTGGCTTGCGATCGCGTCGAGGATGCGCGCGTGCTGGCCGATCATGCCCGGAGCCTGCTCGAGGGCCGCATCAGCATTGCCGGCTCGACGGACGATCCCACCGAGGAGCGGAAGTCCGCCTGGGGCTCGACCGTCGACGATGCGCTCGACGGTGCCTTCGGCAACGAAGAGGGCTTCACGCTCACCGCCACCCTCCCGCAGGCGGATCCCGACGCCGAGGACGATCTCGACGACGATCTGGAGGACGACCTCGACGACGAGGGCCCGCAGATCTCGTACATCGCCCTGGGCGCGGCCCTCTGGGGACGGGCGGAAGTCGTGCCCTCGCTCAACCTCCTTCCCAAGGGCAAGTCCGCGTCCTCGCAAGGTCTTCCCAAGATCGAGCTCGACCTGGACCGCCAGGTGCTCATGGGCCTGGCCGCGGCCCTCGTGGTCGGCGTCGCGCTCACCGGCTGGCAGTTCTGGCTGAAGAGCGATCGGGAAGCCCAGGTGAAGAGCCTGATGCGCCAGCTCGCCGATGCCAAAGTCCAGATGCAGGGCAACCAGCAGATGATGGAGACCCAGCCCCCCGAGGGGGAGATCCTCGGCCAGTGGCTGCCGCATCACCAGGAGAACGTCTTCGCGCGCCAGTTCCTCGAAACCCTGCGCGAGACCACGCCGTCCGACGCCTGGGTCTCCAAGGTCACGTACACGGCGGGACAGGAAATGGTGATCTCGGGAGGCGCGCTGACCCAGACCTCCTGCCTTTACTTCGCCGATCAGATTGCGGGACTGGAGAGCGTCCGACAGGTCCGGATCCTCAAGATCTCGAAGGCCGGCTCGGCCTATTCGTTCGAAATCCAGGCGGGCCTGGGAATAAAGCTTGCGGGTGAGGCGCTGCCATGAACCAGACCGAGAAATTGCTGATCGCCGGGGCCATCCTGCTGGCGCTTGCCGTGCCCGCGGGGGTTCACCTCCTGGGCGTGAAGGCCGTGGAAGGCGATCTGACGCGCTTGCGCCAGCAGATCGATCTGGCGATGCGCGATCGGGACTCCAGCGATCGCCTGCTTTCCTTGCGCCAGCAAGAATGGCAGAAGCTCACGATCGAGATCGACCGCCTGCGCCTCTTCGACCTCCGCAAGGAGGAGCGGTTCGAGACCGTGATGATCAATCGCTCGAACCTCGGCCTCATCGCGCTCTCCGAGATCTTCGAGAAGAACGGCATCGCCATCGACGCCCTGGAGCCCCAGGAAAGCGGGTTCCGCCAGGTGCTGATCGCCGAGGCTCCTCAAGCCGGGGTGGTGAGCCGTCGCTACGTGCTCCAGGCCCGGGGCCCCTATCAGAGCCTCTTGAAGGTCTATGACGCCCTGAAGACCCTGCCCCCCACCCTGGAGGTCAGCGGTTACGAGGTGGCCTACCTGGATTCCAGCGCCCAGCGGGCCATGGTCTCCTTGAAGCTCGATCTCGCCTTCAACTACCTGCTGACGCCGGAGCAATTGGCCCAGGCCCAGGCGGCCGAGCAAGCGCCCGCCGCTTCCCCGACTCCTCCGATCAGCTTGACTCCCGATCAGGCCTGGAAGGTCGTGCTCAACTGGCTCATGCCTCCGGCGTGGGCGCAGTCGCCCGCCCCAGAAAAGCTTTACACCATCCCCGTCCGCAAGACTCCCCAGCTGGGCCGTTCGGAGCCCTTCCTGCCGCTGGCGCCCGTGGGAACCGGCTCGGTGGGCGTCCAGGTCCGCTCGAAGCCCAACTTGCAGATCGCCCTGATCGGCGTCTTGCTCGGGGGCGACGGCCTTCCCGGCGCCCTCGTCAATGCCGCCGGACAGCGGATCCGGGTGCGCCCCGGCAGCGTCTTGCCGAACGGCGCCGAGGTGCTGGCCATCGGGGACGGCTACGTCCTCGTGCGGCATTCGGGGGCCATTCACCGGATCGGCTTGACCCGGGATTCGTTGGCTCCGGAATCGGAGGCGCAGCCGCCGGCCTTGCCTACGCCCCCGATTCCCCCGTTGCCCAGCGGAGAGTAAGCCGATGGAACAAAAAGAACAGGGTCTGATCCCGACCAACCAGATCGAGCGCCGCCAGCAACAGGACGGCCCCATCAAGAAGCTCCGCGTCGGCGAGTGGCTCAAGAACCTCGGCTTCATCTCGGAGTTCCAGCTCTCCGAGGCCTTGACCCTCCAGATGGAGACGGGAAAGAAGCTGGGCGAGATCCTGGTTGCCAAGGGCTACGTCGCCGCCAAGGAGCTCCAGGAGATCCTCAACCTTCAAGAGGTGCTCGCCAACAAGTCGACCCTCGCCGACTTCTCGGTCGATGCCGCGATCCTGGCCATGGTCCCCGAGTCCTTCGCCCGCCAGCATTTCGTCATCCCCCTGGTGAAGGTGGGAAGACGCCTGGTCGTTGGCGTGAACCGCGCGGACGACACCAAGCTCCTCGATCACCTCTCCCTGCTGACGGGCCACTTCATGGTGCCCTTGGCTTTCCGCAAGGAAGACCTCGAGGGCGCGCTGACCACCTTCTACGACAGCCGCCACCGCAGCAACTCCAGCGCCATCGAGCGCGCCATCAAGAGCGGCACCCATGAGACCTCCCAGCCCCAGCGGCAGGTCCAGGAGATCGGGACGGCCGGCAACGCGGACGCTCCCATCATCGAGCTGGTCAACGCCATGCTCGCCGAGGCGGTCGAGCGCGGGGTCAGCGACATTCACCTGGAGCCCCGGGAAACCTTCATGGAGGTCCGCTTCCGGATCGACGGCGTCTTGAGCAAGTACCTCGACGTCCCCAAGGCCATCGAGAACTCCGTCACGACCCGCCTCAAGGTCCTGGGCAACATGAACATCACCGAGAAGCGCCGCCCCCAGGACGGCCGCTTCGGGGCCAACTTCGCCAACGGCGAGAAGGTCGACTTCCGCGTCTCGAGCATCTCCACCCACTGGGGCGAGAAGATCGTCCTGCGCCTCCTGCGGCAGAAGTCCATCGCGCTCGGCATGGATCGCCTGGGCTTCGAAGAGGATCATTCGAAGCTGATCAACCGCCTGCTTCATAGCCCCACCGGCATCATCCTGGTCACCGGGCCCACGGGCTCCGGTAAGACCACCACGCTCTATGCCGCGCTGCAGAAGTTCGATCGCGAGACCGACAGCATCGTCACCATCGAGGATCCGGTCGAGTACCCGGTGGAGGGCATCGCCCAGATCGGGATCAACACCAAGATCGACTTGACCTTCGCCGGCGCCCTGCGCACGATCCTGCGCCAGGACCCCGACGTGATCATGCTGGGAGAAATCCGCGACCACGAGACCCTGGAGACCGCGACGCACGCGGCCATGACGGGTCACCTGGTGCTTTCGACCCTTCACACGAACGATGCCGTCTCTACCGTGGGGCGCATCGTCGAGATGGGCATCCCCCCGTACATCGTCTCGTCGACGGTGATGGGGGTCATCGCCCAGCGGCTCGTGCGGCGGCTTTGCCCGAACTGCACCGAGGAGTACGAGGCCAACGCCGAGGATCGAGCGTTCCTGGGGGTTGCTCCCGATCGCCCGCTCACCTTGGCGCGGGGCAAGGGCTGTGAGGTCTGCAACATGACCGGCTACAAGGGGCAGCTGGGCGTGTACGAGATCCTGATGATGAGCCGGCCGCTGCAGGCGATCGTCAACCGCGGAGGCTCGAGCATGGAATTGGCCGAAGAGGCCCACAAGGGCGGCTTCCGGACCATGCTCTTCGACGCCAAGCGCAAGATCATTCGTCGCATGACCAACGTACCCGAGGTGATCCGCGTGCTGGGTTACGGCGGACCTGACGGTTACTAAGTTTGCGCCAAATTAATCTCCGTCTGAGGGGTTCATGAGCCGAGCGACGGGGTATAAGGCTGATAGTCCCTCTTACGCGTGTTCGGTAAGGCGGAAAAGGAGGCCTTGATGGCATTCGCACGGATCCATCCGAGACTCTCACGCCTCACGGCTTTCATCCTGATGGCCGTGCTCTCGATCGCGTTGACGGCCTGTCCGCGGCCCCTCATGCCGCCCATGGGAGCGCCTGGAACCAGCCCTTACACCACCAACGAGCCGGATCAGGTTTCCGGCTACGTCGACTTCGGCACCCGCACCGTGCAGGCGAACCTCGACGCCGATATCATGCCCGGCAGCACCATCGCGCTGATCGAGGTGGACACGGGCAATACGGTCAGCACGGCGAGGACCGACGAGAACGGCAAGTTCGTTCTCAAGTACTCCAACGGTTTCAAGCCGGTGCCCGGCAAGCTCTACTACTTCGAGGCCCTGAAGGGGCTTGCTGACGTTACCGGAAAGCCGAACGCGGTGGGATCCGACCTGGTCCGGGTTCGGACCATCGCCAGCTATCGTCAGGGTGGCTGGGTCAGCCTCACGAGCTCCCGCTTGGGCTTCTACATGCCTATCACCGCCATGACGACGGCGCTTTCGATCGTCGTCAGCTTGCGTTCCACCACGACCAAACCCATCGATGCGAGCACCCTTTTCGGGAGCGTCTGGCTCGGCCAGACGACCGGCGCGTACCCGGACCGGCTGGTTTTCCCTGATACCACCCTGCTTCCCGTCACCCTGGTCCAGCAGACCTACGACCTGGTCATCGATGCCTTCCTGAAGAACCGCGATCCCATGCGCTGGGTCACCTTCGGGGACGCGGCCTTCGACAAGGTCATGCTGCCGGACGTGCCGTTCACCATCGAGCGCTATGATCCTCCCGAGCAGGTGGCCCAGGCGGAGCTTGCGATCGTGGGGACCAACTTCTCTCCGAAGTTGTCCGATCATGAGGTGGTCTTCCGGGCGGTCAACGGGACCACCGCCGTGGCGCAGCTGGTGAGCATCAGCCCGGACCTTTCCCACCTCACCGTGAAGGTCCCGGCCGAGGCCGTCAGTGGTCCGCTCGTCCTCAGCATCGGGACGGGTGAGAACCGCAAGACCCTGACGGGCCAGACCTTCCGCTTGGCGACGCGCGACGGCCACTCCGTGGTCGACGCGCTCGGCAACACCTACGTCGTCAATTCGAGCATGGGGACGGTCGCCAAGGTCGGCCCCCTTCCCGGGGTTGGAAAGAACGGCGTCCGGTCGGTGATCACGGGCCTCGACAAGCCCGGAGCGCTGACCTTCGCGCCCGGCAACTACCGCTACCTTTACGTCGCGCTCGGCGGCAGCGCCCGCAGGGTCGTCAAGTACGATCTCGAGGCGGCCGATCCTTCCGCTTCCGGGGTGGCGTACAGCACGGGAGTCGGGGTGGCCAACCCTTCGGGTATCGCCTTCCGGACCGAGACCGGCGCACTCTACCTCACGGACGTGACGGCGGACAAGCTTTACGTGATCACCGCGGCGGGAGCCGCGGTCCAAGAGGTCACGCTGAACGCGGCCTTGAGCGGCCCGCGCGGCCTCTCGTTCGGTCCGGACCGCCGGCTCTACGTGGCGAATTCGAAAAGCGGGGATGTCGTCGCGATCACCTTGTCCAGCGCGACCACGGGGACGGTGGCGCCCTATCAGTCGGGCTTGAGCACGCCCTGGGGCGTCGCCTTCGACAACCTCAACGCCTTCTACGTCAGCAACAACAAGGGCAACTCGATCTTCAAGCAGCCCGTCGTCTCCCTGCCCGGGGTCACGCCGCTGGTCTATGGCCCCCTGACCTCGTTCGCGAGCATTCCGAACCCCGGCGGCATCGACGCGGACGCTTCCGGCTACCTCTACGTGGCCGACAACGTCAGTAACGGCATCTACACCGTCAACCCCGACGCGGAGGCCCGGCAGATCGGGTACGGCATCAGCTACCCCGTGGCCACCTGGGCGGATGCGGACGGCCTCTTCACCCTCACCGACGAGGGGCGCATGCTGCATCTCGACGCGCAGCAGAACCTCTCCGTCTACGCCGAGGGCCTTACCGGAACCCGGGGCCTCATGCGGGACAAGCTCAAGAACTTCTACACCGTCAACACCACCCTCAAGGCCTTGATCATCGTGAGGCCCGACGGCTCGAGCATGCCGGTCACTCCGATGAATGCGCTCAATGGCTACTACCCCGAGCTCTCTATCAACAACGCCGGCGATCGCTTCTATCTCCGCAAGGCCAGCAGCGATCATCCGTCGATGGGCCAGGTCGACGCCTTCGACCTCAACCTCAACGCCTCCGGCCTTCCCGTTCTCACCGGCGTGCCGGTCCAGGTCTTCAAATCCCCGCTGCGGAGGTTCATCGCGATCGCCGCGGATCGAACCGCTGCCGACCGGCCGGATCTGAATGCCTATCGGGGCCAGTACTACGTGCTGCAAAACAACGAGAACAACGAGCAGGCCATCTTCCGGGTCACCATGGTGAACTCCCAGACCTACGACACGGTTCGCCTGGTCGCCGGGGGGAGACTCAAGGAGCCCGTCGATATCGCGGTCGCCGAGGACGGCAAGATCTGGGTTGCCGACCGTCAAGGGTTCGACGGCGACGGCGGCCTGATCATCTACAACCCCGACGGCACGTTCCATGACGAGATCCAAACCATCACGGATCCCCAGCGCCTTGCCTATGACCCGATCGCCAAGCGGATTGCCGCGAGCTGCTACGCCGCGAACGAAATCCACTTCTACAATGCGGCCAAGACCCGGGTGCAGCTCTTGCGGGGGATCGCGCTCCCGGTGGGGGCGGCCTTCTCCGACACCGCTCCGCATACGAAGGCGCTCTTCGTCAACTCCCACAGCACGGGACAGGTCTATCGCTTCCTGAATTACACGGCCCTCGGGAACAAGACCTTCACCGCGGGAGAACTGTCGGCCGCCGAGTATTACTACACCGGCGCCAACAACGATATCGAGCTGCTGGGCAACGAGCTGCTGTATACGCACGGATCGGCCATCGGGAACGTGAAGACCGATCGCATCACGGTCAAAGAGAACTGGCAGAACCATTATTCCGGCATGCTTCGCCTCAACCGCAATCATGACGAGGGGTTGATCTCGGTTACCGACTACTCATGGGCTCATCTTCCCCATAACGGCAGCCACCAGGCTTCCTTCTCGGGGCTGCGCGCCGGCAGCAACTCCGGCAAGGGAGCGCCGATCGTGCTGAATGGCTCCATGGTCTCGTACTCGCACATCGGTTATCGGGAGTACGCCATCATCGTCGACTCCGACTTCGACGGCAAGAATCAGCGCAGCTACCGTCCGGACTGGTACCTGGGAGCCGCGACGAGCAATGGCACGGATACCGCCTTCTTCGCCCATACCTACGGCGGCTCCATTCTCCAGTGGAAGGTGGATCCCGTGACCAAGAAAGGCGCTCCGTCCACGGTCGTGAGCGGCGGCTACAGCGGTTTCGACTTCACGCATGGGCTTGCCTACTATGACGGCTACCTTTACCAGCCCATTCGTGAAAAGCACGTGGTTCGCAAGGTGAACGTGGCGGCGAAGACCGCCGCGGAACTCAAGGTGGGCGTGGTCGCCCCGGAACTCTAGAGGAGCTGACGATGAGACGCTTGCTGGTATCAGTCTTATTTCTCTTCCTCCTCACGAGCTGCCGCCTGCCCTCGCTTCTCCCGCAGGTCATGGGGAACGGAGGGGACGCGCCCGCCGTCGGCACCGTGCATGCGCCCAACGTGCTCAAGGTCCGCATCGGGGAGTCGCTCACCCTCCAGGCCAAGCCCGAGGAAATCGCCAACGGGGCCACGATCGCGCTGGTCGACTCCGAGACCGGCGCCACCCTCGGCACCAGCATCACCTCTCCGACCGGCGAGTTCGTCTTGACCTTCGGGGAGAACGTTTCGCTGGTGGATGGCCGCGCCTACTATCTGGATGTCATCAAGGGGCTGCGCCTCGATACCACCAAGCCCTTGCCGCCGCCGAACGATCCGGCGAATCCCTTCAACCAGGCCGGGGCGGATGCCCTGCGGCTCCGCAACCTCCTCTTCTACCAGGCGGCGACCGCGGCGGGTCCGGCGGGTTGGAAGAGCCTTTACGACGCGACCCCCAGCAACACGGTCAACGTGGGCAACAAATCCACGGCGCTGGCCGTCGCGCTCGCCCTGAAGCAGCTCGCCGGCGAGACGATCACGCTCTCGGATTATGCGGGCGTCCTCAAGGTGGTGGAGGTGGTGGGCGGAGTGGAGCTCACCGTCATCGAGAAGGATCCGACATGGGTCCTGGGAGGCATGGATCACAACGGGTTCATCACCGCCCGCGACGTGGTCAAGAACGCCATCGAGAGCGATCGCGATCCGCTCCAGTACACGGCTTACGATCAGACCACCAAGACCTTCCGCAGCTCGTGGGTCGGCTTCTCGATGCGGACCATCTCCCCCACGGTGGGCCCGATCAACCAGATCATCACCATCACCGGCTCGGGCTTCGAGGCCGGCGTTCCCAAGGTGGCCATCAACGGTCGTGAGATCACCGTCATCAGCCACTCGGCCGCCGAGATCAAGGCGCGCGTCACTCCCGGCACGCGCTCGGGGCCGGTCTCCGTCCAGATCGGATCGATCCTCCTGGCGGGCAACACCTTCACCGTCGCCTTCCAGGATGGCCACCAGGCCGTGCTGGATCGCGTGGTCGGCGGTAAGACCGTTCGCATGCTCTACGTGGCGAATCCCGCGTGGAACACGGTGGTGGAGATCGCGCCCGACGGCTCCGTGAAAAAGCTCTGGGACGGCACGGCGGTTCCGGAGTTGAGCAATCCCCAGCAGATCGCGATCTGGAACAAGAAGCTCTACGTCTCCTGCAACCCTGTCGGTACCGCCAATGACTTGATCCTCGAGTTGGATCCCGAGAGCCTTGGATACAAGCGGGTTCACAGCCGGGCCGTCCCCGAGCCCTTCGGGCTGGCCTTCGATACGGCCGGAGCCCTGCATGTCTCGAGCTTCCAGGATGCCGGAGCGGTCTACAAGCTGAGGGCTGACGGCACGGAGCTGACCCGCTACGCCGGCGTTCAGTATCCGCGCGGCATCGCCTTCGATTACCAGGGCAGCATCTTCGTCGCCGAGGAGCAGCGCGGCCAGATCGTCAAGCTCACCTCACCCGGCTTCGGCGCCACCGTCTGGGGCCTCGTCCCCTCACCGCTCGGCCTTGCGGTGGACTCGGCCGGCGACGTCTTCGTCGCCAGCAACGTGAACGACGCCATCTTCCGGATTTCGTCCACCCGGGCGATGTCGGTCTTCGCCATGCTCAACAAGCCGGGCGGTTTGACGTTCGACGATCGCGGCTACATGTACGTCTCGGACACCGAGAAGAACCTCGTCAACCGCATCTCGCCCTCGGGCGACGCCCGGGTCTACGCCTATGGCATCAGCAATCCGCGCGGCCTCGCCGTGGATCCGGCCAATGGCACGCTCTATGTCTCGCTCAGCCAATCCAACGCGATCCTGAAGGTGGAGGGAGGCATCCTCAAGCCCTTCGTGACGGGAATCGCCAACCCGATGACGATCTCCTTCCGAGGGAAGGGGCTCATCATCAGCCACCCCGAGACGCATACGGTTTCCTTCGCCGAGACGACCGGCAAGCTCAGCACCCTGGCGACAGGCCTGGTCTATCCCGGAGGAGCGGATCAGGCCGTGGATGGTGCGGGCAACTTGACGGGGAAACTGTACGTCGGGCGCTTCGGGGATATGGAGTCTCCCATCACGGCCCGCTATCCCTACGACTCCTATACGATCTCCGACGGGAACTACAACGGCGTCGACGTGGTCGAGAACAAGGTCCCGACGCTCCGGCGCTGGTTGTACCGGATGAAGCTCAGCTACATCGCAGTGGATGCCTCCAAGAACATCTTCGCGATTCAGTCGAGCGACCGGACGCTAACCAAGATCTCGGTCGCACCGGGGGGCGGCAACAGTTCCCGCCGGATCCAGCGCCTCTGCGGCCCGGGCTCCGCGTATTCGTTCCCATCCGACCCGGGCTGGGTCTCGCTCGATCGTGACGGCAACGTCTACGTGGTGGTGCCTGGAGACAATGCGGTCTACCGCTTCAAACCGTCCGGCGACACCTACGTCATGAGCAAGATCACCAACTTCAACCAGCCCTGGGGCATTGCCTTCTCGGACACGATTCCGCAGGCCATGTTCGTCTCCAACACGGGAGATGGGTTGATCCGCAAGGTCACCACCCCGGCTACCGATGCCGCGGCCCTCAGCACCACGACCTTCAACATCCCCGCGGATACCACGGTCAAGGGCCTCACCTACATGTCCACGGGCACGGCCGGTACCGGCACGCTCTACATGGCCAACGGCACCAGCGTGATGAAGGCGAGTCTCTCCGGGAACAATTACGTCGCGGCCTCTTATGGGCCCTACTTCACCGACCTTCCGGTAGCCTGGTCCTACCTCTACGCCAAGTCAGACACCAAGGAGCTCTACGGCTGGGGCAACAGCGTCTTTTCTCATCGCCTCGTACCGGGCACTCCGCCGGTTCCCTACACCTACCGGGACTACACGGGTTGGGGACGCTACTTGGGCTTCACCTTCGCCCCGGATTTCACGTACTACGCGATGGAGATGCACTACGGAGGGGTGAGCACCATGTGGTCCCAGAACACCACGCGGGAGATCTTGCTCAACGGCAATACGCTCTATGTCGCTTCGCCGGACAGCATGGGCTCAGGTGGCGTCCTGCGCATCGATCTGGCCACGAACGAGGAGCTGTTGGTTCCGATTCAGTCGTACTCGCTGGCCCTTTACGGGACGAGTCTTTACGTCGGTGCCACCAACAACCGGATCTACGAGGTGGATGCGGCCGGGCGGCACTATGAGCGGTGGAACATCGGAACGCTTCCGTATGGCCTGGATATCCGCGGCAATACCGTCTGGGCGGTGGGAGCCGACTCGGTCATCTACGAGCGGGTCATCGGAGGCGGGATCGCGGATCATCGCTTCGGCATGATGGGACCGGTGTTCTAATGATGGGTAGAAGACCAATGATGACTGGAAGACACTTGCCGCAGCTCGTGATCGTGGGCGTGATGGCCTTGACCATGATGATCGGCTGCGCGGGAGAGGAGGACTTGCTCGGATCCAACGGGGCTGCCCGGAGGTCGCCGCCGCCGACGTCCGAAGCCACTCCGACTCCCACTCCGACTCCGGCTGTAACGGCGACCCCGGCTCCGACCCCGAGCCCCTCGTCGGCAGCCAGCGTGGCGCCATCGGACGATCCGACCTTGAACCCGCTGCCGTCCGCCCCCCAGGAATGGCCGTCGAGCGACCCCGTTCCCAGTGCTTCCCCCGAGGAGGGCTCGGATTACCCCGATCCCGAGATCCCTTGAGACCTGGCGTGAAAGAGGAACCTATGAAACCCTTGCTTCCTATTTTTGTGTTGATCGTGGCGGGCGCCCTGGCCTTTGGTGCGGGCTGCGCGGAGGATGGCGACCTCTTCGGGGTCGGAAACAGGAACGGTGGCAACACCACCAACCCCACGCCCACGCCCACCCCCTCCGCATCGCCTTCGGGCACGGGCGGTAACGTCATCAACGACTAACCTCGTGGCTTGTCGAAAGGCCCAGGCCGTTCCGCGATCCGGAACGGCCTGGGCCTCGACGTGCGGGGGCTCGGGGGGGCCTTTCAGGAACGCGGCGCCCAACAGGAAGACGCCCATTGATGCCAAGCGCAGGATCAGTCGCCGCATGCCCAGCGTGCCCGAGGTGATCCACGCGCGGGGTTGCGGTGGATCTGTCGGCGACTGAGTTTACGCCAAAACAATCTCTACATAAGGAGTTCATGGGCCGAGCAACGGGGTATAAGGCTGATAGCCCCCCTTACGCTTGCACGGTAAGGTGGAAAAGGAGGCCTTGATGGCTTTCGCTAGGATTCATTCGAGACTTTCACGCTTCGCGGCCTTCATCCTGATGGCCGTGCTCACGATCGCGTTGACCGCCTGTCCGCGACCGCTCACGCCGCCCATGGGAACGCCCGCTCCTGGAACGCTCACGGGATCGGAGGCCGATCAGGTCGTCGGCCACGTCGATTTCGGAGGCCGCAGCACCCAGGCCACCATCGAAGACAACATCATGCCGGGCAGCACCATCTCGCTGATCGAGGTGGAGACGGGCGATACCGTCAGCACGGCGCGCTCCGACGCGAACGGCAAGTTCGTCCTCAAGTACTCCAACGGCTTCAAGCCGGTACATGGCAAGCTCTACTACTTCGAGGCGATCAAGGGCCTCGACGCGGGATCGGGCAACTATAACGCGGTGGGCGCCGATCTGGTCCGCGTCCGAACCATCGCCACGTATCGCAACGGGGGGGGCTGGCTCAGCCTGACGAGCGATCGCTTCGGCTTCTATATGCCGATCACTCCCATGACCACGGCCGTGTCGATCGTGGTCAGCCTGCGCTCTTCGACCAACCGCAAGATCGACGCGAGCACCCTTTTCGGCAGCGTCCGGCTGGGGCAGTCGAACGGCAAGTACCCCGACACCCTGGTCTTCCCGGATACGGCCCTCTTCCCCGTCACCCTGGCTCAGGGCGCTTATAACCTGGTCATGGATGCCTTTGCCAAGGAGCGCGATCCGATGCGCTGGATCCAGCTCGCGGGCGGGGACGCGCAGTTCAACACGGTCGAGTTGCCGGACGTGCCGTTCACCCTGCTGGGCATCGCTCCTCCTGCCCAGGTTCCCCTCCAGCTCGTCTCGCTGGTGGGCACCAACTATGAAGGCGAGGTCGAGGTCCACTTCCAGCGCGATGGTGGCGGCACGGTGGCGGCGCAAGGTCCGAACGGTGGAGCACCTGAAATCAGTCCGGATCGGACGCGAATCACCGTCCGCGTTCCGGCCAACGCGATCAACGGGCGGCTCGAGCTCAAGATTCGTCCCAATTCGACCAGTCCCTGGCGAACGCTCATCAGCGCGCAGGACTTCCTGCTCGCGACCATGGACGGGCATAGTGTCGTCGATCTCGCGGGGCGGGTCTATGCCGCCAATGTGGGCCTGGGCACGATCGTGCGCCTTCAGCCCACGGGCCAGGACGATCGGCTGGAGGTCGCCACCTTGATCTCGGGGCTCGACAAGCCCAGCGCCCTGACGTTCGCTCCCGGCACCCTGCGGCCGGAGACCTCGTTCGATCCGATCTCGTACGATTACCTCTTCGTCGGCCTGGGCGGCACGACGCGCCAGATCGTGGAATACGACCTGCGCGGGGCCACGCCGGTCGCCACTCCCTACCATGCGGGGGTCGGGGTGGCGAACCCCTCAGGTATCGCCTTCGCGCCCTCCAAGGCGCTCTACGTGACCGACGCGGATGCCGGCAAGCTCTACGTCATCCCGAGTCGCGGAGCGGAGGTCGCCGAGGTCACGCTTCAGGGCGAGGCCCTCAACAAACCGCGCGGGATCGCCTTCGGCCCGAACGGCCGCATGTACGTGGCCAATTCGGGGGCCAATACGGTCCTCGAGATCGACCTGACGAAGACTCCGCCACTTGCCAAGAAGCATGTCTTGGGTTTGAGCACGCCGTGGGGCGTGGCCTTCGATCCCAAGGGCAACTTCTACATGAGCAACAACCAGGGGAACTCGATCTACCGGGTTCCGGTGACCTCTTTGCCGGGAGCTCCGCTGACCTACGGGGCCCTCGAGGCTTTCTCGGCGGTGCCGACGCCCGCCGGCATCGATGCCGACGCGTCCGGCTACCTCTACGCGGCCGACCGCACCACCAACGGCATTTACCGCATCAACTCGAACGCCGAGGGCCGGCAGGTCGGCATCGGCATCAGCTACCCGGTGGCGACCTGGGCCGGGCCCGGCCCGAATGCCGGCGATCGCGAGATCTACGCCCTCACGGACGAAGGGCGCCTGATGAAAATCACGCGCCCCCAGAATGGGCCGTCCGCACTCTCGGTCTTCGCGGAGGGGCTCAGGTCCTCGCGTGGTCTGACCCGTGACGCGGCGGGCAACTTCTTCACGCATCGCCGGGCTGCCAAGGCCCTCACCAAGATCTATCCCGACGGGACGACGGCAGACCTTCTCGGCTCCTTGGACGCTTACTACCTGGCCTCTCCGGTGGTCCGGGGGACCCAGATCTTCTTCCGCACCGCGAACGGTTCGCTGTCACCGGCGGATCTCCATGGGTACAACCTCGGCCCGCCCATCGGCGCCGCTCCGGCCGTGTCCTATCAGGCGTTGATGCGCGGCGTCGTGGCCGTGGCCGTGGACCGGAGCGGGCGGGTCAACAACGGCAAGTACTTCCTCCTCCAGAACAATGAGGTGCCCAAGAACCTCATCCTGAAAGTGACGCGCTTCAGCGGCGAGCGGGCCGAGACGGTGCCGTTCCTGACGGCGGCGGCCCTCAACCGGGTCACGACTCCCGTGGACATCGCCGTCGACGGAGCCGGCCAGGTCTGGGTGGCCGATGCGGCGGGCAAGGTCGTGGTTTTCAATGAGAACGGCGCCTACGTGGGAGAGGTGGCGGTTCCCAATCCGGTTCGCCTGACCTACAACGACACGCATATCGTCGTGAGCAACTATCAGGCGGCAGGAGACGTGCGCTTCTACACCACGGCCCGGGGCCTCGCCAAGACCCTGAGCGGCTTGGGCTATCCCGTGGGAGTCTCCTTCGAGGGGACCAACATGTACGTGAATACGCATGACGACGGCTGGGTCTATCGGGTCGCCAACTACGCGGGCCTTCCCACCAAGGCGCTGACGGCGGGAGATCGCGTGCAGTTCTACCAGATTGGAGGGCAGAACGACATCGAGGTGATCGGCGGAAACCTCTACTTCACGTATGTTGCGGGCTACGGCAACATCCGCATGTGGAACGGGAAGACGCTTGAAACCTCCTGGCGCTCGCACTATTACCCGATCTCGCGCCTGACTCAGGACGGGAGCAAAAGGATGGCCTACGTCTCGTCCGCAAGCTGGGTGCATCATCAGGACGATGGGTTCTATACCGGCTTCACGGGGAGCCTCTCGCAGCTCACGTACCGGGGAGACTACGGTGAATCCGTCGCCCCCGTGGCGTTCACCCCTTATTCGTGGATCTCCTACAACCGCATGGGGGCCTGGACGCAAGCCGTGGAGACCTACTTCGACGGCTCCAAGGAACGAAGCTTCAAGTACTACGGCGGAGGCGACTACGGCTCGGTCGTGGCCGGCAACGACGGGACCATCTACATTCCCACGTTGACCGGCGGAGCCATCTTCAAGTGGACGGCGGACGGCTATAGCGTCCTGACGCCGAGCATCTACACGGGCGGGATCGATCACGTCTGGGGCCTGGCCTTCTACGACAACAAGCTCTACCAGCCGGTGCGGGAGCGGCATCTGGTACGGGAAGTCGACACGCTGACCGGGGTGGCGAGCGTCATGCCGGTTGGTCTGGTCGCACCGGAGCTCTAGAGGAGGATGGACATGCGCCGCTTTTTGATTCCGATCCTCCTGATCTTCGTGCTCGCGAGCTGTCGCATGCCCTCGATCGTGCCGCAGATCCCCGCGGGCACGGTCGATTCGGGGGCGCCCGTGGCACGCCCGGAATCGGCCCTCAAGGTCCGGCTCGTTCGCGACCCCCAAATTCAAGCGATCTTCGAGGAGTTCACCGCAGGGGCGACCATCGCCTTGATTGATACGGAGACCGGCCTGACGCTCGGCACGAGCGTTACCACGCCGGAAGGCTCGTTCATCTTGAATTTCGGTCCGGACTTCAATCCTGTCGACGGCCGGCTTTACTACCTCGATCTCTTCAAGGGATTGCAGGTTCAGCCCGACGGCCAGTTCAACCAGGCGGGCGCCGATGCGCTTCGCCTTCGCAACGTGCTCTGCTACGACGCGGCGACCTCGGGTTGGACCAGCCTCATGAACGGGACGCCGAGCAATTCCGTCGACATCGGCAACAAGTCCACGGCCCTCAGCATCGCACTGGCCCTCAAGCGTCAGGCGGGAGAGCTGGTCGATTTCAAACAGTACCTCGGCGTCGTGCCGTACCCCAACGATTATCCGGCGGCAGGCGTCGGCACGCTCGAGAAGAGCAAGTTCGATCAGGCTTACGCGGCGGTCATCGAGGCGATCGCCAAGGACTCCGATCCCCTGCAGTACCTGGTCTATGACAAGATCACCGGGACTTACTTCGGATCCCTGGTCCTGTTCTCCCTCTCGGACATCTTCTTGAAAGGCACCGACGCCACCCCCGTTCGCGAGGGCAAGATCGACGACCGGGTGATCATCACGGGCGCCGGCTTCGGTCCGGGGGCCCAGTTCCGGCTCAACGGCAAGCTGCTCTCGATCGTCGGCTCCATCGCGGCGACCCGCGTCGAGGTCCAGATTCCTCCCGGCACCCGCACGGGACCGGTCTCGATCGAGCAGGAGGGCAAGACCCAGTTCGGCAAGACCTTCACCATCAAGGCCGACGACGGACATCGCGCGATCCTCAACGGCAAGCTCTATGTCGCCAGTCCGACGTGGCACTCCATCTCCGAGGTCGATCAAAACGGCGTCGTGAAGACCCTCTGGGACAAGGTCCGGGACGGCATTCCCGAGCTGGACTCTCCGCGGCAGGTGGCGGTCCGCGGAGGCATGATCTACGTGACCACCAGCAGCTACGTCCTGCGCTTCAATCCGGCCCAGCCCAAGGTGAGGGACGCGTTCGCGATCGCCGTCACGGATCCTTACGGCATGGCGTTCGACCTGGCGGGCAACCTCTACGTGACCAGCCGCAGCGCGGGCACGATCATCAAGCACAATGCCGCCGGGACGCCGCTCCAAACCTTCGCGGGCTTCAACCGGCCAATCGCCATGGCCTTCAACTATCAGGGCCGGCTCTTCGTCGTGGAGGAAGGCGGTGGCATCCGCCGCGTGACCTTCACACCGACCTATGCCAACGAGGCCTGGGGCTTTGCTTCCAAGCCCCTGGGGATCGCGGTCGACTCGGCCGGCGATCAGTTCGTCACGAGCAACGACAATGACGTCATCTTCCGGATCTCCCATACCGGGTTCCCGTCGGTCTTCGCCGCGATCAACAAGCCGGGAGGCCTGAGCTTCGATGACGAGGGCAACCTCTTCGTCTCGGATACCGGGCGCAACCTCATCAGCCGCCTCTCGCCCTCCGGGAACAGCAAGGTCATCGCCTACGGCATCTCCGTGCCGCGCGGCATCGCCGTGGACCCTGCGAGCCCCCGCACCCTCTACGTCAGCCTCGGCCAATCGAACGCCATCCTGAGGGTGACGCCGGATACCGGCGCGCTGGCTCCCTTCGTCACCGGAATTGCCAACCCCATGTCCCTGAATTTCCGGGGGCAGGGCATGTTCATCGCGCACCCGGAAACCGGAACGATCTCCTATGCGCGTACCAGCGGCGAGATGGAGACGGTCGCCACGGGGATCCTCTACCCCGGCGGCGCCGATCAGCAGGTCGTCGGCGGCGTCCGTACCGGCAATCTCTACGCGGGCCGCTTTGGGGACGTGGAGGGGGCCACCACGCCGCGCCTCCCGAACTTCGCCATTCGCGCGCTCGCGTTCGGCGATCACTACGGCTTGGAGACCTTCAATAACGGCACCCGCGTGGAAGCGCGCCAATGGCTTTACCACCAGCAGGTGCAAAGCGTCGCCGTCGACTCCGAGGGCAACATCTTCATGGTCAACCAGGCCGAGAAGTCGCTGACCATGTTCACCAAGTTCGTCGAGACCACCGGCACGAAGTACGCACGCCTGAGTCGCCACCTGGCGGGTCCCAGGGCGGCCAACGCCGCCGCGCGCTTCACGGGAACTCCCGGCCAGGTCGTGCTGGATCCCCTTGGGAACGCCTACGTGACCGTGCCGAGCGAGAACGCGGTCTACCGCTTCAACAAGGCGCGCGGCTACGCCATGGAGAAGATCACGGGCTTCGCCAATCCGCGCGGGATCGCCTTCTCCGACACCACGGCGCCGGTCGTCATGTTCGTCTCGAACGCCGGGGACGCGGGTCGGATTTACCGCGTCACCAACGCCGATCAGGCGGCGGTCGTCCAGAAGGATGGCGCCTTCGCCGTCGCCATCGATCCCAACGTCGAGGGTATCGCCTACATGCCCAGCGGGACCCTGGGCACCGGCACCCTCTACATCTCCAACAACAACCCGGCCAACGACCCGGACGGCGATCCGGAAACGGCCGAGTACCAGCTCGACAAGGTGAGCATCGCGGGCAACAACGCCTCCGGAGGACGCGTGAACGTCTTCAAGTACCTGCCCCGTCCCTGGAAGTACATCTTCGCCCACCCGGCCACGGGAATGCTCTACGGGTACATCAACGTCTCGTTCGTCGACAAGATCAACCCCACGACGCTGGCTTTCGACAACCACCGGGACGGCACGGGCTCGGGGGTCTATGAAGGCTACTTCATGAGCTTCTCCGGCGCCAGCTACACGGAGTGGAACGGCTACCGCTACAACGGCGGGCTTCATAACTGGTCCAACGGCGCCTACAACCTCTCCCCCATGACGACGACCCGCGAACTGGAGCTCGATCCCGGACGCTACCTCTACGTGGCCTCCCCCGAGAACGAGATCGGTGAAGGCGGCGTCCTGCGCATCAACCTCACCAACAACGAGGAGCTCTACTTGCGGCTGCGGGCCTACTCCCTCGGCCGTGACACCTCGACCGACTTGCTGTACATCGGGGCCTACGACTCGGGTATCTACCGGATGGAGCCCAGCGGCAGAACGACGCTGATCTGGACGGTTCCGGGGGGAAGGCCCTTCGGGCTCGACGTCTACACCAATGCCGGCGCGCCCGCCAACTCCCGGGTCTGGGCGGCGGCGGAGGATTCGACCCTCTTCGAGGCGGCAATCCAGGCCGGCACGACGGCCACCCATCGCGTAGGAATGAAAGGTCCGGTCTTCTGATGCCTGGACGGTTTACCAGCAAGCTCTCCTTGGTCGCCCTCTTCGTCGCCACCATGGCCATGGGGTGCGCCGGCAACGATGAGGATCTCTTTGGAGCCAGCGGGCGGGTGACCTCTCGTCCTACTGCGGAAGCGACGCCCACCCCGACCCCGACGCCGACCCCCACTCCGACCCCGACCCCGACGGCCACGAAGACTCCCTCCCCCACTCCCTCTCCGGAGGCCACGCCGGACGAGGAGGCCACGCCGGAGCCCCGCGAGAGCATCGTTCACCTCGAATCCCCGGGGCCTGGGTATTCCCCTCCCCCAGAAGCCAGCGGATCGCTCGACGGGAACTGAGGATCGGCTAGGCCGCCGGCGGCTTCCGAACGCGGGGCGTACCCACCCGGAAACGACGTCGGCGGTGGGGCCAAGAACGACTAGGGGTTGCGCAGCGCGACGCTCGTGCGCACGTAGCGCGGAGCGGATTCGGGGGTCGGCCGGATCACCAGGGTGATCTCGACCCGGCGGATCTGGCTCAGGAGGATCGTGGGCTCCCCCGCCGCCGTCAGGTACGTGAAGATCGGAACCGGGCCGTTCGTCGTCCCCTTGCCGCCTCTTAGCTGCAGCGGAATGCCGTCCGGGTTATGGTTCTGGATCAGGCGATCCGCGCTGAGGGTCATGGGCCCCTCCCCGGTGTCGAGCCCGGGGGCGCCCACCAGGCCGGCTCCCGCGTGCCCGGATCCCGACGGCAAAGCTCCCGCCCCGGCGGACGACCCTTCGATGACGAGTTGCAAGGGGCGGACCCACGGATTGGACGGATCGGCCGGCGCCTGCGAGATTTCCCGGATCGTCGCCCCGTCGTCGGAGATTGACGTGTAGCGGATCGTGCCGCTCCCCGCCAAGGTGAGGGTCTTGAGGTTGGCGAGCTCCCGGCTGACCATCGAGAGCGGGCGCATCGCCTCCTGGGGGCCCTTGGCCTCTCCGAGCACGACGTAGACCGTCTCCTGCTGGCTCCGGAACAACATGAAGAGCCCCGCCATGAAGCTCGAGATGAGGGTCAAGGCGAGCGCCGTCTCCAGGATCGTCAGGCCCTTCTCATGCTTTCGCATCAGAGCCCTCCCTTGGCGACGGGGCCGGTGACCTTGTCGAGCTCCAGCGAGCCCGCCAGGACCTCCGGGGCCCCGGGAGCCTGATAGGTCACCTCGATGGTGTAATCGACCTTGCGGAAGCCGTTCTGCGCGGGAGGAAGGCCGTTCCGCACGACCCGGACCGAGTAGGTCGCGCCGGCCACGCCCAGCGGAGCGAGACGGACGGTTTCCGGGGGAGGGTCGATCGGGTTCGCGCGAACCGTCTCGGCCGCATCGCGAAGCAACTGCTCGACGATCTCGGGATGCTGAACGATCCCCGACTCCGCCGGCGAGACGCTCGCCGCCATGGTCCGGGTCAGCTGCGTGATGGCCATGACCCCCATCATCAGGACGAGGATGGAGAGCATCGCCTCCAGCAGCGAGACGCCCTTCTGCGCGCTACTTCTGTTCATAGCGCTGAAGCACCCAGGCGGAGCCCGAGGCGACGTCGAAGCGGAGGGTTCGGGTGATCGGGCCCCAGCCGGTATTGCCTCCGACGGGCACGGCCTCGCCCGTGACCTCGTAGCGGAAGACGCCGGGGGTGACGGGATCGAGGGCCACGATCCGGTACCCGACGCGCTGCGTGACCGTGACTCCGGGGTAGGCGATCGTGCGCTCCCAGGTGGCCGGGGGCGGGATCTCCGGGATCGCGTCCCGGACGGGCTTGATGTTGTTCTGGTACATCAGCGCGTTGATCCCCTTCTCCGCCGCATAGAGCGCCTGGGCGGTCGGGTAGCCCGCGAACCGGAGTTCGGCGCCCGCGGAGGTCTGCTGGCGCAGGAACTTGGCCGCCCCGAGGCTCAGCACGGTCATACCCGTGACCAGCGCCGTGGCGATGAGCAGCGTATTGCCGCGTTCGGAGGCGTGACGTTCCATAGGGGCTGCATACCCGCTTGCTGGCCGCTTTATAGCTTGCCTGGCTTATTTGCCCCCGCGCAGGGCCTCGGTGAAGCCGCTCCAGCCCGCGGTCATGTGCGGGCCGGCCAGAGAGAAGGCTTCGGCGATCGCCTCCTGCCGCTCGGCCTTCTTCTGCTCCTTCAAGAGCTGCCCCAGCGGCTCGCCCGTCAGCTTAGAGGCCGCCGCCCCGTAGCGCTTGGCCGCCTGGGAGATCGCCTCGGGCGTCTCGGCCTGCTCGAGGGCGACGAAGGCCTCGCGCAGCGGCGTGAACTCGGCGCGCCGCTCGGGGGGCAAACTGCGCCAGATCTCGCCCATCGCCCCGCCCGCGCCGCGCAGGAAGAACTCCTTGGCGCGCGTGCGCTCCGCGTCGTCCTGCTCGAGGACCTGCTTGGAGAAGAACTCCGCGTTGGAGACGATCTGGTCCAGCGGGGTGGCCATGTTCTCGGGAGTGCCATGCAGGAACTCGGCGCTCGGCAGGAAGACGCCCATGCCGCCCAGCTGGGAGTAGTTCTGGGGTTTCATGGTGGGCAGGGCCAGCTCGTCGACTCCGAAGTGGGAGCCCACGAGGTCGTCCAAGGCCTTCGTGGCGTCCGTGAGGGCCTTTCGGATCGCTCCCGAGGGGTCTTTTAGCTTGCCGGAGGCGATCGCCCCTTCCAGGCCCTCCGAGAAGCCTTTCAGATCCCGCTGGTGTCGGTTCACCGCATCCAGGTCCTGGCCCGGCGAGAAGCGCGGAGCCCGCGCGATCACATCCTCGATGGCCTGGCGAGACGCCGGATCCTTCAGGGCGGCCGTCAGGGCCGAGCCCAGCGCGTCGGTGGCCTTGGCCATCGCCTCGGCATGCTCCATGTCGTAGTGGCTGAGCGTGGGAGTGGCGTTCATGGGCTGGGTATCGGCGTCCGCCACCCCGTCGCGATCGACGTCGAAAGGGCGGGCCGCCTGCGAGGCCAGCGCGATCGTCCGGGTCGCAAAGGCCTCGGCGTCCATCTCGGGGTTCGCGATCAGGGCCCGGAGCATCTCCTGGGTGGGCTGCCCGTCGATGCTGCCGCCCAGGGTCATGTCGTTGGCCAGCTCCACCTCGCTGGAGGCGATCACGTGGTCGGCGACTCCGCGCATCGCGTTCACCACTTCCTGCTGGCCCATCAAGCACGCGTCGAAGTCCAGGATGTCGAGCGCGTCACGCCCGCTTCCCTTCAAGCCGCGCGAGAGCGCCGCGGAGATCTCCCCGAGGGTGGCCCCGCCGTTGTCGCCGGACATGCCGTCGATGGCATTGCCGTGGGACTGGATGATGACTCCCATGCGCTGGCCGGGATGCTCCTTGGCCGCCCAGGCCGTGAGGCCCTCGAGATCCTTGGCGAAGCCCTCGGAGGCATGCTTGCCCTGGACACTCACCTTGCCGTCCTTGATGACGAAGCGCTCGACCACCGGCCCGTTCTCGCCCTGGGTGACCTGCTGGGCCACGATGGTGACCGGCTTGCCTTCGGTTTCTTTGGCGAGATCCTTGAGCTGCTGGGCCTTGGGGGCGGCTCCGAACTTGTCGCTCAGCGTGGTGGTGAGGTTGACCGCCATGGTCCACTCGGGCTTCTGCTGGACGGCGGCCTTCGCGCGGGCCAGGACGTCCGAGAGGCTGGCCGAGGAGCCGGCCTTCCCCGAGAGCGAGAGCGCGTCCGTCCCGAGCGACGGCAGGGGGGCGGTCGCCGGCGCCGACGTGCGCGCGGGGCCGTTCAGGGGAGCCGTGGGGGCGGCCGTCGAGATCCGGTTGGGCTTGGGGTCGAGACGCATGCGAGGGTCCTCCTGGGGGCTTCATACCCGCGGAGGATTAAGCACGCGCTAAGGTCTCGTTCGCGGCGCGTTAGCGGGGCAATAAAGAAACGCCGTCCCCCAGGACTGGCCTGGGGGACGGCGTTAAGAAGCAAGGGGCCTCGCGTCTGGGCTCGCCAACGTGCGGCGGCGGGCCGGGTCGCGGGGCGGCGCCGCGCTACTTGGCGGTGCGCGCCTTCTCCTTGATGCGGGTGGCCTTGCCGGTCAGCCCGCGCAGGTAGTAGAGCTTCGCGCGGCGGACGATACCGCGGCGCAGGACCTCGATCCGGTCCAGACGGGGCGAGTGCACGAGGAAGGTGCGCTCGACGCCGACGCCCTGGAAGACGCGGCGGACGGTGAAGGTCGCGTTGATGCCCGAGCCGCGACGCTTGATCACGACGCCCTCGTAGCCCTGGACCCGCTCCTTGCCGCCTTCGACGATCTTCACGAAGACCTTGACGGTGTCGCCGGGGTTGATGGCCGGCAGGTTCTCTTTCAGTTGGCCCTTCTCGATGCCATTGATGACATCACGGGCGATCAAACGGGTGCTCATTCCCAAATTCTCCCTACTGGTTGGATCTTGGATCTCCGGCGCTTGCCGGCCTGAAAACTAACAAAGGCAGCGATCGCGCATGGTAACACAAACGACCGCTGCCCGCAAGACTTGGGTTTAGGCTGTGGTTAAGCTCGGGTTAAGTCCCGAGCCGGTAACCGAAGCCCCGCACCGTCTGGATGTACTTCGGGTTGGAGGGATCCTCCTCCACCTTCTCGCGCAGCCAGCGGATGTGGACGTCCACCGTCTTGGTGTCGCCGTAGAAGTCCAGGCCCCAGACCTGCTCGAGCAGCTCCTCGCGCGAGAAGACGCGGCCGGGAGCGCCCATCAGCATGGCCAGGATCTTGAACTCCTTGGGGGAAAGCTCGACTTCCCGCTCGTCCACCATCACGCGGTGCTCCGAGAGGTTGAGCATGATGTTGCCGTGCTGGTAGACCTTCGCCTTCTGATCGGTCTCGGTCGGCTTGGAACGACGCAGGAGGGCCTTGATGCGGGCTACCAGCTCACGGAGGCTGAAGGGCTTGATCAGGTAATCGTCGGCGCCGACCTCCAGGCCGATCACCCGGTCGATCTCCTCACCCTTCGCCGTCAGCATGATGATGGGGATATCGTTCTGCTCCCGGCGCAGCAGGCGGCAGACTTCCAGGCCGGAGAGCTTCGGAAGCATCAGGTCCAGCACGATCAAGTTGGGCTTGGCCAGCTGAACCTGCTGCAAGGCCTCCTGACCGTCGTGCGCTTTGACGACTTCGTAGCCTTCCTGAGCCAGCGCGAACTCGATCGATTCAACGATCATTTCTTCGTCGTCGACGAGCAGAATCTTCTCGGCCATGGGGACTCCTTCTACAAACGGTAGTTCAAAAGGGGCAAACACCCGTCCGTGTTATTTTACCCCGACTTCGGCAACTTCTTAACCTTGATTGTACTCGGGATCCCGCTTTCTTAAAATGCTTAGGGTTATGTTAGCCTGGAATCTTCACTTTTTTGTCCCCCCTCGATGGGGGGACCTCGGCGAAGCCGAGAGGGGGGGGTTGGCCGGCGAAGCCAAGGCGTTCCTCGTTACAAGGAACCTGGGAGCAGTGACACCCCCCTCGGCTTCGCCGGTCCCCCCATCGAGGGGGGACAATATTCGGAACGCCCCCTGTGGGAGCGATTAGAATCTCAACTGCGCCTTCAGCGTGATCGGCACGTTCACCGAGACCCCATCGAGCTTCCAGTCATAGAGGGCGGGCTGCTGTCCCAGGCCGGGAAGGCCGTTGTCCAGACCCGCCTGCAAGGACCAGATCGAGCTCAAGCGGTAGTTCAGGCCCACCTGGTAGTAGTTCTGGGTCGCGTTATCCTGGCCCGTATGGTTCCCGTTGATCGTGTAGCGCGCGTTCAGCGACAACGGCCCCAGCGGCCGCGTCTGGCCATACAGCGACAGGTTCGGAAGCAGCTCCTGAGCCGCCTGCTGGGCCTGGGTCCCCGAGACCAGATCCATGCGGAACTCCTCGAGGAAACGCTTGCTGCCGGTCTCGACCAGCCAGTCGTCGAGCGCGGTGTTCACGAACTGGCCCACCCCGCTCGAGATGAACTCGGTCACCTCCCGGCGCAGGATGTCTCCCGTCTGCGGGCCACCGGAATCCCCCCGGAACGTGCTCGTGATCAGGCTCTCCTTGCCCAGGACCTTGAGGAT
This sequence comes from Candidatus Sericytochromatia bacterium, assembly GCA_036676495.1. Classification (GTDB taxonomy): domain Bacteria; phylum Cyanobacteriota; class Sericytochromatia; order S15B-MN24; family UBA4093; genus UBA4093. Next base: position 50,596 of record JAKFCT010000031.1, read on the forward strand.
CCGATCCTGCGACAGCGGAGGGTTGCTCTCGAAGTTGATCTCCATGTTCGAGAGCGAGCCCGTCACGTGGGCGATCACGTTCAGGTAATCGGGCTCGGCCTTGTTCTTGACCGCGATGAAGTCTTCCCCGTTGTAATCCCAGACCCGCGCCTGGGCCTTGATGTCCAGGCGCGCGTTGGGAAGCTTGGACTTGCCGCCCAGGCTGTTCCCCGCCGGAGCCAGGATGTCCATGAAGTCGTCATTCTCCGCCGCCAGGCCCGCTCCCAGGAACTCCACCCGGCCCACGGGATCGGAGACGATCCGGAAGTCGGTGTTCACCGTGGTGAACGATCCGCTGCGCACCAGGATCACGCCCTTGGGCTGCGGATCGTCGAGCATGCCGTTGACGATCAGGTTCCCGGCCACGGTCACGTCCATCTTCATGGTCGCTCGGTCCGTCAGCGCCGAGCCCATCGAGACCTGCACGCCGGTGCCCAGCTGGACCGTCAGATCCTTGAGGGTCACCGGGATCATCTCGGCGGGGGCCGCCGCGTTGGGGTCCTCGCCGCTGGGCAACTGCACCGTCCCGCGGCTCAGGGCGATGATGCCGCTGATGACCGGATGATCCGGCTTGCCGGTCACCTCCAGCGTCGCCCCGGTCATGCCCTGGTAGAGCTTGTTTTTAAGCTTGAGATCGACCTGGTTGACGGAGACCTGGAAGCGCATGTCCTGAGGCTTGAATTCCTTGGTCATCGCGAGGTTTCCGGAGGCCACGATGCGCCCGCCGCCGTACTGGGCCGTGGCCCGCTGCACGAGGACGCCCTTCGGACCGATGCTGGCCGAGGCCACCACGTTGGTGAGGGGCCCTTCCAGCGCCTTGATGCCGATCGACCCGCCCTGGAGATCCAGGCCGCCCGTCAGCTTCGGCTCTTCGAGCGTCCCGCGCAGCGCCAGCTTCATGGAGCCGGGGCCGCCGAGCCATTCGACTTCGCCCTTGGTGACGACCGACACCAGCCCGAGGCTCTCGCCGTCGAGGTCCATGTCCATGGTGATCGCATCGTTGCCGGGGGTGGCCGGAAGCGGCAGGCTTCCCGTGATATGCGCCGCCCGCCCGTCCTTGATGATCTCCGACGACTGGATGGAGAGGCGGCCTTCGGTGTAGAGGGCTTTCGCGCGCGCCTGATCGTAGGCGAACTCGTTGAGGAGACCCTTGTTGACCTCGGCGGTGATGTCGACATGGGGATCGCTGAGCGTGCCCTTCGCGCGCAGCGTCACGCCGGCGCGGCCTCCGAGAGTCAATTCCTGGGCCTGCATCCACGGGTTGATCCAGGCCAGATCCAGCCGATCTCCGTAGACCTCCAGCATCTGATCCGGGCCCAGGATGCCCTTGGCGTAGACGGAGCCGCCGTCCTCGGACGAGACCGAGAGGTAGGGGACGAGGAGGCGATCGTCCTTCAGCGCCAGCGAGACCTGCGCGGTCTCCAGCCGGTGCCCGTAGGCCTTGCCGTGGCGGACATGCGCGCGAAGCCGCATGTCCGGAGCGCTCACGGGCCCCGTGATCGCGTAGTCCATGGACAGCCGGCCTTCAAACGCCTGCCAGAACGGTCGGCGCGACGCCAGGAAGAGCTCGTTCGACGGCAGTGGCTCTTTCTTCGCCTCCTTCCAGTGATCCAGGAGGGGGGCGAACGACGACGGCAGCGTCCCATCGAGCAGCGGCTGGCCTTCCCGGCCCGGAAGATCGCCCGCCGGAGTTCCAGGCCCCAGCGACGCGTCCACCATCCGGCGGCCGATCCAGGTCCCTCGCAGCAACTGCTGCCAGTGCACGGCCTCCATGATCTGGCGGAGGTTGGCGTCGATGGTCGTGACGGTCAGATCCGCCACCGGATCCTTTTGCGTGCCGTCGCGGAGCCCCGAGAAGTCGAGGTCTCCCTTCACCAGGATCTCGGCGTCATCCCCCTGAGAGCCCAGCTCCGGCTTGGCGCGAAGCTCCGGCAGGGTGAGCCGGTCGTGGCCGTAGTAGATGGGACCCCAGACCCGCTCCAGCTCTCCGAAGCGCTCGGCGTCCACCTTGGTGGCCTCCACGTCGCCCTTGAGGCGCAGGGCCTGGTTCTGGCTCTCCGCATGGGCCGTGAGGGTCACGAGGCCGCGCACCATGCCCAGGTCGTGCACCAGGAGGCGTTGCAGCGGCTCGACGTCCCCGGCCTCGACGTCCTTGACCGCCAGGTCGAAACTGAAATCGGGAATCGATTCGGCGGTCTCCGGCAGCATGAGGTGGCCGGAGCCCGTCACCGAGCCGCCGCCGGTCTTGCCCTCCACCAGGGGAAGATCCAGCCGCTTGCCGGCGAAGCTCCAGCGGACCAGCGCCTCGGTGATCTCCTGGCCGTCGATGATGACGCGCGGCCCCATCGCCTTGCCCGAAACCCGGATCGACTCCGGCACCTGGGCGTTGCCCCCGATCAGCCCTTCGGCCGTGACCGAGCCGGCCATGGGAATTTCCACGCCCATCGACGCTAGCCGGTCGAGCGGGAAATCCACCACCTGGAAGCGGCCCGTGACGCTCCCGCCCTCGTTGCCCATCGCCGTGGCCGTGAGGCTGCCTCCGGCCAATTGGACGAGCGCCTCCGGCACCTCCCAGCGCTTCCCGTTCAGATGAAACGCTCCCGAGACCGCCTCGATGTTCTGGGAGGCATAGCCGCCGTTCAGCACTTCGGCCCGTCCCCGGACGTCCAGGTTCGTCGCCGGTCCCGAGACCACCACGGAGCCCGAGGCCGAGCCCTGCAAGGGCAATGGCGCCTCCAGGTACGGGGCCACCAGCGCGGGAAGGTTCACGCCCTGCCAGGAAGCGGTGGTCTCCACGTGCAGATCGCCTTCCGGGGTGCCCGGCTTGCCCGTCCCGAAGCGCAGCCGGGTCGCGCCGTCCACCCGGCCGCCGTGGACGGTGCCGGTCCACGCCGGGATCGTGACGGCCATGTCCTGGTAGCGCACCTGGCCGGAGACCTGCTGGAGGTCCTGCTTCACGATCTGGGCCTGCGGCACCTGTACGTCCGCCGTCACCACCGGATCGGCCGCGTAGCCGCTCACCTGGCCCGCGACCTCCGCCGTGCCGGAAAGCCCGTACTGATCGAGATCCTTCACCAGCGGTTCGAGGGATTTGAGATCCACTCCCTGCGCCGTGTAAGCGATGTCGAGCGTGGGGCCCGTCGTCTTGGAGTTCGGCACCCAGGGCCGGTCGATCCCCAGCACCTTGCCGGCGCCGGTGACGCGGTTGCCTTCGAGCTGCGCCTGGACCCGCTCGAGGGTGACTTCCTTGAGGTCGAAGCGGGCCTCGCCCTCGATGGCCTTGACCGGCCTCAGGAGGTTGCGGACCTCGAGCTCGGCTCCTTGCACCTGGACCTGGCCGTTCACGGCGAGGGTCTCGATCCGGGTGGGATCCTCCCATTTGACGTCGACCTGGGCCTGGGCTTCCCCCCGCGTGGCCCACCAGTCCTGGGAGGGCGCGAGGTAGGTCACCCAGCGCGGGACGTCGATCTGGCCGACCTCCGCCGCGACCGCGCCGGAGCCTCCCTTGAGACGGTAATGCCCCTTCACCTGAAGGGGGCTGCTGAGTTCCTTGCCGTTGCCGCTGAACGTCAGGACGGAATCGACGAGATCGGCCCGCGCCGAGATGCCCTTCAGGCTCGCCTCGAAGGGGGCCTTGCGCTGGTAATGGTCCGTCCAGCGGATCATGCCGCCGTGCGCGACGATCCGGATGGGAGGAAGAAGCGGCGGCTCCCAGGCCTCCCCGGTGGACGGCTTGAACTTGGGCTGGTAGCTGATCTGGCCCCGCGCGTCGCGCGCGAGGAGGACCCGCGCGCCGTAGACCTCCACCTGGACGGGCTTGTCGCCCAGCTTGAGGATCTCGAGGATCGAGTAGCTGGCGCGCACCTCGGGGGCGAAGGCGATGAGCGGGGCGTTCTCGGCGTCAGAGCCGTAGACCTTCACGTCGCGAAGGCTCATGCCTCCCCAGAGGGGACCCGTGATCCGTCCCACCTTGATGGGGACCCCGACGGCCTCGGAGGCGGCGCGCTCGACTTCCACGAGGGCTTCGCTCAGCAGCCGATTGCGGTTCTGATAGGTCCAGACGCCCAGCGCCAGCAGCACCGCCACGATCAGGGACGTGACGACGAGGAGGATCTGGTTGAGTCGGTTGAAGATGGTCAAGAAAACCGCTCGCTATTCCCTGGACTCGTTCGCAGGCTCCATTATACAAGCCCGAGCCCCCTCTTAAACGCGGTAATGCGCCTCACAGGAGTGTCTCTTCCATGCTTTGACATGGCGTCTCCCCGTGATGAAGGACGGGTTTCGCCGGCGATTCGTTCCCTTCACGAAGGTTCACACGACCCTCGCTATGCAGATACCAAGCCGCTTCACGAGCGGATATGACCTGATTAACCCTCTCTCACTCGCAAAACATAAGTTCACCGCCACCCCCCTTTAGACCCGGGAAAGAGGGGGTAAACGATGCACGGACAGGACGGCCTGAGCGTTCTGTGAAGGAAGTCTAAGCGTCTCGTCTCGCGGAGTTTCCGCAGGGGATGCAGCGATGAAAGGATTCCCGACGATTGATTAAGCAGCTTGATAGATTCCGGTCTCGGAAGTCCCTGACCAAACCTGCGCTGGCCGCCTCGGTCGCCGTTCTGATGTTGGCAGGGTGTGGACAGGGCGCCGTCACGGCCCCGGGGATGGGGAGCCTGGGCAGCGCGGACGGCGTACCCCAGGTCAAGGCCGGCGCGCCGACCGTGAACGGCTCCGGGATCAAGGTCTACGTCAACGACGTCACGCACGCGGCCAATTCCTTCGTGCTCGCGACCAACCGCAACCACGTCACCAACAACTTCCCCAACGGCGCCGCCAAGCTGGAGAAGCTCAAGGAGCTGCGCCCGCGCTGGGGGCAGGGCCGCTACATGTACCGGATCGGCCACGGCCCCACCGACGGTCGCCATGACTACAACTACATGACCGGCTACCACTTCGAGCAGCACTGGAACAAGGACGGCGGCTACCCGTACGACGATATCCGCAACGGCCTCAAGGAGGCCAACGCGCTGGACGCCGAGCAGCTTCACGTCGTGAACTTCGGCACCGGCTCTCCCGAGGAGGCGGCGCGCTACGTCTCGTATCTCAACAACCCCAACGACGCCAACCGGGCCAAGTACCCCTACCCGGTCCAGAACGCCAAGTTCTTCGAGATCGGCAACGAGATCTCCTGGTCCAAGGTCCGCGGCCACAAGGAGTACGCCTCGACCGACATCAAGTACGCCCAGCGGGCCAAGCAGTTCGCCCAGGCCATGCGCAAGGCGTCGCCGACTCCCATCTCGATCGGGGCCGTCGCCTCGACCAACTCCAACTTCATGGGTGAAGGCTGGGCCCCAGGCGCGGCCGGCGTCCGGAACATCCTCCAGACCATGGGTGACGACGTGGACTTCCTGATCTACCACGGCTACCCCAGCTACCCGATGGCGACCAAGGGCGGCGATCGCCTCAGCATCATGGCCCAGAACGCCTGGAACGAGCGGAAGTACACCAAGGAGATCATCCCGGCCATCAAGCAGTACGCGAAGAAGCCCGTGCGGCTCGCCAATACCGAGTTCTTCACCGAGATCTACAACGACGTCAAGCTCGCCCGCGGCATGTTCGGAGCCCTCTACGCCGCCGACACCGTGACCCTCGCGATGAACCTCGACATGCTGGTCGCCAACCAGTTCGGCCTCGATCACGGGGACATGTCGGACGCCTCGTTCTTCGTCGGCAACGACCCCAACCGGGTCACCACCATCTTCATGTTCCAGAAGATGCTGGCCGAGCACTGGGGCGACGGCATGCTCAAGACCGAGGGCGTGAACATTCCGACCCAGTTCGTGAAGGGATCCTCGGATTCCATCGACATGCCCAAGCTGGCCTATACCGCCTCCAAGGGTAGGAACGGCAAGATCTACGTGATGGTCACCAACCGCACGAACGACTCCGACGTGACCACCAGCGTCGGGCTGGGGCTCACCCCCCGCTCCGTCGCGGCTTACGAGCTCAAGGGCCCGTCGGGCTGGAACTCGGACCACCATGACGCCGCGGTCACGACCAAGCAGGTGAGCCTGGCCCGCCCCTACACCTTCCCGAAGGCCTCGATCACCATCCTCGAGATCACCCCATAGAACGGCCGCAGGCCGATGCGTTGTCCCGCCCCCCCTTGATGGGGGGGCGCCGGCATAGCCGGCAGGGGGGTGTTACTGCCCCAGGTTCCTTGCCCCCCGTCAAGGGGGGGCAAGACAAGGAAGATGAGGCCGAATCCCCGGCCCATGTTTGGCGGGTTCCGCCAAGGCGTTTCTTCCTGCCGTCCCCTAGGCTGGTCTGCGGAGTTCCCTTCGGCGCAAGTTGCCGATCAACCGGGAGGGTGCCATGCCGATTACTCGTTCTCCCTGGAGTCAGGTGCGTTCCAGCCTGGAGACCACCGTGGGCGACGCGATCATCGAGACCCTGATCGACTGGGGCATCGACACGGTCTTCGGCATCCCCGGCGACAACGCCGACGGCCTCATGGGCGGCCTGCTGAAGCACCGGGACCGGATCCGCTTCGTGCTGGTCCGGCACGAGGAGAACGCCGCCTTCATGGCGACGGCGCATTACAAGCTGACGGGAAAGATGGCCGCTTGCCTCACGACCGCGGGGCCGGGCGCCTTCCATCTCATCAACGGCCTCTACGAGGCCTTCCATGACAAGATCCCCGTCCTGGCCCTGACCGGCAATGCGGACAGCTTCGCGATCGGCACCGATCAGGTGCAGGAGTTCATCCCGGAGAAGGACTTCGCGGGGTGCACGGTCTGGGCGCGGATGCTCGCCGGCGCGAAGAACGCCCGGATCGTGACCTCCAGCGCGATCCGCACGGCGTATGCCCGCAGCGGGCCGGCGTTACTTTCCGTGCCCGTGGACATCGGGCTGGCGGTCTTGCCCAAGGAGGCCCCGCGGGCCGATCACCAGTTCTCGCCGCCGACCCTGGTGCCGGATCCCGAGATGCTCGCGCGGATCGTGGAGGCCCTCGATCGCAGCGAGCGGCCGATCCTCATGATCGGCCGCGGCACCTGGGGGTTGGGGCATGCGCTCGTGCAACTGGCCGACAAGCTCGGAGCCCCGATCCTCAAGGCGCTCTGGGGCAAGGAATCCGTTTCCGACGACGATCCCCATGTCCTCGGCGGCCTGGGCCTCCTGGGCACCCGGCCATCGGTCGAGGCCGTCGCGCAGGCGGATCTCCTGCTGCTGCTGGGGACGTCCTTCCCGTACACCGACTTCCTGCCCGATCCCGGCCGCTGCCTGGTGATCCAGGTGGATCAGGATCCCTCTCAGATCGGCAAGCGCTACCCCGTGGATCTCGGGCTCTGCGCGGATGTGCACCGGCTCGTGCCCGAGCTGCTGGCGCGGGCTCGCCGCCACGACGATCGGCGCTGGCTCGGGGGCCTCCAGAAATCCCGCGCCCAGTGGAACGCGCTCATGGAGCGCCAGGCGACCAGCGACCGCACGCCCATGCGCCCCCAGGTCATGGCGCGCGCCCTGAGGGCCTGCGCGGCGGAGGACGCCATCATCGTCACCGATTCCGGGGCCAATACCGTCTGGATGGCGCGCAACTTCTTCGTCAACGGCCGGCAGCGCTTCATCGGCTCCGGCCTCATGGCCACCATGCAGTGCGGGCTTCCCTATGCCATCGGCGCCAAGTTCGCCTGTCCCGACAAGCAGGTGATCGCGGGCCTGGGCGACGGGGACTTCGTCATGTGCATGGGGGAGTTCACCACGGCCGTGAAGTACCAGCTCCCCATCGTCGTCTGCATCTTCAACAACTCCAAGCTGGCGCTGATCAAGTACGAGGAGATGGTGGCGGGAGTGCCGGAGTTCGGCATCCACTTCATCAACCCGGACTTCGTGAAGTTCGCGGAGGCCTGCGGCGGCTTCGGGGTTCGGGTCGAGGATCCCCGGGACGCCGAGGATGCGGTCAGGGCGGCGATCGCCTCCGGCAAGCCCGCCCTGATCGACGCCATCGTCGAACCCAACGAAGTCCCCTTCCCGCCCAAGATCGAGCGCGGCCAGGCCACCGGCTTCGGGATCGCCTTCCTGCGCGAGCAGTTCGCCAAGATCACCGAGTAAGGCTAGTCTCTCCTCCGGTTCAGCCAGAACGCCAACCCGCCGGCCGCGAGCGTCGCCACCAGCGCGGCGCCCCAGCGCCGGCGGTGCATGCGCTGGTAGACCCCGAGGTAAGGCAACATGCTCACGCCCTCTTCGATCGGGTTCCGGGCTTCCCGCGCTTCCCGCAAGGTCTTCATGGCTCCACCTCCCCCCACGTCGTCGCGTCCAGCATAGGGAGCCGGGAGGGGGACGGCAAGCCCCGTCCGGGCGTTACGGTCCCGGCGGGGAGAATCCAGCCATCGCGGGCCTCCTTGTGAAACCGCCGCACCGCGGGCGCTAGCCCTTGCGGCGGGCCCATGCCGTGGCGAGGCCGGCCGCTCCGAGGCCTGCGAGGGCCAGCTTCCCGCGGTTGAGCGTGCCCCAGAGCTGGACGGAATAGGGCGACGCGCAGTGGTCGAAGGCTCCGTGCGCTCCGTAGTCGCGCTCCTCGTCGGCCGGCTCCCAGAGGTTGCAAGGCTGCATCTCGAGGGAAGGCTCGCGGGTTTGCTGGGAGCGGTAGCCGATGCTTCCCAGGTAGCGATCGAGCAAACCGGGAGCGAGCTTCTGGCCGAAGATGGCGGCCATGGTGGACATGCCCACGTAGACCTCGCGGCGCTCATGGTCGGCGGCCCAGAGGATGGCCTCGGCGGCGACCTCGGGCTGGAAGATGGGGGGGACGGGCTGGGACTGGTGAGGGAGGCGGCTCTTCTCCCAGTCGAACTGCGGGGTGTTGAGGGCGGGCATCTGGACCATGGTCACGCGGACGTTGCTGTCGTCGTGCTCCAGCTCGCAGCGAAGAGAGTCGGTGAAGCCCGCGATGGCGTGCTTGGCGGCGCAGTACGCCGATTGCAGGGGGATGCTCCGGTAAGCCAGGGCGGATCCCACCTGCACGATCACCCCGCGATCGCGCGGTTTCATGCGCTTCAAGGCGGCGAGCGTCCCGTAGACGTAGCCCAGGTAGGTGACCTCGGTGACGCGCCGGAACTCGGCGGCCGTCATCTCGGAGATGGGAGAGAAGACCGAGACCATGGCGTTGTTGACCCAGACGTCGATCGGCCCGAACTTCTCCTCGACCTCCTGGGCCGCCTCCTCGATCCGATCGGCATCCGAGACGTCGCCTTTCAGGATGAGCGCTTCTCCGCCGGCCGCCTCGACGTCCCGGCGGGAGCCTTCGAGGCCTGCCGTCCCCCGGGCGATCAGGCCGATGCGAGCCCCCCGCTTGGCGAAGGCGATCGCCGTCGCCCTCCCCACTCCGGCCGAGGCTCCCGTGATGACGACCACCTGCCGCTCGGTCATGGCTTCACCCCTTTCGGATCGCTTTTCGGGTCCATGGGCGTCCTCCTCACGGGACGAACTTGGCGGCGTCCGGGCCCTTGAACTCGAGACCGGTCCGGGCCGGGGGCGGTCGGGGCGGGATCCCTGAGGTCGTTGATGCGGAGGTGCCGGGTCCGGCGGGCGGGAACGGTGATCCGGTAGGGGCCGACGGGCTCGCGATCGCAAGCCGATCGCGAGCCCCTCGCTCCCGCGCTGGGCACGTCCCGGCGCGATGCCCGCAGTATGACCCCGGGCGCGACGGCTTCGGCTGTCCAGTTTGACTGAAATTTGGGCCGGGACGGCGGCAGGAGGACCGGACGGAGAACGAAAAAAACCGGCCTCCCCTTGGGGAGACCGGCTGAGTTGCGGGGGCAGGATTTGAACCTGCGACCTTCGGGTTATGAGCCCGACGAGCTACCGGACTGCTCTACCCCGCGTCGATGGATCTACTTTACCACGCCTTATCCGGGAGATCAAGTCGCTTTGGACAAATTTCCCTCCCCGCCGCGGCCTTGAAACCCTCGCCGCTACTGCGAGAGCTCGGCCACCGGGGTGCTCAGGTAGCCCGCTACCCCCTTGGCGATCGCCTCGGCAGCCCGCTTCTGGTAGTCGCGATCCCCCAGGAGCCCCTCTTCTTCCGGGTTGGAGATGAACCCCGCCTCGATCAGGGCCGACGGGATCGTCGGATGCCGCAGCACGAAGAGCCGCGCCTCCCGCACGCCCCGATCCGGACGCTGCAGCTCGCTCACCAGCGCATGGTGAATCTGCTGCGCGAAACTCTGGCTCACCGTCGTCCGGTAGTACGTCTCCAGCCCCAGCGCGCTCGACGCGTCATGCGAGTTCGCATGCACGCTCACCAGCGCATGCGCCCCCAGCTGGTCGATCATGCGCGCGCGCGCCGCCAGATCCAAGCTCACGTCGCCCGTGCGCGTCAGGACCGCGTTCACGCCGCGCGCCTGCAGCGCCTTTTGCAGCTTCAGGGCGATCGCCAGGTTCACGTCGCTCTCCTTGGTCCCCCCCGAACCCAAAGCCCCGGGATCGTCCCCGCCATGCCCCGGATCGATCAAGACCAGCGGACGCTTGGAGAGCGAAAGCGCCTGAGGCTGAATGGCCAGCACCAGGGTCTTGCCGTCGTCTTCCAGGCGGTTCTGGATGTCGAGCGGACCTTCCGGCAGCCGCGCTTCCAGCACCCAGAGATCCCCGTCCTCGCGGACTTCCAGGGCCTCGACCTGCCCCTTGGCCTTCGGCAGCTTGCCCTTCAGGGCACCCGAGGGAATCTGCACCATCAAGCGCGCCGGATCGACCGCTTGCTGGATCTTCAGGCGAAGCGCCCGGTTGCCCTGAAGCTTGAGCTGCGTGCTGCCCCGCGATTGAGAGAGCTGGATCCCCACCTCCTCGCGCCCCGGTCTCGCCGCGACGCTTCGAGAGGCCGGCGATTCCTCGGCCTTCGCCTCCAGGGCTTCGGGCTCCGCAGCCCGGACTCCCTGGGACTTGGTCCCCTGGGACTTGGCCCCATGGGCCTTGGTCTCATGCGGCTTGCTCGCCAGGGTCTTGGCCCCCTGGGGCTTGGCCCCTTGGGTCTTGGCCGGGGTCGCTGGCTCCGGGCGTGCCGCCACGGCCACTTCCGGGCGCGTCTTGCGCCGGACCGCACCGGAGGCTCGCAGGGAGGCCGGAGGACCGAAGCGCTCGGGAGGACCATAGGCCTCCGCCACGGCGGCTTGGGGCTTGGCTGCATACTTGGTGGGCCGGTATTCGGGGGCTTGCCGCTCGGGAGCCTGCCGCTCGGGAGTGGCCCTCGGGGCTTCCTGCGCCGGGACCTCCTCGGGGCGATCCGCTCCCTGGAGCCGGATCACCAGGCGCGGCATCCCGCGAGGCTGGGTAATCTGAACGGGGACGGGACGATCGCAGTCGATCACGACCCGCAGGAAGCCCTCTTCCGGATGGGCGCCGATCCGGATCTTCTGGATCGGATCCGTCTCGACCGTGATGGCCTGGGCCAGGTTCGGATCCCCCAGCTCGGCGTCGAAGAGGTCCACTACCACGCGATCCGGCTCGCGCAGGTTGAAACTGCGGAACCGCAAGAGGCGATCCGAGCCCACGATCAGCCGCTCGCCGTCCCAGCGGAGTTCAGTGACGATCACCGAGTTCGCCGATGGTTCGACGGGGCGGACGGAGGTCTTGACGGCCGAAGGCGACCTGGACGGAGCCGCCGCCTGCAGCTCGCCGGCATGCGCCTGGGGCTCGCCTACGAGGATCGCGTAAACGAGCGCAAGGAAGATGTTGGTAAGCTTCCGTCCCAAGGCGGTCACGATCCTGCTCCTCCCCATCGCCGCGGGCTCGAAGCGCCGACGGCCGTCTTCGATAAGCCTATTCGAATCCCCGCACGGTCGCGGTGCGTTCGGTCACGCGAACGCTCCTTCGGAACCTCGTTTAGTCGCCACGGGGTCGCGGTATATGCTCTTTACTGGACCGAAGGTCCTTTTTCTCCCCTCGATTTCATCGCCCTCTCCAGCCCGTAGGGAGCCCTCGATGTCCAGTAATCAATTCGATCGTCTCGCCAAGCTTCCGGCCCTCCAGGGCTTCACCCCCGAGGAAATGGTCGCCTTCTTCCGGCTCGCCTCCAAGCATGAGCACCAGCCCGGAGACGTGATCATCCGGACCGGAGACGTCGCGGATTGCTTCTACATCGTCGCGGCGGGCCAGGTCGAGATCTCCCTGAAGCAGCATGGCGCCGTCACGCCCCTGGCCCAGCTTTCGCAGGGTAGCCTCGTCGGAGAGATGCCCCTCCTGTACAGCCAGCCCGTCCGCCAAGCCGACGCCGTCGTCACCCAGCCCACGACCTTGCTTCGCTTCAACTACGCGGATTACGAGCAGCTCTCGGCGCAAAACCCCCAACTCGCCAAGAAATTCCGGGGCAACCTGGGTCGGATCGTCGCGGGGCGCGTCTGGAGCACGTTGCCGACCGAGCAAGCTCCCTCCAAGAGCCTGGATCCGGTGCCGCACGCTCCGGCGCATGCCGATACCGCCAAGCCGCAACCGCTTTCCAACCGGGAAATCATGCGCAAGGCCAACATCTTCGCCGGCCTCAACGACGACGAGCTGATGCAGCTCGAGGCGATCGCCCTGCCCATGGCCTACGACGCCGGAAAACCCATCGTCCGGACCGGGGACCCGGCCAGCGCCTTCTACCTCATCACCACGGGCTACGCGGAGGTCCAGACCCAGCAAGCCGGAAAGACCACGCCACTGGCTCGCCTGGGCGCGGGACAGGTCTTCGGCGAGATGGCCCTCGTCTACAAGCAGCCGAACCGCACCGCGGACGTGGTCGCCGTGGGCGACCTCAAGCTGCTTTGCTTCCCCTTCGACGATTATCAGCGGCTGGCCACCGCCGTCGAGTCCATCGGCCGCCGGATGCGCGGCAACCTCGGCCGCGTCGCTGCCAGCCGCTCCTGGTCGATGCCCGGAGTGGACGAGACCCGTCGCTGACGCGACCCGGCGCTGACGCGACCCGGCGCTGACGCGACCCGGCGCTGACCGAGTCGGGCGCTAGAAGTATTTGAGGCGCTTGAACCAGGCGACCAGCACGAGGGCGATCGCCAGCATCAGCCCGAGGGCGTAGGGGTAGCCCCAGCGCCACGCCAGCTCCGGCATGACGCGGAAGTTCATGCCGTAGATGCCGGCCACCAGCGTCACCGACATCAGCACCGCCGAGATGGTGGTCAATCGCTTCATGGTGTCGTTGGTTCGGTTGGCGGCAATCGACATGTACGCCTCCACCGCCGAGGCCACCAGGTCCCGGTAGAGGTCGATCGCGTCGGTGACCCGGATCAGGTGGTCGTAGACGTCCTGGAGGTGCAGGAGCGTGTTCTGCCCGATCAGGGGCACTTCCCGCCGCACCAGCATGACGAAGGCGTCCCGCGTGGGCCCGACCACCCTCCGGAAGAAGAGCAGCTGCTTCTTGAGCGCGAAGAGGTCGTTGAGGATCCCCGGCTGGTACGCGAAGAAGAGCTGATCCTCCAGCTCCTCGAGCACTTCCTGGAACTCGTCGAGCAGCGGAAAGTAATCGTCGACCAGCGTGTCGGCGATCAGGTAGACCAGGTAGCCGGCCCCCTCTTTCGGGGCCGCCGCCGACTCGCTCCAACGCTCCTTGGCAAGCTCCAGGCTCGTCACCGGCTGCCGGTGGGAGGTCAGGACGAAGCCCGGAGCCAGGAAGACGTCCACCTCCTTCAGGAGCACCTTGGGAGCGCTGCGTTCGAAGCGGGCATCATAGAGGACCAGGAAGGCATGCGTGCCGTAATGCTCGAGCTTGGGGCGCTGCCCGCCCTTCAGGGCGTCTTCGAGCGCCAGCGGGTGAAGGCTGTAGAGCGCGCCGATCCACGCGAGTTCCTCGCGGCTCGGATCCTGGAGGTCCACCCAGACGATCTTTCCCGCGTGGTCTTCCGGGTGGAAGCCCTCGCGCGGTAGGTGGCTGATGTGGCCGGTGGCCGGATCCATGACGAGCAAGTGAGCGATCATGCCGCGATCTTAGCACGTCGCGCCCGCTCCCGGCGCCCGCGACGGCGAGCCCCCTGGCGGCGGCAAAAGGAAAGGACGCCCTTTCGGGCGTCCTGCGGCATCAGGGCTAGGGTGAGAGGCGGAGATGAGCCGTTAGCGGGCGCGCTTGGGGATGAGATCCATCCAGTTGCTGCCCAGGTCGGTGAAGAAGTTGTGGGCGTCGATGACTTCGTCGGGGCTGATGGGAGGAAGGCCGGAGAATTTCTCTTCTTCGCGCCGCGACGAGAAGATGCCGCGGATCCGACCGCCCGTGCTGCCGGCCGGAGTCGCCTCGCGGGTCTCGGCGGGAGCGTCGGAGGACTCGTACTCCACGCCCACGATGGCCACGCCAGCGGGCTGGTTGCAGGCGATGCAGTGCACGCGCACCACCCAGTAGTCCTTCTCCTCGCGCAAAAGTTTCACCCCTTCGGGAGCAAAGGCTTCGTTGCAGTGCGCGCAGCGCAGCTTGCGGAAATGCTCTTGAACGACTGAAAAGTTCTTCATCTCTCCCCTTCTCCAATGCCAGTCATGATGCCGTTTTGCGGCTTACCGCCTTCCTACGGGTTCTATACCCTCGGATTTTGGAAATTAATCGCCAGTGTTGACTTGCTGACGGCAGGAAGACGAGCCTTGTCGCGGCCGGCATGACATAACGTCGGGGTGAGGTCTGGGTTCGAGCCGATCGATCGAAGGTCTCGGCGGAAACGTAACGTTTTCTTGACTCGGGAGGGCGGAAGCGGAGCCTCCGGCGCTGCGCGGGCGGGGCTGAAAAGCAAGAAAGGCCGGTGCTTTCGCACCGACCTTTCTTGAGCGGAGAGGGGGGGATTCGAACCCCCGATACCAGTTAACCCGGTATAACTTCTTAGCAGGAAGCCGCTTTCGACCACTCAGCCACCTCTCCAGATGAGGCGATCCTAACCGTACCATACTGGCGCAACGAGATCAAGTCCGCTGCTTCCTGCCTTCGGCCCTACGGCTTGCTGAAGACGGCCGCGGAGACCTGGTCGCCGGTCGCGAAGGCATGGGCCTCGATGAGCTGATCGCGATAAGCCCGGTAACCCGCACTCGGGGGCGTGTAGTCGTCGAAGTTGTCGAGCCACGCCCGCGCGATCCCGGCGTAGGGACTGGCGGGATCCAGCTTCTTCCTCAGCGCCTCGATGCCCTTTTCAAATTGCAGGGCATGGGTCTGTTCGTGGACGACCGTGTTCAGGAACTCACGGGCGCTGACCATGGATTTCGGGCCGATGGTGATCTCCCCGCCGTTGCCGGGGGTGAAGCCTCCCTTGTAGGGCCCGTCCTCGAAGCGGAGCGACACCGGCCGGAAGCCGTAGATCTCCGCCTGGATGTTCGAGATTCGATTTCCGAGCTGCAGCTTGAGGTCCTGCGGGAGGCTCTTCCATGCTTTGATGGCGGCGTTGACTCCCTCATCCTGGCGCAGCGACGTGATGAGGGCCTCCCGGCTGGCGCGATCGTGGCTCTTCCAGTCGGTGGTGACCGGGCGAGCGGGCACGGGCGGCAGCGGGGCCTCGAGCTGGGCCTTGAGGCGCTCGAATTGGAGATTCGGAGAGCTCAGGCTGAGGCGATCACGGGCAGCCGCCGGCTTGGGGGCGGGCTGTGGCTGCGGCTGGGCGGCGGGGGGACGCTTGGGGGCTGTCCCGGTGCGCGGTCGGTTCGTCTCGATGGCTGGGCTCATGCGGGGCTCTCATGACTCGGGACGTGGGCGCCGCGGGCGATGCCGGAACGTCTCGGGGAGGGACGACGGGGCTACAAGGAGATTATCCCCAGGATCGCCGAGAACCTACCGAGCCTCCGGCGGCGGAAGCCGGGGCGTGGGATTCCGCGGCGCGAACGGGCGCGACGGGCGAGGGAGCTTGGCCGGGGGCGGGGATTTGGAGTAAGATGGAGCCAGACCCCCCCATGGAGGAAGGAACACCATGAGCAAACCCGTTGCCGTCAACGACGCAGACTTCAACAAAGAGGTCCTCGAAGCCGATAAGCCGGTGCTGGTCGACTTCTGGGCCAGCTGGTGCGGCCCCTGCCGCATGATCGCTCCGATTCTCGAAGAGATGGCTCAGGAGCATCAGGAGAAGCTCAAGATCGTGAAGATCGATATCGATGCGAACGGTCAGAGCGCCCAGAAGTACGGCGTCATGAGCATTCCGACCTTGATCCTCTTCAAGGGCGGAGAAGCGGTCGAGCGTCTCGTCGGCTACATGCCCAAGGCGCAGATCGAATCCAAGGTCATGGGCCAGATCTAGCCACGCGCATTCCGACACCCCCCGTCCCGGCGGTTCGCTGCCGGGACGGGGGGTGTTTTTTTAGAGCGAGGTGGTCCGGGGAGCCCGGCGCGCCTTTTCCCAGGTCACGCTCTGGGCGCCCGTCCAGAAGCGGTACGCTCCGACCAGGGCCGCCGCGTTGAGGAAGGCGAAGTAGAACGGGAGGTAAAGCATGGGCGGCCGGATGCCGCGGGCTTGCAGCCTCCATCCCAGCAGGGCCGCCCCGTAGAGGGCGAGCTGAAGCTGCAAGAGCCATGCGTAGACGGCGCCGCCCTCCCAGGCCAGGAGCATGTTGCACCCGAGGATCACGGGAAGCAGCACCGGCACCAGCACCCAGCGCAGGACCCGGTGGGAGACGTACTGGAGCCAGATGAGCGGGCGCGTGGGAATGAGCAACGGCCAGAGCCTGAAGACGGCTTGCCACCCGCCCGCGACGATCCGGGCCTTGCGCTTGAACTCGTCGGAGATGCTCGCCGAGGCTTCCTCGGTGGCATAGGCCCCGGGCTCGTAGACCACCCGCAGCCCCCGGCTCACCAGCCGCATGCTCATCACGAAGTCCTCGAGCAGCGTATCGTTCTCCAGCGGCTCGTAAGCCGACCGCCGGACCGCCACCAGCTCGCCGGCCGCCCCCATCACCGAGCTCACCTGCGAGTCCCAGCGCTTCAGGGCGGACTCGTAGCGCCAGTAGAACCCTTCGCCCGCGCTCACGTCGTCCGCGCCCGGCGCGATCCGCTTCTCCCCCGCCACCCCGCCCACCTGGGCATCCTGGAAGTGCCGCACGATCCGCCGCAGCGCCTCCGGGTTGAGCATGGCGTTCGCGTCCGAAAAGACCACGATCTCCCCGCTCAGCGTCGGCATCGCCCGGTTGAGCGCATGGATCTTGCCCCGCCGCTCCGGAGCATGCATCACCCGCAGCCCCGCCACCTCCCCCGCCAGCTCCGCCGTCCGATCCGTCGAACCATCCGTCACGATCACCAGCTCGAGCCGATCGCGCGGGTAATCCAAGGCCTGGCTGTTGGCGATCTTGGCGAGGATCACCTCCTCCTCGTTGTACGCCGCCACCACCAGCGAAACCCGCGGGAGCGCCCCCTCCCGCATGTCCGGCCGCCGAAACGCCCACGCCAAGACGGCCACGAGCCCCCCGTAGCCCACGTAGGCATACCCCACCAGCATGACGGCGACCCAGAAGACGGCTTCCATCGCCCACCCCCGCGCCCCAACCCCGGTCTCTTGCCCGCTTCTTGGCCCCGCTCGCCGCCGGGCCCCGGCCCTTCCCGCATGACGCTCCTCCCACCCTAGGCGAGCTCGCCGGATCCGCCTAGGGCGCGAGGACCAAAAAAACCTGCGAGGGCACGCAAAGCCAACTTCCCGCCCCCTGCCTCCCTCAAGCGCTCTCGCGGTCCCAAAGGCGCCGATCCCCGCCCCTGGCCACTTTGCCTGTGGTACAATGTTGGCCTGCGAAGGAGGGAAGCAGTGGAGACCCAGATCCGCTACGTCACCGGGCGGACCGCGCGCGCGCGGATTCGCGGAGGCCAGCTCATCGTCACCATGCCCCGACACTGGCCCCGGGCCGAACAGGAAAGCACCCTCGCCAAGTTCACCCGCTGGGCCCAGAAACAAGCCCAGTCCCTCCACGCCCTCCCCCCGCCCGACTCCACCACCCCCGTCTCCCTCGACGCCCTCGTCGAGACCGTCGCCCGCATCAACCGCGACACCCTCAACGTCACCTACCACGGCGTCCGCATCGGACGCTCCCGCTACACCCGCCTCGCCCAGGTCAACCTCAAGACCCGGGTCCTCACCTTCTCGCGCTTCGCCATCGACGGCCTACCCGAGCGCGCCCTGCGCTACCTGATCCTCCACGAGCTCGCCCACCTCATCGTCCCCAACCACTCCGCCAAGTTCTGGGCCCTCGTCGCCCGCTACGAACCCGATTACCGCCAGCAGCGCCAGATCGCCCAGAACCACTACCAGCGCATGGCCGCCGCCAGCGAGCCCCCCGCACCCTCGCTGCTAGACGCCCTGCCTCACGACGCGCCGCCTCACGACGCCCCAAGGGCCGACGCGTCGCGCCTCGAGTCCAGCCGGCCGGCCGATCTCCTCTCGGAGGCCCCCATCCCGAAACGCCCCGCCGCAAAAAAAGGCCGGGGCAATGCCCGGCCTTTCCAACTGTCGCTATTTTGATCCCCGTAATGCCTGCTTAGCCGCAGGCGCTATTTTAATTCCCGTGGTGCGTGCGCGGCCGCCGCGCTAGCTCCGGAACTTCGACGCGAGCTTCGCCGCCTCCTCGTTGGTCACCGTCTGGATGCGATCGAAGAGCGCCTTGGCGCTGGCCGGATCCAGGTACTCGTTGACGGCCCAGACCCCGTCCTCCTTGCGGTAACCCTGGTGCAGGCCGCTCTTGTACTTGAAGTCGATCACCGCGAGCGAGGTCGCCTCGTCGAAGCTTCCCGACGCCTCCACCTCGTAGCCCGCCACGCGCAAGGCCGCCTGAACCTGGCGCACCTGCTCGGGAGTCCCCGCGTCCGGCCCGACGGCCGATTCCTGGTAGCCCGCCACCTCCGACAGGAAGCTGCGGACGTTCTCCAGCTCGGGGGCGAGCCGGTACTTGGCCGCGATCGCCGCCGCCTTCTCCGCGGTGAGCCCCTCGCCGCTTTCGGTCGGAAGCTCGCCCAACCGGCCCATGGTGGTCGCCATGCCGGAGGTCAGCATCATGAAGGGACTGGTCTTGGCGACCCGCGTCGCGAGCTGGGCGAGGTGATCCGCCGAGGGCAGGATCGCCGCGGCATGGGTGCCGGCCTTCAGGCCGCCGCCCGCCGCCAGCGTGCTGACCTTGGTGGCCTTGGTGGCTTCGTCGGCCATGGCCGCCCCCCGCGCGCTCGCATCCAGCTTGGCAATATGACCGCCCGCCTGCGCCAGCGGAGAAAGCTCCTCGATCACCTTGGCGGCCGTCGACAGCTCCTTGGCGGCCTTGGTGACCGGGCCCATGATCTTGGCGGCCTCCGGGCCCATCTTGAACAGCGCCTGGGCCCCGGCAATCTCGCCCTTGGCCGCCAGCGCGCTCGCCTGGGCGACCCGCGTGGAGTACTGAGACGCATTCTGGGCGGCGGCGGCGAGCTTGGTCGCATCATCGGCCGACGCGGCGATCCGCGCCGCATGCTCCAGCTGCGAGGCCCGCTGCGCATAGGTTCCCGAGAGCTTTTCGAGGGTCTGGGCGTACTTGGCCGCCTTCGCCGGATCCGCCCCGATCCGCTGGGCGATCCGCGCCGCGCTCTCGAGGTTGTCGGCTCCCTTGATGCCGAACATCGTGGCGTCGACGATCGCGCCGCCCGTGACGGCCACGGTGCTGGAGGCCTTGGCGATCGCCGCCTGCGCCTTCGCGCCCCCCGTGAAGAAGTTCTTGATCCCCTTGGCGGCGTTCATCACCTCCGAGGGCCCGACGAAGAGCGAGCCGATCTCGACGATGCCGCGGCCGAGCGCCTTGCCGGGACGCCCCTCGCGGATGGCCTCCTTGTAAGGCTCGACGAAGGCATGGCCCAGCATGGAGAGCCCTTCCTTGGGGTTGGTCACCAGCTTCGCCGTGATGAAGCCGATTCCCTTGATCGTCTGGATCGGATGGCGGACCAGGGTGAAGAGGCCCTTGCCCATGTCGAAGAGGGCCTCTCCCCCTCCGACGAAGACGTCGGCCAGGTGGCCCAGCAGGCCGCGCTTCGGCTTGACGGGCTCCGCCGGGGCATTCGCCGCGGCGGTGTCCGGGAGATCGGCTGCAGGCAGTGGAGCCGTACGAGGAGGCGTCAGGGGGCGGGTCTGCCCGACCCGGCTCTGTCCGTTCTTGCTGGTGATGTCCCAGGACATGGCGCCCTCCTCGTGAACCGTGACATGTGATCTATCGCGGAAACGCCAGATCGCTTGCAGGTTTTAATAGAGTTTTAATGGAAGAGGGGGAGCCCGCGGGCTCCCCCTCCTCTGACTTTAGCTAGGCAGCTTCAGGGACTGACCCGGCCGGATGACGTTGGGGTTGGGCCCGATGACATCCTTGTTCAGGTCGTAGATCTCGCGCCACCGGTTGCCGTCACCCAGTTCGCGCTGCGCGATCCGCGAGAGCGAGTCGCCGTTCCCGACCTTGACGGTCTTGGGGGCGGGCTTGGCCGGCTCGGCGGGCTTCGCCGGTTCCGCAGGCTTCGAGCCCTTGGGAGGCTCGGCGGGCTTCGCGGGCTCCGCGGGCTTGGCCGGTTCCGCGGGCTTCGAGCCCTTGGGGGGCTCGGCCGGCTTGGCGGGCTCAGCCGGATCCTTGGCCGGAACGGGGGTCCCGGTCTTGGGAGGCTCGGCCGGCTTCACGGGAGTCGTCGGAGCGCTGCCCTTCGGCAGGGCGTCGACGATGGCCTTCGCCGTCTGCTCGCCCACGTACTCGTTGATGGCCCAGGTGCCGTCCGCGAGCTTGTAGTTCTGATGCAGGCCGTTCTTCTGCTTGATGTCGATGATGGCGTCGGCCGTGGCGTCATCGAACTTGCCCGAGGGGGAGACCTCGTAGCCGAGGCGCGTGAGCAGCGTCTGCAGCTGGCGGATCACCTCCGGGGTGCCGGCGTCGGGACCGATCGCCGAGTCACGGTAGCCCATGATCTCGTCGACGAAGGCCTTGACGTTGCTGGGCTCGTCCATGATCTTGTGCTGCTTCACGAGATCCTTGATCTGGGCCTCGGTCAGCGTGCCAGTCGCCGGAGTCTCGCCCGGCTTGGGCGTGGTCGGCTTGGTCGGCTCCGCCGGAGTCTCGGTCTTGGGCGGCAGGGTCGGCAGACCGTTGCCGGGCTTCTTATCGCCGACCGCGGGCAGGTGGAGTTTCTGACCGGGCAGGATCAGGTTGGGGTTGGGCCCGATCGCCTGCTTGTTCAGCTCGTAGATCTCGCGCCAGCGGTTGGCGTCACCCAGCTCCTGCTTGGCGATCGACGAGAGCGTGTCCCCACGCTTGACCGTGTGGTAGACCGGCGGGTTGGACGGCACGGCCGCGCGGGGACGGCCGCCCGGAGTGACGCCGTCGGTCGGACGGGGCTTGCCCGCGTCGGGCTTGCCCGCACCGGGCTTGCCGGTCGCGCCCGGAGGCGTGGGCTCGGTCTCCTCGGCCTCGGCGTCTTCGCCAGGCTTGGCGGAGCCGGTTCCCGGCTTGGAGGCCGGCTGGAGGGCCTCCTTGGCCTTGAGGCGGCCGGCCTCCACCATCTTCATGATCGCCTCTTCGCTGAAGCCCGCCTCCGACAGCGCGTCGGCCAGGCCACCCATCTCCTCGGAGACCGTCTGCTGGACGCTCTCATCGTCGGAGTGAGCGAGCATCGCGAGATCCGCGATGGCGTCGATCGCCGCGGCCTCGACGGCTTCCTTGGCCTTGGCCTTCGCCGCGTCGGTCTTGGCCGCGCCCAGGGTGTCGAGAGCCTTGGAGAGGGCTTCGGCGTGCTCCTGGTAAGCCTTCGCGACGTTGTCGATGTCCAGGCCTTCGGGGGCCGAGGGCTTCGAGGCCTCGTCGGTCTCGGCAGGCTGGTCGGCCAGGACCTTGGCCTCCTCGATCAGGGCGAAGATCTGATCGTCGGAGAAGCCGGCCTTGGTGAGCTGCTCGGCAATCTTGTCCATCTGGGCGCCCGCCTCGGCGGAGCCCTTCTCGTCGGTGCGGGCCTTGCGGACCAGGTCGGCGATCGCCAGGATCGCGGTCTCCTCGACAGCCTTCTTCGCCGAGTTCTTCTGGGCGGGAGAGGCTTCCGTGAGGCCCTTGAGGGCGCTGTCCAGGTCCGCGAGGTGAGCCTCGAGGGCCTCGGGATCGAAGGCGGGAGCCTTCTGGCCGCCCTTCTTCGCCTGAAGCTCGTCGACCATCGCGCGGGCCGTGGCCTCGTCGACGTACTCGTTGATGGCGGGCTTGCCGTTGGCGAGCACGTAGCTCTGGGTGATGCCGTTGCGCTCCTTGAAGTCGATCACGGCGAGGGCCGTGGCTTCGTCGAACTTGCCGGACGCCTCGACGTCGTAGCCCAGGCCGCGCAGGACGGTCTGAAGCTGGGCGACCTGCTCGGGAGTGCCGGAGTCGGGGCCGATGGCGTTCTCGCCGTAGCCCGCGACCTCGCGCTTGAAGGCCTCGAGGTTCGATGCGGACGGATCGAGTCCGAAGCGCTTGGCCAGATCGGAATCGCTGCCCTTGGTGTCGACGCCTTCGCCCAGGCGGCCCAGGAGCCCCATGGTGACGGCGGGCCGGTAGAGGACGGCGGGGTTGGTCATCGCCAGGTTGGCGAGGTGGGCGGGAGCCGTGATGATTTCACGCAGCGTCAGATCGCCGGCCTTGCCGATCACCTGAGCACCCGCTCGGACGGCGTTGCCGACCCCGCGGATGGGGGCGGTGAGGATCTCGCGCAGGGGCAGGTCCGAGATGGCCGCCAGGCCGTTCGAGATGATCCGGCCGGCGCCCTTCACCGCCTGGATGGGCAGGGTGATGGGGGCCGTGATCAGCTCGCGCAGGGTGACTTCGCCCAGGCGCTGGGCGCCGCGGGCGATCGTCTCGCCGGCCTTGCCGGCGATGACGGCGGCTTGTTCGCCGGCCTCGCGGGCGGCGACGATGCCGAGGTCGATCGGCCGGCCGATGGTCTCGGCCGCCTTCTTGAGCGGGTTGGTGACGTAGTTGGTGCGGGTGAAGTAGTTGGCGGGGTTGGCCGCAGCACCCTGCAGGCGAACTCCGTTGACCAGCTTCTCGATCGCCGTCGAGCCGGCTTCGAGGCCGAGCTTCGCGGCGGCAGAGGCCTGAGCGGCCTGCTTGGCGGCGGTCGCCGTGGCGCCCGCGGCCTTCTGGGCCTGGTAGATCTTGGCGGCCTCGTCGAGGGCTCCGCTGATCATCTTGGAGTCCTTGATGCCAAGCTTGGCGAGCTCCTTGATGGCGGTCTTCGTGAGGACGGGCTGGGTCGAGACGACCACCTTGGTGGCGGCGCTGCCGGCCTTGGCGACTTCGTCGGCGGACTTGGCCGCGGCGGTGCCGATCTTGGCCAGGTCGTCGAGGGTGGAGGTGCCCTTCAGGACGGCATCGGCTCCCTTGAGCGCGGGAAGCATCGACGCGATGGCGGCGCCTTCCGCGGTGGCCGCGATGGCCGAGGCGCCCTTGGCGAGGTTGCCGGTGGCGGCGGCCACGTTGCCGCCGGTCGAGACGTAGCGGACCCGCGCCATGACCTCGGCGGCGTCGGCGCCGGCCTGGATGGCCTTGCCCGCCTCGTCGAGGAAGCCGGCGTAGGCGACCATGTTGGCGGCCTCGGCGGCCTTACCGGCCTTGGCGAGGACGTCGGCGCGCTGGGTGCTCTTCTCGGCGGCCTTGATCAGGCCTGAGGCGGTCTTGGCCGCCTTCTCGGTGACGGTGACGGCACCCGCAGCCGCCGTGGCGGCGGCCCCGCCGGCACCGATCACGCCGCCCGCCTGGCCGCCCTTGAAGAGCCCCTTGATGGCGTTGGTGGCACCCTTGACCCCGTTGGCGATCTCGGCAGGCCCCACGAAGAGGGAGCCGATCTCGACGATGCCGCGTCCGAGTGCCTTACCGGGCCGACCCTCGCGGATGGCCTCCTTGTAGGGCTCGACGAAGGCATGCACCAGGGCCGACGGATGCGTGATCACGTACCCGATGCCCTTGAGGGTCTGGATCGGGTGGGTGATCACGGTCGCGATTCCCTTGACCATGTCCCCGATGGCTTCGCCACCGCCGATGAAGACGTCGGCGATGTGCCCGAACAGCCCGCGCTTCTTGGGGGCCTCCTGCGGGGGCGCTGCAGCGGTGACCGAGGCGGTCGCTTCGACCAAGCCCTCACCGACGGCGGGCGTGACGCTCGCTCGGGGTGGGGTCAAGGGCGCTGACATCGCCCGGTTGTTGACGTTATTGGTGGTCATCGTGCCCTCCTGCGCGGGGGGATGGTCCCGCTAGTCCTGCTGGGGTCTTTCATATACTTGTCGCGCCCCGAGCCAGGAGACTTTCGTTCCAGGAGTGTTAAGGGCGTTTAAATCTTTATTAAGCCTCGGGGAGGCTGCTTCCAGCTCCCGTGCCAGGGGATGTGCATGCGTCACATGCCCTTTTCCTTCTATACCCAGGGGGCAAGCGATCTTTTCGATCGCAAGGCCGCTTCCGGAGGGCCTTTCGGGCCGCTTCGCGCGAAACGTAGGAGCCCCGCGGATCACGCCGCGGGGCTCCTCGGTAAGACGGTCTAACGACGCTGAGCGCAGCTTGGGCAGAACCCGTAGATCTTGAATTGCACGTCGAGCACCCGGAAATTGTGCTTTTGGCCGATCGCCCGACCCGCCTCGGTGAGGTTCGCGTCCGAGAACTCGATCGTCGTTCCACACTCCACGCAGACCAGGTGCTGGTGGGGGTGGGACTCGCGGTTGAGCTCGTAGTGCTTGTGGCCCTCGGCGAAGTCCAGCTCGCGCAAGACTCCGATCGAGGCCAGGAGCTTGAGCGTCCGGTAGGCCGTCGCCAGGCTGATCGGGGGCTCTTCGCTGGCGAGCTGCTGGTGGAGCTCTTCGGCCGAGAGGTGGGTGCCCTCGGGAAGCTCGTGGAAGATCTGGAGGATCCGTTCGCGCTGGGGCGTGAGGCGGTAGCCCCGGCGGCGGAGATCCTGGACGGTTTCGGCGTGGGTGCTGCCGGTATCGGCCATCGTTTGTTCGCTACCCATTCTAGAGCAGGCTCGTGATCCGGGCGCGGAGCTTGCGCATGCACTCCTGGCCCTGGTCGAATCCCACCATGCGGGAGATCGCCATGCCGAGGCGATCGCTGAGATCCACCATCTGTCCGAAGGTGACGTTCTCGAGATCTCCGATGCCCATTTCCTGGCATGCCGAGTCCACCAGGTGGTGGGCCACCTCGTAGCCGACGAACTCCATGATGATGAGCGCGAAGGAGTCGAAGCGGGTCCGCTGGATGGGGGCGCTGGCGGGGTCCGGGCCGTCCACGGAGTGGGCGATCACCGCCCCGGTGTAGAGCAGGCTCTTGAGGGCGGCGCAGGACTCTTGTTCGCCCAGGTGCGAGTTCTCGAAGAACTGCGCCATGGTGAACGACCGCGGGAGTTTGCGCATCCAGTGGGGAATCCACTCCGGGCTCTCGCCGCGATCCCACTGGAAGGCGTCGAGGCCTTCCTGCGAGTAGGAGACCGCCGAGGTCAGATCCGTGACGAGCCCCTTGTAGTGATGGCATTCGTCCATGCGGCGCATGCCCTCCAGGAGGACCCAGTCGATCGGGCGATTGATGTTGCTCTCGGGGAGCTCCTCGGGAGTGGCCTCGATCACCCGGAAGGTGCCGACGTTCCACCAGCAGATGATCCGGAACATGGCGTCCTCGCCGCGCAGAACGTTGACCGCGGCGTACTTGAGCATGCCGTTCTGGAAGTACATCTCGGCGGATTGGCCGATCTCGACGCGCCCCAACTCGAGCTTGGCGGTTTTCTGCTCCAGCTTGATGAGCTGGACCAGGTTCGGGAAGCTGATCGACCCGATGTTTCCTTCAAGCAAGACGAGGTTGGACACGTTCCCTACCTTTTCAATCGCAGTGTGAGGGCCATGGAGTGGGGAGACCCACATGGATCTGGTGCTTCATTATACCTGGCCGGGAGCCTTCTAGCTACTGGCGGGCCGCGGCTCCGGCAGGGCGGGGCCACCACGGGCATGGCCCCGCTAAATCCCCGTCTTCAGGGCGGTGCGGCCCTTTTTTAGTTGGCGGGGCGAGGCTGCTTGGCGCGTCGGGCCCCCAGCAGGGCGGCGATCAGGGGGACCCGCATGGCGCTCAGCAAGCCGCCGTACGCCACGATCCCGAAGCTTCCGAGCGTCACGAGCTCGATGATCGCTCCGAGCTGTCCCTCGCCGGGGAGGAAGGGGCGGGCCACCCAGCAGAGCGCGCTCACGGCCGTGGCGGCCAGTAGCGACTTCCCGAACGTCGCCATGCTGGGCCCCAGGCCCAGCGTGCCGAGATCGCGCTTGAGAAGCAGGCCCAGGAGGAAGAGGTTGGTGAAGGTGACGGCCGCAGTCGCAGCGGCGAGGCCGGCCGCGCCGAAACGTCCCACCAGCAGCCAGCAGAACAAGAAGGTCGTGCCGATCGAGACGATCGTCACGGCGAGCGGCGTGCGGCTCTGGTTCTTGGCGTAGAAGACCCGGGTGAAGAGATCGCGCACGGCGTACGCCGCGATCGAGAGGGCCAGGATGCCCAGGATCAGGGCGGTTTCGCGGGTGTCGGCGGCGGTGAAGGCTCCGCGCTCGAAGGCGAGGCGAATGGCGGATTCTCCCAGCACGATCAAGAGGCCGGTCATGGGCAAGGCCGTGATCACGATGGTCTGGAAGCCGCGGTTCATCCAGGTCTTCAGCCCCGCCTCGTCCCCTTCGGCGGCCGCTTTGGTCATTACCGGGAACATCGGGACCAGCAACGCGGTGAGCATGATGCCCAGGGGGAGCTGGATCAGGAGGTTGGCGGCGTTGAAGCGGGAGACGACCCCGATGGCGAGGCTGGAGGCGAAGGCGGTGGCGATCATGACGTTCACGGTGCCGATCGAGCTGGAGGCCATGGCCGGCACGAGCATCCGGAAGGTCTCTCCGACGGCCGGGTGAGTGATCTTGGCCAGTTTCAATCCGCTCTGGGGGCCTGCCAGGTCCTTCCAGCCCATGGCCACGGGGATACCCTGGACCAGCAGTTGGAGCGAGCCTCCGATCAGGGTGCCCCAGGCGAGGGATTCGGGGGTGCGCCAGAGGAGGACGGAGCCGATGATGGCGACCGAGGAGAGGATGGGGGAGAGGGAGGGGAGGGCGAAGCGGTCCTGGACGTTGGAGATGCCGCAGAAGACGCCGAGCAGGCCGCCGACGAGCAAGAGGGGGCTCATGATGCGCAGCTGCATGATGGCGAGCCGCGTGACCTCGGGGTCGGCCTGCGGGGCGATCACGCCGATCACGGCGGGGGCTCCGAGGCCGATGACGAGGGCGAGGGCGCCCATGCCGGCGGCGGTGAGCGCCATGAGGGTCAGAAGGACGCTAGGGATGCTCGCCTCGTCCTTGGCTGCGCGCAGGCGGGTGACGCAGGCCATGGTCGCGAGGTGGAACGGGCCGTTCAGGCCGCCCAGCAGGATCAGGGCGAGGGCGGGGAGGCCGTTGTAGGCGATCGCATAGGCGTCGCGGGCCGCCCCGGCGCCGAAGACCGGGAAGATGACCGCTTCGCGCAGGAAGCCGATGCCCTTGCTCAAGAGGGCCAGGAGGGCGATGAGGGTTCCGGCGCGGAGCAGTTTAGACACGGGCGCCCATGTCCGCGAGGATCCAGGTCACGGCGTCCTTGAGGGTGGGGGCGACGTGGTCGGGCTTGACGGGCCACTGGTACTCGCCGTCCAGGACGCGCTGGCCGAAGCCCGAGGTCAACAGCACCGTCTTGCAGCCGGCGTTCTGTCCGAGCTCGACGTCGGTGGCCTTGTCGCCGACGACGTAGGAGCGCGAAAGGTCGATCCCGTGCTTCTCGGTGGCGAGTTTCACCAGCTGGGTGCCGGGTTTGCGGCAGTCGCAGGCCATGGTGTATTCGGGCACGGTGCCGTCGGGGAGGTGGGGGCAGTAGTAGACGTCGTCGAGGAAGGCTCCCTCGTCCTCGAGCAGCTGGTTGAGGCGATCGTGAAGCGTGTCGAGGTGGGACTCGGGGTAGTAGCCGCGGGCGGGGCCGGACTGGTTCGTCACGAGGATGGCCAGCACTCCGAGGGTGTTGAGCTCGCGGATGGCGTCGGCGGCACCGGGGATCAGGTTGAGGTCGAGGGGGTTGTGGATGTAGCCCACTTCCTCGTTGATGGTGCCGTCGCGATCGAGAAAGACGGCGGGGCGCAGGGCGGCATGGTCGGGGGCGTCGAAGCGTTGCAAAGGATCCTCCTCGCGGCGTGGGGAGCGAACCGCATTATAACGCGGGCAGAGACGCCCGCGCCACAGGCAGAGACGCCCGCGCCACAGGCAGAGATGCCCGCGCCACAGTAGGTAGGGGAGCCGGCCAGCGGGGTAGATCGGCCAGGTGGCCCAAAGTGATGGGCCCGTGGGGCGGGCCTCTGCGCCCGCCATGGCTTCCAATGGCTTCCCAAAGGCTTGAATTGCCCATGCCATGCGAGCGTGATAAAATCGGGGGTCCTTTAAGAAAGCGAGGTTCCGTTGCGTACCGATCGTATCCTGGCCGTGCTCCTGATTGCAGGCAGCGTGGCGGCCGCGTCCGCCGCGTGGCTCGCGAGTCCCCCTCGCACCTCCTCACTCAACCTGGCGGGGTCGCTGGCGGGCGAAGGGACGGCCGATGTCGCCCTGATCGACGTCTACGGGGTGATCTCCGACAGCGCCGACGGCGGGGTCTTCGGCACGGGCGACGGGGCCTCCTCCAACCGCATGATCGCGGCCATCCGGGAAGCCGAGAAGGACGGCGTGAAAGCCATCCTCCTGCGGATCAACTCTCCGGGCGGGACCGCCGCGGCCTCTCAGGCCGTCTACGAGGAGCTGATGCGCGTCCGCAAGGACGGCAAGATCAAGATTGTCGCCGCGATGGGCGACGTGGCGGCCTCGGGAGGCTACTACATCGCCGCGGCGGCCGATCACGTGACGGCCCTGCCGGCCACCACCACCGGCTCGATCGGCGTCATCATGCACCTCCAGAACGTCGAGGGGCTCATGAACAAGCTCGGGATCGACACCCGGACGGTTCAGAGCGGCCCGCACAAGGACATCCTCTCGCCGTTCCGGCAGGCGAGCGCTGGCGAGCGCGCCATCCTCCAGGAGCAGGTCACCCAGACCTACAACCAGTTCCTCAACGCCATCGTGGCGGGCCGCAAGATGCCCCTGGAGAAGCTGCGTCCCCTCGCCGACGGCCGGATCTACACCGGAGAGCAGGCCCAGAAGGTCGGCCTCGTCGACTCCCTCGGCAACTGGCGCATCGCGCTGGACAAGACGGCGGATCTCGCGGGGATCAAGGGCGAGCCGAAGGTGGAGGATTACTCCCAGGGCAACTTCTGGAAGGGCTTCGTCCCCAGGGTGGAGGCGCGGCTTCCCGGCTTCCTCCAGGGGGCCCGCAGCACCGAGATGCCCGTGAAGGTGCCTCTCGCACTCATGGAGTAAGCGGCCATGTTGGATTCGCTTTACACCACGCTCTTTCGCCCCTCCGAAGCTCCCGTGGCGCCGCCCTTGCGGGTGGCCTGGGGGATCTGGTTCCTGCTGAGCCTGCTGGAGGCGATGCGCTTCGCCGGTGTCCTGTCATTGGGGCCCGGGGGGCTCGTCTTCATGCTCTTGCTGGTCTTCGTGCTGAACGTGGCGGGCTGGTTCTGGCTCTCGGCGGCGAGCAACCTGCTCGCCCAGGTGCTGGGGGGCAAGGGTAGCGCCGAGCCGACGCTCACGGCGATCGCCCAGGCCTTCTGGCCGTTGATTTTGCTGGCCCCACTGGCGGCGGCCGAGCCCTGGCTGGGGCTGCTGGGTCCGTTGCTGACCTTCGCGGTCTTCGTCTGGGCGTACTGGGGGGTCATCCGGGCCATCTCGCGGGCGCATGCGCTGAGCATGGGCCGGTCGGTGCTGGTCGTGCTCGGCTCCGGGGCCGCCGTCGGGCTGGGGCTGATCGCCCTGGTGCTCACGCCGGTGCTGGGAGTGATCGCGGCGCTCTAAGCCCTCCCTGACGGCGCTTTGTGCCGCTTAGCGCCTTCCCGATTGGATGCTTCGAGGCCCCCCGCTAGTGCTAGCGGGGGGCCTCGAAGCGTCGGTTCCGGTTGGCGGGCCTACTTGAGGCCGGCTTCGATCTCGACGAAGAGCTGGTTGGCCTGCTCGTGGAGGTCGCTGAGCATGGCGCTCGAGATGGAGATCACGTCGGCGGGCTCGTAGCCTTCCTTGGCGGGGATGCCGGCGGCGGTCCGGGCGCGCTCGAAGGCCACCTTGGCCTCTTCGGGGGGGAGGGTGGCCAAGAGCGATTCGATCAGTTCCTTTTCCGTCACGAGACTCATCCCGGGGAGCTCCTCTCTTCAACTGGAGAGCGGTTCAGCCGCTCCCTCTCCAAACTTGCTGGTTTTCTTATACCGCCGATGGCTTCGCAATATGCAGGCGATAGGCCTTCAGGGTGTTCATCAGCAGAATCCCGATGGTCATGGGGCCGACCCCTCCGGGGACCGGAGTCAGCCATCCCGCCACGTTCGCGACGTCGGGGTGGACGTCGCCGGCGAGCTTTCCATCGGGCAAGCGGTTGGTGCCGACGTCGATCACGATGGCCCCCGGCTTGATCATGGCGGGGGTGATCATGTGGGGACGGCCGACGGCGGCGACGACCAGGTCGGCTTGCCGGACCTTGGCGGCGAGGTCCCGGGTGCGGGAGTGGCAGAGGGTGACGGTGGCGTCCGCGTTGGTGAGCAGCATGGCCATCGGCTTGCCCACGATGTTCGAGCGGCCGACGACCACGGCATCCAGGCCGGAGAGGGGGAGGTCGTAGCGCCGCAGCAGCTCCATGACGCCCGTCGGGGTGGCGGGGGTCAGGCTCGGACGTCCGATCAGGAGGTTGCCGAGGTTGATCGGGTGAAAGCCGTCGACGTCCTTGTCGGGGTGAATGGTCTGGAGGATCGTCTCGGGGTCCACTCCGGCGGGAAGCGGGAGCTGGACGAGGATGCCGTCGACGTTGGGGTCGTTGTTGAGCTGCGAGACGAGCGCGAGGACCTCTTGCTGCGTGGCGGTCTCGGGGAGACGGAAGTCGAAGGAGCGGACTCCGACGCGGCCGCATGCCTCGATCTTGCGCTTGACGTAGAGGGCCGAGGCGGGATCCTCGCCGGCGATGATGACGGCGAGTCCGGGAGGGCGGCCCGCCGCGGGGGCGAGCTCGGCGACCTCCCGCGTGAGGTCGGCTTCGAGGGCCGCGGAAACGGCCTTGCCGTCGATTCGTTGTGCCTGGGTCATGTCGGGTCTCCTCTCTTCGATCGGCCAATTGGCGGATCGGGTCATGGGCGGATCGGCGGATCCGCGTCTCCTCGGCGGGGGCTAGGCTGGGGGTACCACCGGGAGAAGGAGGATGCCCATGGAAGCCTTAAACGTGCGAACCGAGGTCTTCAAGGTTGCTCAACGCTCCAATCCCTCGGCCTTGGCCGGGGCGATCGCCGCGCGGATCAAGGAATCGGGGCGTTGCGAACTCCATGCGATGGGGCCTCATGCGGCGAACCAGGCCCTCAAGGCGGCGGCGATCGCCGGCGGTTTCCTCGCGGAGTCCGGAATCGAACTGGTCGTGGTTCCGTCCTTCCTGGCCGTGACGACCGACGGGGAGGCGCGGACCGCCATGCGCCTGATGATCGAGCCCCGCTGACCCCTTTCCCGTCCCGCCGGCCGGCCCTCGGGAGCTAGCTTCCTTTCGGCCGCTTGGCCGACATCCGGTCCATGAAGCGTTCGGCGTCCACGATGAAGCGTTCGTGGACGCCTTCCGCGATCTTCTCCCGCTCGTCGAAGGCGGCGACCCGGAACTCCAGGCGTCTGCCCGAGACGGCGACCAGGGTGGCTTCTGCCTGCACGTTGTGCCCCATGGGGGTCGCGGCCTGGTGGCGGACCTGGAGGGAGGTCCCCAGCGTGGTCATCCCCAGCGGAAGGTGCCCTTGAAGGGCTTGAACGGCGGCTTGCTCGATGAGCGCGGCGAGTGCGGGGGTGCCGTAGATCGGCAACGCGCCCGAGCCCAAGTTCACGGCGGTGTTGTCGGGGGCGACGATGGTCGCCGCGTGGCCGACGGCGCCGATCACGTGGTCCAACTCAATCATTGACGTCCTCTCCCTCGTGCGGCTCGGGGCCGCCGTCATGCGGCCGGGCTCCCGAGGCCTACCTTCTGGCCGATATGCCAGCCCTTGATTCTAACATGGGGCGACGCACTGGCAGGTCGGGTTTTTCGTGCTAGCATGGGAGGTCAACGCTCTTCGCCCTGGAATCGTCGCACAGGAGTCACCATCCATGGACATGAACTACTTGAACCGTGCCGAGTCCCCCCTGACCGAGCGCGACTGGGAACTCATCGACTCGACCGTCATCGAAGTGGCCCGCCGTTCCCTGGTTGGCCGCCGTTTCCTCCACGTCTTCGGGCCCCTGGGGGCCGGAGTCCAGGACGTCGACTACGACACGTTCGCGGGCACGGGATCCGCTCAGGTGGCGGTTTTCGGCGAGACGGAGACCTCCGTGGTGCGGGCCCAGCGCCGGGTCCATGAGAACATCCCCATCATCTACAAGGACTTCATGCTCTACTGGCGCGACATCGAGACCTCCCGGCAGCTCAACGCGCCGCTGGACGTCTCGGCGGCCGCCGCCGCCGCCTCCATCGTCGCCCAGAAGGAAGACTACCTGATCTTCAACGGCGACGAGGAATGCGGCTACGAGGGCCTGATCAACGCCACCGGCCGCAACACCATCCCCGCCCGCAACTGGCAGGAGGCCGGCTCCGGCTTCCAGGACGTGGTGGACGCCCGCTCCAAGCTCATGGAGTCCGGCTTCTTCGGCCCCTACGCCGTGGTGCTCAACCCCGTCTGGTACGCCAACTTGCACCGGGTCTACGCCAACTCGGGCGTGCTCGAGATCAACCACGTCCGCGAGATGGCGACCGCCGGCGTCTTCCAGACCCCGGCCCTCAAGGACAACCAGGGCCTCATCCTCTCCGTGGGCATCCAGAACTTCGACATCGCCATCGGCCAGGATCTCGTCACCGCCTACCTGGGCGTCGAGCGCATGAACCACCCCTTCCGGGTCTTCGAGAGCCTGGTCCTGCGCCTCAAGCGCCCGGGAGCCATCTGCACCTTCGAAGGCGGCAAGTAAGGCATGTCCGCGTCCTCGCAAAAGGCCGTCCGGCTCGCGCTCATCCGCGAGCTGGAGACCATCAACCATTACCAGGACCTTCACGACATGGCCGACGATCCGTCCGTGAAGCAGCTCATGCTCCACCTCATGGACGAGGAGAAGGAGCACGTCGCCGAGCTCACCGAGATCCTCCGCCGCCTCGACGCCGAACAGAACCGCTACTTCGAGGAAGGGCATGCCGTCCAGATCGGTTCGGGAGGCATCCCGAGCCAGGGACAGCGCTTCGAGACTCCCTCGGGAGCCCCGTCCTCGGGCGGCTCGCCCTCGGGTGCTTCACCCTCGGGTGCTTCACCCTCGGGCGCTTCGCCCTTGCCTCAGCCGGCGCGCCCCGCGTTTTTTGCACCGGGCGGCCTCACCGTCGGCTCCATGCTGGGGATGACGACCTAGACCGTCGTCGGCCACCCCCTACCCGTCTGCGATTCGGCGCGCCATGGCCCGCCGGATCGCTCCTTTGTCAGGCCTTCCGCCGCTCGCAAGCCGCATGGATCCTCGATCGACCATGCAAGCTACCAGGCGAATCCGGGTATAACGACTGAAGCCCTGGCAGAAAGGAGAGACGATGCGAACCCGAGAATCCCAATCGTCTTTGCCTTCGCCCCTTCGCCCTCCCGTGGCTCCCGCGCCGGCCCCCATGCCGCCCCTGCGCCGCATGGCCGCGGATCTCCAGGAGATCAGTCCGCAGGCCCGGCTCGCCGCAGGCCCGCCCGAGGGCCGCTCCGCGGCGGGTACCGCGGTCAACCAGGCGGTCTGGCAAACCAACAAGGGCTCCATCCCTCGCGAGTACGCTTACACCCAGGGCTCGATCGAGGAGATCGTGGTCAACGACGCCGATCCGACCGACGAGGCGATCGAGCACCTCCTCGTGCTCCTCAAGGACGCCAAGAAGGAGCTGAGCTTCCAGACCTACCTCTTCGACTATGACTCGGAGGCCTCGAAGCGCTTGCTCGATGCGCTGGCCCAGAAGCAGAAGGAGATTCCCGGCTTCAAGGTCAACATCCTCTACGACCGGGACCTGAACCCCTTCTCCACGCTGAAGGACGCCCTGAAGCGTCACGGGGTGGAAGCCCAGGCCGCCGCTTACGCGCCGGCGTTGAGCCGGGCGTCGAACCACGCCAAGGTCTACATCCTCGACGGCCACACCGCCATGCTGGGCGGGGACAACGTCGACAACCCGGCGGAGCGGGACCTCATGGTCACCCTGCGCGGTCCCGTGGTCGACACGCTGCTGCGGGACTTCGACACGGCCTGGAGTCAGTCGGCGGGCTTCCTCAACGCCACCCGGAAGCCGCCCGTGCATGCCAAGGGGGAGGCGCCTCCCTCGACCCAGCCGCAGGTGCCCATGACCCTCCTGAGCAAGCAGGGAGTGGCCTTCGTCGGGAACTACTACGACAACGATGCCGATCAGGCGATGCTGGCCGCCATGAAGGCCGCCAAGCGCGAGATCCGGATCGCCAGCCCGAACCTCAACGACGTGAAGGTCTGGGGGGCGATCGCCGACGCCACCGCCCGCGGCGTCAACGTCCGCATCACCCTTCCCAAGAACTACAACAACCTGGGCTCGGGCATCGATCGCGCCGCGAACGCCGACTTCCTCACCTTCTGGGCCCAGCTGCCGAAGAAGTCCCGGGGGAACCTCGAGCTGCGCTGGGCCTCCGAGGATGGCAAGACCCCTCATGACGACCATACCAAGTACCTCTCGGTCGATGGGGAGTGGGCCTACGTCGGCTCCCAGAACATGGACAACCAGTCCTGGTCGTTCTCGCGGGAAATCGGCCTGGGCATCGACGACGCGCGGGAGACCCGCCGCCTGGATGCCGTCTTCGAGGAGACCTGGAAGCAGAGCCTGAAGGTCGAGCCGAGCTGGCTGCACCGCGTCCTGCCCCAGCCGAAGAAGGGCTGGCTGGAACGCATCCTGAGCTTCTAGAGGATAGTGAAAAACCGGGGGCCTGGGTCAGCTGACCCAGGCCCCCGGCGCGTGAGGGAGTTAGAGGTTCTTCAGCAGCTGGAGGTAGGCTTCGGCGACGGCGCGAAGCTGGAGGGCCTGCTGATAAAGGGCGGAGTTCTCGCCGACCTCGCCCTTGACGGCCGAGAGCCGCTCGGTGAGGGTCACGATCTCGCCCACCGAGGCGCGATGGCTCGCGGCCTGGGCCAGGTTCTCGTAGAGCCCGTTCAGCTCGCCCTGCACCTGGTCGATGCCGGTGGCGATCTGCGAGAGGGACTCCAGCACGCTGCGGTTGACCGCCTGGCGCTCGGCCGGGGTGGCGATGCTCGGAAGGTCTCCGGTGAAGGGAGTGACCGCCGCGGCGGCCGCGACCGGCACTGACGGGACGACCGTCCGGATCTCCTCGGCGACCGGTGCTGCGAAGACCGGGGCCGTTTCGATCGCGGGCGCTTCGACGGCGGGGGTTTCGATCGCGGGCGCTTCAGCCGGTGGGACGCTCGCTTCAGGCGCGGCCATCACGGGCGCGGGCGGCGCTTCGACGATCGGCGCCTCGGGAGCGAAAACCGGCTCCGGGGCGAAGACGGGCTCGGGCTCCGGCGCGAAGACAGGCTCGGGCGCGAAGACGGGCTCGGGTTCCGGCGCGAAGGCCGGTTGCACCGCGACGTCCGCCATCAAGGCCTCCAGTTCGGCTGCCGGAGCGGCGAACTCGGGCGCCGCGGCCTCGGGGAGGTCGAAGGCGTCGGGGATGGCCGGAGCCGCGAAGGGGTCGATCGCGGGAGCCGCGAAGGGATCCATGGCGAAGTCGGCCGCGGGAGCCGCGAAGGGCGGTTCCGGAGCGACCGGGGCCGCGAAGGGCTCGGGGGCGGCGAACGGGGGAGGCTCGAAAGCGGTCGGAGCGGCGTCCTGGAAGCTCTTGATCAGGTCGTCGATCTCGGCGTCCGGCGACGGGGGAGCGGCAAAGGGCGGTTCCGGGGCGAAATCCAGGCTCGGATCCGCGAAGTCCATGGAGGGCGCCGCGAAATCCATGGGGGCAGCCGCGAAATCAGTGGGGGAAGCCGCGAAATCAGTGGGGGAAGCCGCGGGCGCTGCCGGGAAGGCCTCGCTTTCCGCCAGGGGGGCGAACGGCGGGGGGACGTCGTTGGCGGACTGATACAGTGCCAGCAGGTCGTTTAGCGTCGCGTCGTCGCCACCGTCCGATCCCTCGGGGGAGGGTGAGGTGTTGAGGAAGGGCAGATCCACGTCAATTCTCCCTTTAGTCGCCAATCTTGAGGACGGCCATGAAGGCTTCCTGGGGGACTTCCACCCGCCCGACCGTCTTCATGCGCTTCTTACCCTCTTTTTGCTTTTCTAGCAGCTTGCGCTTCCGGCTGATATCGCCGCCGTAGCACTTCGCGAGGACGTTCTTTCGAATCGCGCTGATGGTCTCACGAGCGATCACCTTGTTGCCGATCGCCGCCTGGATGGGCACCTCGAACATCTGGCGCGGGATCAGCTCCTTGAGCTTCTCCGC
Source organism: Candidatus Sericytochromatia bacterium (assembly GCA_036676495.1). Taxonomy (GTDB): domain Bacteria; phylum Cyanobacteriota; class Sericytochromatia; order S15B-MN24; family UBA4093; genus UBA4093. The sequence goes on from JAKFCT010000031.1 coordinate 87,155, forward strand.
GAGCTGACGGCCGATCGAGGCGGCCTTGTCCCGGTGGACGATGGCCGACAGGGCGTCGACCGCTTCACCTGCGAGGAGGATGTCCAGCTTCACCAGGCTGGAGGCCCGGAAGCCGGCCAGCTCGTAATCCAGCGAGGCGTAGCCCCGGGTGCGGCTCTTGAGCTGGTCGAAGAAATCCGTGATGATCTCCGAAAGCGGGACCTCGTAGGTGAGCTGGGAGCGCTCGGTTCCCAGGAATTCCATGTTGACGTATACCCCACGCTTGCTTTGCGCTAACTCCATCACGGCGCCCACGTAGTCGCGGGGCGTGATGACGGTGACCTTCACGAAGGGCTCCTCGATGCGCTCGATCTTCTGCGGAGGAGGAAGCTTGGTCGGGTTGTCGACCTCCACCATCTCTCCGTCGGTCTGGTAGACGTGGTAGACGACCGAGGGGGCGGTGGCGATCAGGCTCAGGTTGTACTCGCGCTCCAGGCGCTCCTGGATG
>JAKFCT010000032.1:0-26466 GCA_036676495.1 Candidatus Sericytochromatia bacterium
TGAGCGCGACGTCCTGCGCCTGCGCTTCGGCCTCGACGACGGCCGCAGCCGCACCCTCGAAGAGGTCGGCCAGCAGTTCGGCGTCACCCGCGAGCGCATCCGCCAGATCGAGGCCAAGGCCCTCCGCAAGCTGCGCCACCCCAACCGCAACAAGCGCCTGCGCGAGTACATCGAGTAAGACCCTCAAGCCCCCCTCGGAGTCCGAGGGGGGCTTCCTTTTAGCTAGCCCGCTTTCAGGCGAAGACCTCGTCCAGCCAGTCGAGGGAAACGGCCGCCGAGTAGGCGAGGTTCCCCGACTGGCAGTGGCCGTCGGCGCCCTCCTCCGCGGTGAAGACATGGGACGCGGTCGGTCCGGAGACCCGCTTCAGGAAGCGATCGAACTGCATGCGCGGCTCCTTGCCCTCGCCGCTACCGAGCAGTGCGAGAGTCGGGCAGGCAATCCGTCCGAGGTCGGCATCGTCCACCCGAAAGTCCCTCAGGCGCTGGTAGGTTTGCTTGAAGCTGTCCCGTCCGATCCGCAGCATGAGGTTGCGGGCCATCTCGCGCACCTGGACCGGCGCCACCGCGTCCGGGAGCTGGTCGACGTCCCCCACGCCGAAATCGTCGGAATCGGGCATCTGAGCGGGATCGAAGCCGACGAAGGACGTCATGTAGGCGTGCAGGTCGACGATCGGCGAGTTGGGGATGAGCGCCCGGAAGCGGGGATCATGCGCCGCCATGCGGGTCGCGAAGTAGCCGCCGAAGCTGATCCCCATCAACGCCACCCGCGCGGGATCGGTCTCGGAGCGCGAGAGCACGTGATCGAGCGCGAGCGTGCCGACGCGCTCGAACTCCGGGATGAAGGAGAGCCCGGGGTGGAAGCGAAGGGTGTCCATCTGGCCGGGGCCCGCGAACAAGAAAACGTGATAGCCCCGCTCCAGCGCAGACCGGCCGTAGGCCAGGTAGGTCTCCTCCAGGGAGCCATCGTAACCACTGACGATCATCAAGGTCTTGCGCTCGGCGTTCGCCTTGTCGGGACGCAGGTAATAGGCGGGCAGCGACTTGTCTCCGTAAGGCAGCGAAACGACCTCGAAGACGTGGTCCAAGAGCGTCATGGCCTCCAGAAAGCACTCCCGGCTCTTGAGGCCGTAAGCGGCATGCTTGGGGTCGGCCACGCCGGTATAGTACTCCGCCGCGCGGTAGGAATTGCTGGCGACCAGGTACTGCTCCCGGGCGCTGACACGATGATTTCGGCTTGCGCGCTTCTGCGCGTCGGCCTCCTGGCGGGCCGCGGCCGCGGCGAAGGCCGCGACCCAGCTGGCGGGAACGCCATTCGTGATGCGCTGCGCCAGGGCGAGGCATTCGCCCACCGAGGCTCCTCCGTAGCGGGCCGAGCCCAACTGGCGGATCAATTGAAAGTCCATTTCGGCGTCGTCGAAGCCCTTGACGCGGGTCAACCCGCGCTCCAAGCCCTCTTGCATGGCATCCTCCTCGGTGGAATGGCGAGGTCTCTTCTGCGACTCGGAGGAGCCCCCAGCGCCATGAGCGAGGCGCTCCGCGCCTCCGTCCCGGCCATCGCCGCGGCGATGAAATGGCGGCGCGAAAGCAGACGAATGACGTGAGGCCGATGGCTCCCTCGGGTTTTATTCCCGGGCCCTTGGCACGGCGAACATGGCAGCAGGCGAGAGGCCAAGAGGCAAGTTGAATGAGCGCGTTGCCACGAGGTTTGATCGACGCCTCCGAGGGGGAATAAGAAGGACGGAGGTACGCCCTTGAATCCGCCCCCCGATCATCCCCCCAAACCGCCTTCCGAGGCCTCCATCGAACCACTCGTCTCCCTGCCTGGGCCAGCGCCGGCACCCGGGGAGAAACCGGGTGATGCCGGGGAACCGAACGTCTCGATGGAGACCCGCGTTCCGGCGAGCGGCTCGCCGAAACCGACGCGGCGCGCCAAGACCGAGGACTTTGCCTTTCTCTCGCGGATCCCGACCCGAAAGCCCGAGACCTTCGACGGCGACGCCATCATGCGCGCCGTCTGGATGGTCGGCGGGCTGGCGATGGGACTCTGGCTGATCACGTTCTTCGCGAGGCCCAACGCTCCCGTCGTGCCCGCCATCGAGCCCCCTCCCGAGGCCGTCGCCGAGGAAGCTCCGCCGATCGTCATGCCGGGGAAAGAACCGCTTCCCGTCCCCGAGGCCATCTCGCTCACGCCCGAGCCCGCCTGGACTCCGGCACCCGTCGAAACACCGGCCTTCCAGGCTCCCGTGCAACCCCCCGTACAGGCCCCGGCGTTGCGAACCCCCATGCGCGATCCGGCCATGCCGATGCAAGCCCCGGCTTTGCGAGCCCCGGCAATGCGAGCCCCGGTCGCGCAACCCCGCACCGAGTACGCCATGCCGGACGCCGGAGGCGCCCCTCCACCGACTTCGGCGGACATGCCGGATCCCAGCAACCTCTTTCCCAGCGAATAGCGCCTGCGGCTAGCGCCCGCGGCTAGGGTTGGGAATGCGTAGCTGTCCTGCAGCAACGACGATCGCTCCAAGGAACCGACAAAAAAAGCCCGGATGCTGCGTAGCATCCGGGCTTTTCAAGTGAGGGAGCGGCTAGCGGGTCGCCCCGGCGGGAAGGACCTCCCAGTTCTTGCGGAAGACGTCCTGAGGCTCGATGCTCTCGCGCTTGCGGAGGTACTCGATCAAGAGCTCGCGGATGCTCTCTTCCTTGCTGTAGACCACGGGAGCGTCCTTGAACATCTCGTAGCCGCCACCGCCGCGCTGGCGGTAGGAGTTCATGGCCAAGGTGAAGGTCTGACCCTCGCGGACCGGCTTGCCCTGGTACTCCAGCTTGACGATCCGCTTGCCGATCGGCTTGCTGCGGTCGATGAGGTAGTCGACCCCCACGATCATGTCGTAGTTGTAGCCGCGAACCTCGGGATTGATGAGCGGGAGGCCCGGCTCCGCGGCGTTGTAGAAGCGCGCCGTGTGCTCGAGGTACTCCTTGAGCTGCTTGCCGGTGACCAGGATGGCGACCAGGTTGTTCTCGTAGGGATAGACCGAGGCGATGTCCGCGATCGAGATGTTGCCCTTCTCCAGCACGGCCTCGGTATTGAACGACGCCGCCGAGGAGAGCTGGGCGCCGGTGGCTTCCAGCTGGACCTGGTTGATCAGGTCGACCAGCGGGGTGTCCTGAACCTGAGAGTTCTTGGCGGACCAGGAGGTCGAGGTCTTGGCGATCGAGCTCCGGACGTAGGCCAGGGTCGCCTCATGGGCGGCCTTGGTGGCGTCGAGGATCTCGGGCGCCGGGGCGACGCCCTGGGTGGAGCGAGTTTCGGTCTTCTTGGAGACGACCTTCCACTTGCCGTTCTGCTTGGAGAGTTTCAGGTGGGCGATCGCCAGGTGCTCGCCCCACTTGCCGGCCTGACAGCAAGCCACGCCCTCGGGGGTCAGCTCGCTGGGAATGTCCTGGTGCGAATGGCCCGCGAAAATCACGTCGATCTCGGGGAAGAGCCGGGCCAGTTCCAGCCCGACGTTCTCGGGGGGCAGACCGGAAGAGGCCGAGTACCCCGAGTAGGCGGGGCCGAACTTACCGCCCAGCCCGCTGTGGGGGTTGGCGATGATGACATCGGCGCCCTGCTTTTTGAGCTCGGGGATCCAGCGCTTGGCCGCCACGAGGATGTCGCCCACGTCGATCTTGCCCTCGACGTTGGCCTTGTCCCAGACGGTGATGCCCGGAGGCGCGAAGCTGACGATGCCCACCTTGACGCCCGCCACCTCTTGGATGTGGTAGGGCTTGAAAAAGGGAGCCGGCTGATCCTTGGTGCCGAGCTGCTTCTGGTAGGTGTACTCCGGCTTCAGGCCGTAGATATTGCCCGAGATGAGCGGGAACTTGGCCTCGGAGTAGGAACGGATGAGATGAGGCAGGCCGAAGTTGAACTCGTGGTTACCCACGCCGGCCACCGTGTAGCCCATGACGTTCATGGCCTGGATCATGGGGTTGGGGCCGGGGGTCTTCGCCACCTTGGCCTGGTAGTAAGCCAGGGGAGAGCCCTGGAGCATATCCCCGGAATCCACCAAGAGGGTGTTCGGGTTCTTGGCCCGGGCTTCCTTGATCAAGGTGTAGAGCTTGGCCAGACCGACGTCTTCGGCCGCATCCCCGTTGAAGTAGGTGGTGGGGTAGATATGGCCATGGACGTCCGTGGTGCCCAAGAGCGTGAGTTCGACCGTCTGGGGAGCGGCTGCCGTCGCAGGCGCTGCGAGTGTCACGGCAAGCCCCAAAAAGACCGCCATCTGACCGTGCTTACGATGAATCAAGCCATCCTCCTGAGTCGCCGCATGAATTCCGCCGAAAACCTGATCCTTCCCCGATTATAGCAGTGGCCAGCTCCATTGGATAGGGAGCGAATGCCGCCCCTGGGTTCATCCGGAGGGGTCAGGCCCAGACCGCTACAGCGGATCGAGGATGGCCCGCGCGATATCCACCCGCCCGTGGCCGGAGTAGGGGTCGAGGCCCTTCTGGATCACGTCCTTGGCCGTCTTTTCGAGCCGCTCCTTGACCTGCGCCTGCGTCCACTGCGGGTACTGGCTGCGCACCAGCGCGGCGGCACCTGCGACGAGCGGAGAAGCCATCGAGGTGCCCTGCATGATCCGGTAGCCGTTCCCCTTGGAGAGCGGATAGGTCGAGAGGATGCCCTCACCGGGCGCGGCCAGGGAGACCCAGTCGCCCCAGGTCGAGAAGGACGCCCAGCGGTCGTCGGCATTGGTGGCGGAAACGCCGATCACCCCGGGGCTGGCGCCCGGCCAGGCCTTGGAGTCGTTCTTGCCGGAGTTGCCGACGGCGGCCACGAAGACCACGTCCTTGTCCAGGGCGAACTGGTAGGCGTCGAGCGAGGCCTGGCCGGGAAGGGTGCTGCCCCAGCTGGCGTTGATGACCTTGGCGCCGTGCTCGACCGCCCAGATCACCGCCGCGGTCGAGCCGCCGGTCGTGGAGTGGCCGAAGTTATTGAAGATCCGCACGGGCATGAGCTTGCAGCCCGGGGCGACCCCGGCGATGCCCATCCCGTTGCCCGCCGCAGCCCCGATCACCCCCGCCACGTGGGTCCCGTGGCCGTAGCCGTCCACGGTCCCGCCCGGCTTCGGCTCCTTTTCGGAGAAGTCGTAACCCGGCACGAGCTGGCCCGCGAACTCCGGATGTGCGGCGTCGATGCCCGAGTCGATCACCGCCACGACCACGTCGGCGGCGCCCTGCTGGACGCCCCAGGCGCGATCGGCCCCGGTGATCTCGATGCCGTACTGCGCCGGCAGCAGCGGGTCGTTGAAAAGCGCCCCGCTGCGGGCGCGCACGCCCTCCGGGGCGGGAGCGGTCTTCAGAGGAGGGAGGCGGAAGGCCATGTTGGGCTCGGCCCAGACGGCCGAATCATCGGCTTCCAGGACGTCCAGCGGGCTCGTCCCCTTGAAGAGGTAGATGCCGAGACCGATGGTCTGCACGAGCTGGAGGCCGTGGCGGCGGGCGTAGGCCTGGGGCGAGACCCCCTTCTTGAGGCGGACGAGCGTCTCACCGGCGATCGCCCGCGGAGCGAAGCTCGTCTCCGATGACGTGCCGATCGACGGAAGCGCGGAGCCGCACCCCGCCAGCAACGAGACCCCGAGAACGACCGCAACAAGACGCATGCATGGCCTCCTTCAACGACGCAAACATTAAGAACTGATTAAACCCGATCGGCGCGAAGGAGGCAAGCCCAGGGCTAGGCCTTGCCGCGGTCGAGCATGCGGTACTGGATGGCCTCGGCCACGTGCCCGGCCTGGATGGCCTCGGAGGCGGAGAGATCCGCGATGGTGCGGGACACTTTCAGGATCCGGTCGTAGGAGCGCGCCGACAGCGAGAGCTGGGCGATCGCCCGCCGCAAGAGGCCCTCTCCGGCCGCGTCCAGCCGGCAATGCTCCCGGATCAGCCGGGAGGTCATCGCGGAGTTGGAGTGAACGCCCCGGATCCCCCGAAAACGGACGATCTGCCGCTCCCGGGCGGCCAGGACCCGCTCCCGGATGCGCTCCGAGGACTCGGCGGGCTCGCGCTTCAGCAACTCTTCCTGGCTGAGGCGCGGCACGGCAATCTGCAGATCGATCCGATCGAGCAGCGGCCCCGAGAGCCGAGACCAGTAGCGCTCGGCTTGAAGCTCGGAGCAGGCGCACGGCCTCAAGGCGTCTCCGCGGTAGCCGCAGGGGCAAGGATTGCTCGCCGCCACCAGCGTGAAGTCGGCCGGGTACGTCAGCGAGACCCGGGCCCGGCTGATCGTCACGCGCCGATCCTCCAGGGGCTGGCGCATGACCTCCAGCACCGCGCGGGAAAACTCGTTGAACTCGTCGAGGAAAAGGATGCCATGGTGGCTGAGGCTGACCTCCCCGGGGCGCGCGTTGGCCGCCCCGCCCACCAGACCGGCCGGCGAGATCGAGTGATGGGGGCTGCGAAAGGGGCGCCGGGTCAAGAGGGGCAGCTCGCCGCTGAGCAAGCCCGCGGTCGAATAGATCGTGCTCACCTCGAGGCACTCCTCCCGGCTCAAGGGCGGGAGGATCCCCGGCAAGCGCCGAGCGAGCATGGTCTTTCCCGAGCCCGGAGCGCCCACCAGCAAAACGTTATGGCTGCCCGCCGCCGACACCTCCAAGGCCCGGCGGGCCTGGGCTTGCCCCTTGACCTCGGAGAAATCGGCGCCAGGCGGCTCCGCGGCGTCGAAGAGCCCCGCGCCCTCGGCCCGGAACGGCTCCCGCGCGGTGGGATCGCGGAGCACGGCGCAGACGTCCCGCAGCTGCTCCAACCCGTAGACCGTCAGGCCCTCCACCAGGGAGGCCTCGCGGGCATTCGCCAGCGGCACGACGATCACCGTGATCCCGGCCCGCTGGGCTGCCAAGGCGATGGGCAGCACGCCCGTGACGGGGCGGAGATGGCCATCGAGCGAGAGCTCTCCCATGATCAGGACCCGCGAGAGGTGCGCGGAGGCGAGCTGACCGCTGGCCGCGAGGATGCCGACGGCGATGGGAAGATCGTAGAGGGGGCCGACCTTGCGGATGTCGGCGGGGGCGAGGTTGATGGTCACGCGCTCGTAGGGAAAGTCATGGCCGGAATTGCGCAGGGCGGCCCGGACGCGATCCCGGCTCTCCTGGATGGCCGCGTCGCCCAACCCCACGACGACGACAGCGGGCAGCCCCCCCGAGACGTCCACCTCGACGTCCACCAGGCAGCCTTCGACTCCCAGGACGGCCCCGGATTTGGTGATGGCGAGCATGACTCCCTCCGACAACCGAACGACTGATATGCCGACGAAATATGACCATCCTATCACGACGGTTGATCGCTCGGATCGGATCCAGCGGGCATGATTGACACGGCGGATCCGGCTTCGCTAGACTGCCTACTGTTATGTTGACCTGCCGCGGGGCGCGGGGGTTTTTCAATGAGGAGGCTTCTTCGTGGAGCGCGTGGCCATTTTCATCGACGAGGGGTACTTGAACAAGGCCCTGGAGAGCCTGGGACGTCCGAGGCTGGACTACGGGCGGTTCATCGAGGCGATCCAGGGGGACATGCCCCTGCTGCGGACCTACTATTACTACTGCATGCCGTACCAGTCTCCGACTCCCACGCCCGAAGAGCGGAACATGTACCAGTCCAAGCTCTCCTTCGTGCGCTACCTGTCGCGCCTGCCGCGCTTCGAGCTGCGCCAGGGGCGGCTGATCAAGCGCGGGACGGAGTACGTGCAGCGCCGCGTGGACATCATGCTGGCCTCGGATCTGGTCCGGCTGGCCATCAGCGGCCAGATCAAGGAGGCGGTCCTGGTGGCGGGGGATTCGGACTTCGTGCCGGCGATCGCGATCGCCAAGGACGCCGGAGTGCTGGTGACCCTATGCTACGCGCCCGGAGCCGCCCATGACGAGCTGCTCGACGCCTGCGACGAGCTGGTGCCGCTCACCCGCGACCTGCTGGAGGACTGCCTGCGCGCGGCTCCGCCGGCCAACGGCTCCTCGGCCTCCCCGGCCGGGGCTCCCCCCGAGGCGATCGCCCGCTAACCCTCGCTACTTCGCCACCTCCGGGTGCCATTCCAGCCAGCGCATCACGTCGCTCTGGCTGAGGATTCCCACGAGCTCCCCGTCCTGAACCACGGGGAGCCTTCCCACGCCCAGCTGGCTAAACCGCTCCAGGGCTTCGGCGACGGTGGTCTCGGGGCCGAGCGCCTGCTCCTCGCCGAGGGGGAGCATCAGCTCGGAGACCCGGATCCGGGGCCATTCCCCCGAAGGCACGCGCTTGACGTCGGTGGCCTGGAGGAGGCCGTGAAGATGGCCGTCCGCGACGGGATACCCTCCGAAGGGGTGGTGGGAAAGCGTCGTCTCCACCGCGTCCCGGACGGTCATCTCGGGGTGCAGGGTCTGGACGTTGCGGCTCATGAGGTCGGCGACGCCGACGTGGCTGAGGGCGTCGCGGATCACCAGATCCCCGTAGGAGCTGCTCGCCGCCTGGAACAAGAGGTAGCCGAGGAAGCCGATCCAGACTGCGCCGAAGAGATCGCCGTTGACGAAGCGGAAGATCGCCCATGCGAAGAGCAGCCCCGCGATGATCTGTCCTCCCCGGGTGGCGATGCGGGTGGCCCGGCGGTGGCTCCCGGTGATCTGCCAGGCCGCCGCGCGCAGGACCCGGCCTCCATCGAGCGGGAAGCCCGGGAGCATGTTGAAGAGGGCCAGCGCGAGGTTCACGACGGCCAGCCACTGGAAGACGATCGTCAGGGGCACGTTGCCGAGGCCCGCAGTGAGGAGGGAGAGCCCCCAGCTCACGGCGCTCAGCAGAACGCTCATAAGCGGGCCCGCGATGCCGACCCAGAACTCCACCTTGGCGCTCGGCATCTCCGCGGTTGCCTCGGAGACGCCCCCGAAGATGAAGAGCACGATCCGGCGGACCTCGAGGCCGTAGTGCCGGCTCACCAGGGAGTGCGAGAGCTCATGGAGCAGGAGCGAGCCGAAGAACGCGAAGGTCGTGCCCAGCCCCATCAGCCAGTAGACCCCGCTGTCGAGCCCCGGCACGATCGCCGGGAAGAGCGCGGCGGAAAGCGACCAGAGGATCAGGGCGAAGATCACCAGCCATGAGGCGTTCACCTCGATGGGGATGCCGAACGCTCTCCCAATCCGGAACCCACGCATGGCGTCCTCCTCTCCGTCGATTCACGAAACTTAATATAAAGACGCCTCCCGTGGGGGTCAAGGCACGGTGGGGATGCCGCACTCGGGCACCCGTCCCTTGTGTCGGCATGGAGGGAAATTTAAACTGCGACTGCGGAGTCATGAGTTTCCCGGCCGCGCCGGGAGGAGGTCGCCATGGCACTTTCCCGTTGGGAGCCCACGACAGGCATGCGCTCCCTGAGAGATCAGATCAACCGGATGTTCGAGGACGTGATGGGCTCGAGCCTCAACCTGGGTTTGCCCGCCGTCGACGTCTACCAGCGCGATCACGAGATGGTGGTGGAAGCCGAGTTGCCCGGCCTCGACCTGAAGGACGTGGAAGTCAGCGCCACCGAGGACAGCATCACCATTCGCGGCCAGAGCCGCTTCGAGCGCGAGGTGAAGGAGGAGAATCTCTTCCGCTCCGAGCGCCGTCTCGGCATGATCAATCGCACCCTCGAGCTCCCCACCCCCATCAAGCCGGAAGAGACCAAGGCGTCGTTCAAGAACGGCGTGCTGACCATCCTGGCCCCGATCGCCGAGGGGGTCAAACCCCGCAAGGTCCAGATCTCGGAAGAGGGCTGAACGCTTGTAGCCATGCGCCGCCGGCCGGAGTCGGCGGCGTTTAGTTTTGATGCCGGAGGGTATAGAGGGTTGGGGTACACATCCTCAACTAAACTGACAGGAGGTACGCGCTTATGGATTGTAAGAGTACGACGGGCTTCGAGGTGTTGCACTTGGAGGTCAGCCCTACCCTGTAGCGGGCGCAAGCCACCGCTCCGCGCGGATGGCCTGATTCCTGTCAACATCGACGACTACCGGCGGGTCCCTTCGGGGGCCCGCCGTTTGCTCCCCCTTGCCGCTCGCTTTCCTGTCAGTTCGAAGGAGTCCCATGCTCACGCTGAAACCCGCTCTCCCCTCCGATGTCCCGACCATTCTCGCGCTGATCCAGGAGCTGGCCACCTACGAGAAGCTCCAGCACGAGGTGGAGGCCGACCCCGAGGCGCTGCATGCGCACCTCTTCGGGCCCCGGCCGTTCATCGAGGTGATCCTGGCCGACTGGGAGGGCGAGATCGCCGGCTTCGCCCTGTTCTTCCACAACTACTCGACGTTTTTGACCAAGCCCGGAATTTACCTGGAAGATCTCTACGTCCGGCCCGCGCATCGCGGCCGGGGGATCGGCAAGGCGCTCCTGGCGGAATTGGCTCGCCTCGCGGTTTCCCGGGGCTGCGGGCGGCTGGAATGGAGCGTGCTCGACTGGAACACGCCGGCCATCGGCTTCTACGAAAGCCTGGGCGCACGTCCCATGGACGAGTGGACAGTCTACCGGTTGACAGGAGATAATCTGAAACGCGTGGCAGCCCTAGGTGGTGCATCGGTCACAGAAGCCGGGATCATCGACTGATAAGCTGACTCGCCGTGGAGCAGGGAAACGCGCTCTACACCGCATGACGAGCGCTTCCTGCATCCAGCGACGCGGGAGCGACACGTGCCGAAACAACCGTTCCGTCGCGCCGCCCGGCGGCCCGCGGAGGCGACACGCCTGGTTGATTGAGGTGCGGTAAGCCGGGGGGCGCCCCATCGACGCCCGACGCAATCGGGTACAAAGGGAATCTAAGGGAGGAATTCACTGTGAACAAAGAAGAACTCATCGACGCGATCGCCAAGGATGCCAGCCTCTCCAAGGCCGCTGCCGGCCAGGCGCTCAACGCCGTCCTCAACGCCATCACCGGCGCCCTCAGCCAGGGCGACAAGGTGACGCTGGTGGGCTTCGGCACCTTCGAGACCCGCGAGCGCGCCGCCCGCGAAGGCCGCAACCCCCAGACCGGTGCGACCATCCAGATTGCCGCCAAGAAGGTCCCCGTCTGGACCCCCGGCAAGGCTCTCAAGGACGCCGTCTCCAAGTAACTTCACCCCGTGCGACGCGGGTCCCGGCCAGCCGGGGCCCGCGTCGTCGTCTTCTCCGCGCCGCATGACGGGTGGGTATCGCGGCGCAAATCTGCTAAAGTGGGGAAATGGACGTCTTCAGCGGAGAACCTCTCCTTTCCCTCAACACCCTCACCCAGCGCCATTCCGGCCGCGTCATCCTCGACGGCGTCTCGCTCACCGTCCACCGCGGCAACCGGCTCGGCCTCTTGGGCCTCAACGGAGCCGGCAAGTCCACCCTGCTGCGCCTGATGGCGGGCATCGAGAAGCCGGATGAAGGCTCCGTCACCCGCGCCCGCGACCTCTCGCTCGGCTTCCTGGACCAGGAGTTCGGGCTCGATCCCGACGCCACCGTCCGGCAAAGCATCGAGGACGGCGTCGCCGAGGTCCGCTCCCTCCTGAACCGCTACCATGACCTCAGCGCCCGCCTCGGCGACGAGCCCGAGCTGGCCGGCGAGCAGGCCGCCCTGCAAGACGAGATCGAGCGCCGGGACGCCTGGAACCTCGATCACGAGGTCGACCGGATCATGGGCCACCTGAGCGTGCCGCCTGCCGACAAGCCCATCTCGCAGCTTTCCGGCGGCGAGAAGCGCCGGGTCACCCTCTGCCGGACGCTCGTCGCCCACCCCGACCTCTTGATCCTGGACGAGCCCACCAACCACCTCGACTCCGCCTCCATCGAATGGCTGGAAGGCTTCCTCGCCGATTACCGGGGCACCCTGGTGCTGGTCACCCACGACCGCTACTTCCTCGACCGGGTCGCCGACCGCATGATCGAGCTGGAGCGCGGCAAGCTCACGGAGTACGTCGGCAACTACTCCGAGTACCTGCTCCAGAAAGCCATGAAGGCCGAGTGGGACGCCCGTGCCGAGCAAGCGCGCCAGGGCATGCTGCGCCGCGAGGTCGAATGGGTCCGCAAGCAGCCCAAGGCCCGCAGCACCAAGCAGAAGGCCCGCGTGGAGCGCTTCGAGGAGCTCGCCGCCAACGCGCCGCCGCCGCCTCCGGGGGAAGTGGACCTCCTGATCCCCTCCGGCCCGCGCCTCGGCAACAAGGTCGTCGACGTCAAGGACCTGGGCAAGGGCTTCGGAGACCGCACGCTCTTCGCGGGGCTCAGCTTCAGCATGAAGGCGGGCGATCGCATCGGCGTCGTCGGCCCCAACGGCATGGGCAAGACCACCCTCATGCGCATCCTCATGGGCCTCGACACCCCGGACGCGGGCTCCGTCGACGTCGGAGTCAACACCAAGTTCCTTTACGCCGATCAGGGCCGCAACCGGCTCGATCCGGAGAAGACGGTGCTCGACGAGGTCGCCGGCGACGCCCAGTGGGTCACCATCGGAGGCCAGCAGGTCTCCGTGCGGGCCTACCTGCGGCGCTTCCTCTTCACCGACGAGCAAGCCGCCACCCCCGTCAAGCGGCTCTCCGGCGGCGAGCAGAACCGGGTCCAGCTGGCCAAGCTGCTGCGCGAGGGCGGCAACGTGCTGATCCTCGACGAGCCCACCAACGACCTGGATCTTCCCACCCTGCGCGTGCTCGAGGAGGCCCTGGTGGCCTTCGAGGGCTGCGCCTTCGTGGTCTCGCACGACCGCTACTTCCTGAACCGGGTCGCGACCTCGATCCTCGCCTTCGAGGGGGACGGCCGCGTCGTCCTGTTGGCCGGCGGTTACGAGCGCTACCTGGACTGGAAGGAACAGCAAACCCAGGCGGCCCTACTGGCTGCGAAGGGCGCCAAGGCGGAGGCCCCCAAGCCGGAGGCCGGCCGCGAGAAGGCCGCGGGCCCGCGCAAGCTGAGCTTCAAGGAGCGCGAGGAACTGGCGGGCATCGAAAGCCGGATCGAAGCGGCCGAGACCGAGCTCGCGGGCCTCGAGGCCACGCTGGCCGATCCCAGCCTCTACGCCGAGCGCGGCGCGGACGTGCCGGACCTGTTGGCGGCCGCGGATGCGGCCCGCGCGCATGTCGAGACGCTCTACCAACGCTGGGAAGAGCTCGAAGCGCTCCGCGAGGCCGCCGCGACCTAATTCCCTCAGGTCATGCCGCGGGTGCTCGCGGGAGACCCCCCTCGAGTCTGCTATAATGTCGCGGGGAGGACCTTCCTCTCCGCGTTTACCTTTCAAAGGAGGATTTCCAGCGCCGCGCCTGCGGCCCAAACCATGGACACATTTAGTATAGGGTGGAACCTTTTTCTCGTACTGTTTTTCACCCTCCTCAACGGATTCTTCGTCGCCGCCGAGTTTGCGATGGTGAAGGTCCGTCAGTCCCGGCTTCAGCAGCTCGCCCTCGAGGGCAACGCCATGGCGCGGACTGCGCAGCAGGTCACCGGCCACCTCGATGCCTACCTCTCGGCGTGTCAGCTGGGCATCACCCTCTCCTCGCTCGCCCTGGGCGCCCTGGGAGAACCCGCCATCGCGCGCCTGATCGAGCCGGCCATGTCCGCGATCGGCATCCCCGAAGCGCTGACCCACACCATCGCCTTCGCGATCGCCTTCTCCGTCATCACGTTCATGCACATCGTCTTCGGAGAGCTGGCTCCCAAGTCGCTCGCCATCCGCAAGGCCGAGGAAACCACCCTCTGGACCGCCACCCCGCTCAAGGGCTTCTACACCCTCTTCTTTCCGGCCATCTGGGCCCTCCAGGGCGTGGCCAACTGGACCCTCAAGCTCTTCAAGATCGAACCGGTCAGCGAGCATGAGGCGGCCCACACCGAAGAGGAAATCCGCATCCTCATGAACGAGTCGGCCAAGTCCGGGCACATCGACCAGACCGAAATGGCCCTCTTCGAGAAGATCTTCCACTTCTCGGACCGGCTGGCCCGCGAGGTCATGGTCCCCCGCGTCGACATGATCTGCCTGGATCGCAACGACCCCTTCGAGGAGAACCTGGCCACGGCCCTGCGCGAGGAGCACACCCGCTACCCGGTCTGCGACGGCTCCAAGGACAACATCGTGGGCTTCGTCCACATCAAGGACCTCTACACCAACGATGGCCAGAACCTCGACAAAATCACCCGCCAGATCCTGGCGGTGCCGGGCTCGGTCGAGATCTCGGCCGTCCTCAAGCAGATGCAGAAGGCCAAGACCCACATGGCCATCGTCATGGACGAGTACGGCGGCACCGCCGGCATGGTCACCATCGAGGACATCCTCGAGGAGCTCGTCGGAGAGATCCAGGACGAGTTCGACGTCGAGCGCGCCCCCATCGAGCAGAAGGGCGACGTCTACTCGCTGGACGGCCGCCTCCTGATCGAAGAGGTCAACGAGACCTTCGACCTCGATATCGAGGCCGAGGAAGACTCGATCGGCGGCTGGCTCTACTCGCAGCTCGGCCACGACCCCCTGGTCGGGGAGTTCGTCGAGATATCGAACGTCCGCTTCACGGTCGCCGAGGTCGATCACCTCCGGATCACCCGCGTCACCCTCGAGAAAATCGTCCCGGAACCCACGCCGGAACCCGCCGAAGAACAAGCCGAATAACCGAAACCAAGAGGCTGGGCTGCGCCCAGCCTCTTGCGCCGTTTGGGACTTGTAGTTTAAGAACTCCTTAAGCTAGACTGAGGAAGTCAGCGCTCCGCCCCGAAGCCATACGACTCGCCAGAGGAGGACTCCGTGCACGCGATCCGGTCGCTCGTCCTGACCCTCGTATCCGCCAGTGTCCTGACAGGCTGCAGCCTGGCGGACCAGGGGCGCTCCCTCCTGGGAGGCGACACGCCCTCGGGCCCCGTCGCGTTCACCCACTCCTCCGGCAAGGCCGCGGTCCTTCTCCACTACGGCGATCGCGACAAGCTGACCCAGCTCATGGGCTCCGGGCTCGATCTCTGGTCGGTGGACAACGCCAAGCGCCAGGCCATGGCCGCCGCCACCCCCGCCCAGGTGGAACAGGCCAAGCGATTGGGCATGCGGGTCTCCCAGCTGCCCGACAAGCGCCTCTTCAACCGCTTCGACGCGGGCTACCACTCCTACGAGCAAATCGCCACGCAGCTCCGCGGGCTCGCGCAGCGGCGCCCCGACCTGGCGAGCGTGGTCGACCTCGGGGACTCCTGGGAGAAGACCCAGACGCGGGCCGATCGCGACATTCTCGCCCTCAAGGTCGGCAAGGGAACGGGCAAGCCCGTCATCCTCTTCGCCGCCTGCCACCATCCCCGCGAGCTGGTCACCCCCGAGATGGTCCTGCGCATGGCCTATCGGCTGATCGATCAGTACGGCCAGGACCCCGAGATCACCGCCTGGGTGGACACGCGCGAGATCTGGCTGGTCCCCATGGTCAATCCGGACGGCCATGCGCTGGCCTCCAAGGGCCAGAACCAGCGCAAGAACACCAACGACGTCTCCGGCGGCAAGCGCCGGGTCGGGGTCGACCTGAACCGCAACTACGCCACCGCCTGGGGCACCGTCGGCGACAGCCCCCAGCCGGAGTCGGACACCTTCCGCGGCAAGACCCCCTTCTCCGAGCCCGAGACCCAGGCCATGCGCGACCTCATGACCGCGAAGAAGCCCGTCTTCCTGCTGACCTTCCACTCCTTCAGCAACATGGTGCTCTGGCCCTGGGACCACAAGAACGAACCCGCCCCCGATCCGCGCCTCTCCGCCATCGGCAAGGAGTTGGGCAAGCTCTCCGGCTACAAGGCCCAGCAGGGCTCCGAGCTTTACCTGAACGGCGGGGACGACGTCGACTGGGCCTTCGAGAAGCTGGGCACGCTCTCGTACACCATCGAGATCGGCTCCTGGAACGACGGCTTCGATCCTCCGTACGCGCGGGTCGATCGCTTCTGGCAGGAAAACCTCCCGATGATGCTCTACGCCCTCAAGGTCGCCGATCGGCCCGCTCAGGTCTTCGGTCCCGCCCTCTCGGATCCCGAGGTCTCGGCCGCGGGCGTCCGCGTCCGCTCCGAGGTGCCCTTGCAGCGTGCCGAGGCCTTCCTGGGAGCGCCCGGCGCTTCCGGCACGGGCATGCCCCTGAGCGTCTCGGGGCTCGAGGCCCATGGCGCGCTCGCGCTGCCCGAGAGCCGGCAATTGCTCTGGGTGCATGCTCAGGGAGCGAACGGCGAGTGGGGGCCCTGGGAAGTGACCTGGAGCCGCTAGCGCCCGCGGCGCGACCGCCGCGGCTAGAGGGTAAGGACCCGAACCCATGATCGATCCCATACTCGCCCATGAATTCCTGCTGGCGGTCATCATCGGGGGCTTGACCGGACGCCTCGTCGACTTCGGCGCGGTGCAGCTGCTGTTCCGTCCCTACCGCCGCCGGGTCGTCGCGGGCATCCCGCTGCACGGCGTGCTTCCCGCCCGGCAGGATGCCTTGGCCCGGCAGCTCGCCAACATGATCTCCGAGCGCCTCCTCAACGAGGACGCCCTCTCGGCCTTCCTGCAGAGCCCCGGCATGGAGGCGAAGCTGCGCGAGAACGTCCAGGAAGCCGTCGAACGCGCGGTCTCCCGCGAGCTGCCCTCGATCCGAGACGCGCTCTGCGCCCTGCTGCCGGAGGCGACGGCGGAGGGCCGCGCCTCAGAGGTGATTGATCAAGAGGTCGACGTCATCTGCGGCTGGCTGGCGGAGCAGGTGGTCGCCTTCGCGCTGTCGGAAGCCTTCCTGACGCAGATCTCGGACGTCATCTCGGGCTACCTGCGGGATCGGCGGGACGCCACCCTCGAGGAGCTGCTCGCGCCTCCGCTCTTCGACGCCTTCGATCGCTTCCTGGAGACGGTCGTCACGCATGCCCCCGAGCAGCTTCCCAAGCTGCTGGCCGACGTCGACCTCAAGCTCAAGCAGCTGGGCCCCCTTTCGGAGCTCTTGCCCGAGGAGACCCTGCAGGCGGCCCGTCGCGAGATTCACGCCAACCTCCCCGACTGGCTGCAATCCCTCGAAACCATGCTGCGCCAGAAGGAGGCCATGGCCTGGATCGAGAAGCACGTCCTCGATTTGCTGGTCAACCTGATCCTGGGCCTCCCGCGCCAGAACCTTTTCGACGAGTTTCTGGGCTGGATGGTACGAACCCAGCTGCGCGAGGAGGATGCCTTCCTGAGGAAACGCGTGCTGGAGGCCATCCCGGATCAAGCCAAGCGGCTGCGCGAGCAGCTCATGAGCCCGGATACGGGGCCCGCGCTGCGCAAGAAGATCGATCTCTTCCTCGACGACCTGGTGAACGTGCCGATCGCGCAGCGGTACACCGCGATTCCCGAGGAGCTGCGCCGGAAGGCCGGGACGGCCCTGGCGGCCCTGCTGGAGAGCGAGGGGGCGATCGCCACCTACCGCACCTGGACCGCCCGGTTGATGGTCGGAGCCCGTCGCACGCCGCTCAGGGACGTCCTTCCTTCCGATCTCAAGGAAGGCGATCCCCGCTCGATCCAGAACGCCGTCTCCGGGGTGATGAGCTTCGCCGTGGAGCTGATGCGCGGTCCCCAGCTGCGCGAGCAACTCCAGGCGGCCATCCGCTCGGGCGTCTCCTACCTGCTCACCCTTCCCATCGGCCAGTTGCGGGAGCGCCTCGGCGAGGAGCGGCTCGAGCGCATCCAGGACACCCTGAGCGTCCAGGTCATCAGCCTGGCGCGCAAGGAGGCCCCGCGCCTGTCCCGCATGATCGACATCCGCACCATCGTGGAGGCCAAGGTCAAGGAAGCCGATCCGCGCGAAATCGAGCGCGCCGTCAAGGGACTCGCGCGCAAGGAGCTCAACTCCATCTTCACCAAGGGGCTTTACGGCGGTATCGTCATCAGCACCATGCTCACCACCGTGCTACTGGGTCTCGAGCACGTGCTGAACCGCGTCTATCCCGGCTCCGGGTTCTGGGCGATCGGCTTACTGGGGGCGTTCCTGCTGTACCTGGCCGGCAGCAAGCTCCGGATCCCCGAGCCGCGCTCCTGAGTCCCCCATGGCCTCGACCATGCGCTCCAGCAGCCTGCCGGTACCCTGGCGCTCCTGAAGCCGGTAGCGCGTGAGGCGATAGGGGCGCTCCAGGCCCTTCAACCGGACCTCGAAGACGTCACGCTCCAGCCTGAGCCCGGCCAAGACCTTCTGAACTCCCGCGTCGGCGAGCAGCTCCTCGGTCAGCACCAGGTCTCCGCCGTGGGACTCGTTCTGGACGCGGGCGGCCACGTTGACGGTGGTGCCGAAGTAATCGAGCCGCTCGTTCATGCTGACCGCGATGGTGGGGCCGAGGTGGGCTCCGAGCTTGACGGTGATCGGCGGGCGCTGGGAGGTGGCGTTGAAGGCGGCGATCGCCGTCTGGATGGCGAGGCCGGCCTTTACGCAATCGCCCGCATCGGGGAAGACCGCCATGATGGCGTCCCCGATGGTCTTGACGACGGCCCCCCGGTGCTCGGCCACCGCGCGCTCCAGGATCCGGAAGTGATCCTGGACCAGGGAGAAGGCCGGAGCGTCCCCCATGATCGCGTACATGGCGGTCGACGCCTTGAGGTCGCTGAAAAGGAAGGCCAGGCGGGAGATGCCCATCTCGACGCCCGGTGCGAGGTTCTGCGCCGCGAAGAGGTCCCTGAACTCCTGCATCGCGGTCACCGCCGAGGCCCTGACGATGTCGTCCGCCCATGCCATGCGCTCCAGGATGAGCAGGGTAGGGGCGGGCTCGTCGTTTCGCAGGTGCAAGCGGCCACCCGGGGCGAGCGTGAGCTCGGCAGGAAGGGGCGCCGCGGCCGCGAGCGTCACGGCATGAGCCTCGCTCCCTTCGGAGGCCACGGTGAGCGCCGTCTGACCGGGGATCTGCGGGCTTCTCAGGCGGTAGGAACCGGAGTCGAGCGGCACGGTCAGGGATTCCGAAGCTTCCGGCGCGAGGTAGCGCTGCGAGACGATATGCGGGGTGTTCCCCGGCCCGCCCACGCAGTAGAGCAAGGCTTCGACCTTGCGGATGGCCGGCGACGGTCGGAAGGTCAGTTCCACCGACGCGTCAAAGTTGGCCCGGAAGTCGATGTTGCAGGAGCTGCAATGCACCGACTCCTTGAGCTGGTCCAGGGACGCATGGCGCTCCTTGGCTCCCCGGCATTCCGGGCAGACCAGGTCCCAGCTCATGTCGAGCAGGCCTCGCCGGGTCGCGTGCAGGAAGAGCCTCAAGACGGTCTGGCGATCCGCCCCCCAGGCATCCGCCAGGGGATAGGGACGGATCTTGAGGAGGTCGTAATCCGGGGCCTCGGCCACGTGGCGGACCAGACGCTCGACCAGGGGTTTCGCGAAGCCCCGGGCGAGCAGCTCCGTAGCCAGGGAGTCGAGGCGCGCGCGCCCGATCGCGTCCAGGCGGACCGCCGGCTCGATGAAGATCCGCTCCAAACGGCCTGCAGCCCAGCCCTCGACCCGCTGGGCGAAGAGCTTCGAGCCCGCCTGGACCTCATGCAGGACCAGCATCAGGAAGGGGGTGAAGAGCGCGGAGCGCGGCGTGAGCTCGAGGTCGTAGACCATCCGGGTGAAGGCGCCGTCGGGGACGAGCCGGAGCCGCAGGAAGAACTCCGCCATGGGGCCCTTGGGGTAGACGCGCCGGATGCTCCATTCCTCGGGCTCGCGCCACTCGTAGGGGAGCTCATGCCAGCTGGCGGGGATGCCATGGAAGCGGAAACTGCCGTAGCGCTGGATGCCGCCGCGGGGATCCGGCACTTCCCGGTAGGTGACGGCGGGGTTGCGGATCAAGCGGTTGAAGCGCTCGGTATCCCCCGCGTAGGGCCAGAGCTCCCGAGGCGTCCCCGGAACCCGAAATTCCCAGCTCTGGCTGATCATCGCTTCCCCTCCTGCATCTGCTTGCTTGTCCTTGTACCCCGGGCCAGGCCGCGGGAATCCATGGCCGCGCAAGGCCCGGCGGGTCTCTCAGAAGCCGCGCCTTCAGGCCAAACGAAGCCGGGCATGGTAGCATGGGAACCGGTTTTGGGGTTCATGAAAGACAGGAACGATGGCTGTTAGACTGCTTGAAAACTATGGGCTGACCTTCGACGACGTGCTGATCGTTCCGAAGCGCTCCTCGGTGCGCTCCCGCAAGGACGTCTCCCTGAAGAGCCGTTTGGTGGGGGATTTGACCCTGGATCTTCCCATTCTCTCCGCCAACATGGACACCGTGACCGAGGAGGCCATGGCCAGGGCGATGCATGAGCTCGGCGGGCTCGGCGTCATCCATCGCTTCATCTCCGACGCGCGGACGCATGCCGACATGGTCAGCCGCATGCCGGGCCTGAAGATCATCACGATCGGCGTCAAGCCCGAGGATCTCGACAAGGTCGCCATGGTCCAGGGGCTGAGCATCGTGCTGATCGACGTGGCCCACGGCCACCACGACCGGGTCATGGAGACCATCCAGGCCGTGCGGGAGCGCTTCCCGGGTGTCTGGGTGATCGCGGGCAACGTGGCCACCTCCGAGGGCGTCTGGGACCTCCTGGAGGCCGGAGCGCATGCGATCAAGGTCGGCGTCGGGCCCGGGGCGGTCTGCACCACCCGGATCGTCACCGGCTGCGGGGTTCCGCAGCTCAGCGCCATCATCAAGGCGCGCTCCGCCCTGAACCGCTGGTGGGACGTCGAGAAGCGCAAGGCCAACCCGCGCCTCGCGCATGCCCCGACCCTGATCGCCGACGGCGGGATCCGCAACTCCGGCGACATCGTCAAGGCCCTGGTGGCGGGCGCCGACACCGTCATGATCGGCTCCTTGTTCGCCGGCACCGACGAGGCCCCCGGCGAGATCATCGAGCGCGACGGCCAGTCCTTCAAGCTCTACCGCGGCATGGCCT
The DNA here is from genome assembly GCA_036676495.1 of Candidatus Sericytochromatia bacterium. Lineage (GTDB taxonomy): Bacteria > Cyanobacteriota > Sericytochromatia > S15B-MN24 > UBA4093 > UBA4093. The sequence continues at coordinate 20,792 of JAKFCT010000032.1, forward strand.
CGGCCGGCGCCCAGAAGCTGGTCGGCTCCGATCGCACTCCCGAGGGCATCTCGACCTACATCCCCTACAAGGGCTCGGTCGTTCCCCTCGTCAAGGAGCTGGAAGGCGGCATCCGCTCGGGGCTGAGCTACTGCAACTCCTTCTCCATGGAGGATCTGCACCAGCAGACGATCGAACTGGTCAAGGTGACGCCGGCGAGCATGCGCGAGAGCCTGCCCCACGCCGCGTTCATCGGGCTGGGAGCGAGCGCCGCGCAGTCCAACGTTCCTCAGAGCGTCTAATCCGGTTCCGCCCCGCCGCCTCCGGGCCGCGGGGCTTCCCGGTGACCGCAATAGCGGAGGTGAAGCCATGAAGTTCCCCCACTCCCTGCGCGATCCCATCCACGGGATGGTCCCGATGACCGCCTGCGAGTGGGAACTGCTGCGCACGCGGGCCCTGAGCCGCCTGCGCGGCATCCGCCAGATGGGCATGGCCTACGTGGTCTTCCCCGGAGCCCATCACACCCGTTTCGAGCACGTGATCGGAGCCATGCACACCGCGGGCCTCTTGGCCGAGCGCCTGGGCTTCGACGATTCCGAGCTTCGCTTGATCCGGCTCGCGGCGCTCTTCCATGACATCGGGCACCGGCCGTTCTCGCACTCGCTGGAGGACGCGGCCCGCCGCCATGTCGACCGCCCCGAGCTCAGCTTCCTCCACCAGTTCCTCGATCACGAGCAACGGACCCGCGAGCTGGTCTGCACCGACCCCGAGATCGGAGAGGTGCTCGCGCGCCATCCCGATTACCGCGACTTCGATCGCGAGGAGCTGGCGCTCGCGGCCATCGGCGAGCATGCCCGCCCGGAATTCAACTTCTTCACCCATTCCGAGATCGACGCCGATCGGATCGACTACGTCCTGCGCGACAACTACTACTGCGGCTTCGCCCCCGGGGTGGACCTCCCGGCCCTGCGCGAGCTCTACGTGCCCGATCCCACCTACGGGATCGTCCTCAACACCGAACGGCTCTACGTGGCCCAGCAGATCCTGTTCGCGCGCTTCCACCTGATCTCCCAGGTCCAGAACAACCCCTTCAGCCGGCTGGGCGACCTGATCCTCGCGGAATGCATGCGAGACGCCCTCTTGAGCGCCGACGAGGACGGACGCCGCGAATTCACCCGGATCGTGAACGAGGGGCAGGACTCGGATCTCGAACACTTCCTGCGTCTCCACGCCCCTGCCTCCTGGGCGGCCCTCCAGGGCCTGGTTTCGGGGGCGTCGACGGTGGAAGAGCGCTTCAGCTACGACTTCCGGGTGCTCTCGCCCGTCGCGCGCTACGGCATCCAGTCCCTGCGCCTGGAGGGACTGAGCGTGGCCCAACAATTGCAGGAGCGGCTGAGCCCGGATCTCGACGCGCTGATCGACATCACCCGGGTGAAGGCTCCGACCGACCCCATCCCCACTACGCCCACGGGGCTGGTGCCCTGGCACGGCAAGCTCACCGAGTTCCCGACCATCCAGGGCATCATCGCGGCCTCCCATGACGGGGCCGCCCTCCACGTTTACGGCCCCGCGGACATGCGCGTGAGCGACGAGGCCTTCGAACGCTGGGTGGAGCGCTACAAGCTGCTCGACCCCAGCATGGATCCCGCGAAGGCCGAGGGCATGCTGACGGAGCTTTGGGGAGGCGACAAGACCCGGATGGGGCTCTTGCTCGCGATGGAAGAGGCCACCTTCGACCTGCTGGCCGAGCAGATCCGGCACACTCCGTCCCGGATGGACGTGCTCTTCCTGGTTTGCTACCTGACCTTGCGGCAGCTGGAAGAGGTGCTGGGCGAGGAGCGGCTCTACCTCGACGGGATGGAAGCGGTCTGGGCGCTGGTCCGGCACCCCGAGGTGGTGGCGGCCTTCGGCGATCGCTACCCCAAGGCCTTCGAGACCTCGGAGCCTTCCGGCACGTTCGCCGGAGACCTCGGCTACCTGCAGCGCTGCGGGCTCCTTTACGTCATGACGCGGCTCGAGCGGGTGCGCAACGCCTTCGTCGAGCGTCCCAAGTACGGCGGCACCGGCTGGGGCCGCCGGCTCGCCCGGCTCTTGGCCGAGCCCGCCGACTCCGAGAAGCTCGCCCGGATCGATCAGGCGGTTCGCGGGCTGATCCTGCCTCACCAGGAGGTCTACCGGGAGTACTTCGGGCTGCTGGGGGCCTCCGGAGGAGCCGCACGCCGCCGCGAGCTGCGCCGCTTGATGCCGGTCGCCATCACGCGCTAGCGGCCTCCCGCGCGGAACCCCCGCCCGCCCGTCAAAGCTTTTCTCCTCCCCGTCCTAGCTCCGGGCGCCCCCACCCCCTACGCTCCTCGAAGCGCGGCGCGCGAGACGATCGGCACGATCGTCGGAAGCTTCGGAGGCAGCGGTCCCGATGGATGCGACAGTCCTCTCCCGGCTGCAGTTCGGGTTCACGATCACCTTCCACTACCTCTTCCCCCAGCTGACGATGGGGTTGGCGCTCTTGATCTTCGTGCTCAAGACCCGCTACATGCGCACGAAGGACGAGGCCTACAACCAGGCGTCGCGGTTCTGGATGAAGATCTTCGCGGTCACGTTCGTGATGGGCGTGGTGACGGGCATCCCGATGGAGTTCCAGTTCGGCACGAACTGGGCGCGCTTCAGCGCGTTCGCGGGCGGGATCATCGCGCATACGCTGGCCATGGAGGGGGCGTTCGCCTTCTTCCTGGAGTCGGTCTTCGTGGGGATCTTCCTGTTCGGAGAGCGGCGCTTCGGGCAGCGCGTGCACTGGTTCGCGTCCCTGATGGTCTTCGTGGGGACGTGGCTGTCGGCGTACTTCATCATCGCGACCATGGCCTGGATGCAGCACCCGGTGGGCTACCGCGTGACGGAAGGGGGCGGGGTGGACATCGCCAACTACTGGGCGGTCTTGTTCAACCCTTGGCTCTGGGCCTCCTTGCCGCATAACCAGAGCGGCTCGGTGGTCACGGCCGCCTTCGTCATGGCGGGAGTGGGGGCCTTCTACCTGCTCTCGGGGAAGCACCTGAGGTTCGGGCGCATGTTCGTGAAGCTGGGGGTGATCGCGGGCCTGCTCGCGAGCCTGTTTCAGCTCTTCCCGAGCGGGGACCTGCAAGGCCGGCAGGTCGCGGCCAAGCAACCCATCAAGCTCGCGGCGATGGAGGGCTTGTTCAGGACCGAGCGCGGGGCGGGGATCGCCATCCTCGGCCAGCCCGACATGGAGAAGCGCCAGCTCGACAACCCCCTGGTCGTGCCCTGGGCCTTGAGCTTCCTGACCTACCAGAACTGGGGCGCCGAGATCAAGGGACTGGACGCCTTCCCCGAGGATCAATGGCCGGACAACATCCCCTTGCTCTACTACGCCTACCACATCATGGTGGGCCTGGGGACGATCTTCATCGCGGTCATGGGGCTCTCGGCGTTCCTGCTGTGGCGGCGCACGCTCTACACGTCGCGTCCGATGCTCTGGGTCCTGATGCTGGGCATGCCCTTCCCGTTCATCGCCAACAGCGCCGGGTGGCTGGTCACCGAGCTGGGCCGCCAGCCCTGGATCGTCTACGGGCTGATGCGAACCGCCGAAGGGACCTCGGCTCAGGTCTCCAGCGGCAACATCTGGTTCACGCTGCTGGGCTTCATGGGCATGTACGTCCTGCTTAGCGTGCTCTATCTCTTCCTCTTGGCCCGTGAAGTAGCCCATGGCCCCGCAGTGGAGCCACTTCCCCCTGGGGCGGCCCAGGGGCTGAGCGCGTAGCGATGCAGACGCTCTGGTTCTGGCTGGTGGGCTTCATGCTCATCATGTACGTGCTGCTGGACGGCTTCGACCTGGGAGCCGGCACCGTCCACCCGTTCGTGGCCAAGTCGGACGCCGAGCGCCGCCAGATCTTCAAGGCGATCGGCCCGGTCTGGGACGGCAACGAGGTCTGGCTGATCGCCGCGGGCGGCAGCCTCTTCTTCGCCTTCCCCCTGCTTTACGCCACCGCCTTCAGCGGCTTCTACCTGCCCCTGATGATGGTGCTCTGGCTGCTGATCATCCGCGGCGTCTCGATCGAGCTGCGCTCCCACCTGCCGTCGCCGATCTGGCGGGATTTCTGGGACGGAGGCTTCTTCATCGGAAGCGCCCTCTTGGCCCTCTTCTTCGGAGTGGCGCTGGGCAACGTGGTCCGCGGCGTGCCGATCGACGCGCAGGGCAACTTCTTCGTGGCCCTCTGGACCAGCTTCAGCCCCACAGATGCCAATCCTGGAGTCCTGGACTGGTACACCGTGACCATCGGACTGCTGGCGCTTTCGGCCCTGAGCGCGCATGGGGCCGCTTGGATCTCGCTCAAGACCACCGGAGAGCTCAGCGTGCGGGCCAAGCGCATGGGCTTCGGGCTCTGGGGGCTCACGGCGGCGCTGACGGCGATCGCCACCATCATGACCTTCTCCTTGCGCCCCACGCTCTGGACCAACTTCCAGCGCTGGCCGCTCGGACTTTTGCTGCCCCTGCTCGCGGTGGGCGGCCTGATCGCCATGGGCGTCCTGCTCCGGCGCGGCAGCGAGAAGCGCGCCTTCATCGCCTCATGCGCCTACCTCGCCGGGATGCTCGCGAGCACGGTTTACGCCCTCTACCCGCTGGTGCTTCCGGCAGTCGAGCCGGGGCGATCGCTCACCGTCTTCAACGCCTCGGCCTCCCGGACCGGCCTCCTGATCGGCCTCGGCTGGTGGAGCCTCGGCATGGCCCTCGCCCTCACCTACTTCATCGGCATCTACTGGCTCTTCCGCGGCAAGGTCCCCGAGCACGACGAGCACTACTGAGCAACTACCCCGCTTCGAATTCGACCGTCACGTCCTGCCGGCCCCCGTACCCATCACGGAGTCGCGCACGACTTTAGTGAAGTGGCTCGGTCCGGTCGGATCGGTCCTCCGCGGATCTCGAACGCTTCCCCAGGCTGGAGTTTGGATGAGAGCCTGGGCCTGGGGAGCCGGGCCTTGCAGAGGTGGCCTGGGGGTCGGGGCCCCTGTCACTTCGGGCCAAAGCGTCGGGTATCAAGCCTATCCCCGGGCCCTCGTGACCTCCCCGACAAAGTGCGGCCCGGCACGCTAGTCGAGAGTCCGCTTGAGGATCCGACCGTCCTTCCCTCGCCATCGAAGCCGATAGGGTCACCTTCGCTTCGGAAACACCCGACGGTGCCCGTGCCAGCCACCGGCGCATGAAGGAAGGCTGCCGGTCACACTCTCGGCGGGCTCAGCTTCGAACGATGCCGTGTTCTTCGTCAAGCGGATCACTCGCATGCCGAAAACTCCGACGGCCACCCGGTGTGGGAGGTGGCCGTCGGAGCGAGAGGGGTGGTGTGTGATCTACAGGATGCCACAGCCCGGCCTGGGCGGCTGTAGGTAGGGCCGCACCGGTGGTGTGAGCATGCATACGGTCGCTTGCCTGGTATGCAAGACAGGCCACCGTGCGTCCCCCGGGCGAAATGGACACGGGGTGGGCCCCCTTCTTCTCATGGCGAGGGAAGGGCGGTCGAGTCCATCAGCGCCCCCTCGACAGCGGGCCGGGCCGCGACGGAGTGGCGACGCGCAGGATGCGCTAGGGCGGCGAAGGCCACGGATGGCCGAGAGCCGCCGTCTCGGCCCACGACCGATCCGGCCGATGCGAGCCGTTCTCGGCCGAGACAGGGGCTCCCCACGGCTCATGC
>JAKFCT010000033.1:0-48624 GCA_036676495.1 Candidatus Sericytochromatia bacterium
GGGCATGGCACTCGCCATCGCCCACGGCGTCTTTGCCTGGGGGCCGGCCCTCGCCGCCATGCTGGGGGCCTGCTTCATCCAGATCGGGACCAACTTCGCCAACGATTACTTCGACTTCAAGTCCGGAGCCGACACCGCCGAGCGGATGGGCCCCCTGCGGGTCACCCAGGCGGGCCTGGTCACGCCCGCCCAGATCAAGGCCGCCACGGCGATCGCCTTCGCTCTCGCCACCCTCTGCGGCCTCTACCTGACCTGGGTGGGAGGTTGGCCGATCGTTGCCATCGGCCTGCTATCCATCCTTTCCGGCCTCGCCTATACCGGAGGCCCCTTCCCGCTGGGCTATAACGGCCTGGGGGACCTGTTCGTGTTCATCTTCTTCGGTCTGGTGGCGGTCGGGGGGACGTATTACGTCCAGGCGCTCAGCTTCAGCCCGATCGCGCTGGCCGTGGCGGTCCCGGTGGGCCTGCTTTCCACGGCCATCATCGTGGTGAACAACCTCCGCGACGCCGACACCGACGTCGTGGCGGGCAAGCGAACCCTGGCCGTCAAGTTCGGCAAGGGCTTCGCGCGCCGGGAGTACCTCGCGCTCCTGACCCTGTCTTACCTGGCGCCCCTGGCCCTGATCGCCGTGGGATCCCTGTCCTGGGGAGCCTTGCTGCCGCTCTTGAGCCTGCCCTTGGCCATCTCCCTCGTTCGCAAGGTCTACACCCTCGAAGGACCCGCCCTCAATGCCGTCCTGGGCGGCACCGGGCAATTGCTGCTAGTGTTCAGCCTCTTGTTCTCCCTGGGGCTCGTGCTTTGAGACGATGGGCCGTCCCCTATGAGGTCCCCTTCCGGAGACCCATTCAGACGGCCCATGGCACCCTTCTCACCCGAAAGGGGGCCTGGGTCGCCGTCGAGGACGATGCGGGCCGCTTGGGCTTCGGAGAGGTGGCTCCCCTTCCCGAATGGGGAACCGAGTCCTTCGCCGCCGCCGAGGCCGCGCTGGCGACCCTGGGAGCGCTGCCGGAGTGCGAAGACGTTCAGCAGCTCAGTGCCTGCCTGGAGGCGGCCGGTTTGAGCCGGGAGCGCCTTCCCGCCACCCTGGCCGGCGTCGAGCTGGCATGCCTCGATGTCTTCGCGCGCCGGCAGGGAGTCAGCCTGGCGTCCCTGCTTTCGGACGCTCCGCTCACCCATGTCTCCGTCAATGCGCTCTTGACCGCGCTCGACCCCGTCGAGCTCGCGGCCGAGGCGCGCGCGCGCGTGGAGCAGGGCTTCGGGACGCTCAAGTTGAAAGTCGGCTTGGGGGCGATCGCCGACGACGTTCGCCGCGTGAAAGCCGTCCGGGAGGCCGTGGGACCTGCTGTCCGCCTGAGGGCCGATGCCAATAGCGCCTGGGACGTTCCTGCCGCCCTCACGGCCTTGAAGCAGCTTCAGCCGTTCGACCTGGAGTACCTCGAACAGCCCGTTCCGGAGGCCCGCGACCTCTCCCGCCTCCGCGATCGGGCCCTGCTGCCCATTGCCGCGGACGAATCCGCTCAGGACGCGGTCGCCGTGCGGGAGTTGCTGGATCAGCAAGCGGTCGATTGGCTGATTTTGAAGCCCTTGGCGCTCGGGGGTCTGCTTTACACGCAGAGCTTGGCGAAGGACGCCCTCCGCGCGGGCATCGGCGTCACGCTGACCTCGGTCCTGGACCGCGGCATCGGAACGGCAGGCGCCCTTCACCTGGCCGCCGCGCTTGGCATGGAGACGGCGTGCGGTCTCTCGAACACGCACATGGACGCCGCTCATTTCGTGGGCCCATTGCCCGAGTCGGGGACGCTCGCGATCCGCGCGCCGGGGCATGGCGTGAGCCGGATCTTGCCCTTCGAGGTCGCCCATGACGCGTAGAACCGCTCCCACCCTGGAAGCCGCCCGGCGCCATCCCGATCATCCCGCCCTGATTTGTCGGGGCGAGATCTGGAGTTACGGCGAATTCGAGAAACGCATCCAGAATGCCGCCCGCCGTCTGCGCACGCTCGGGGTGAGCGCCGGCAAGCGCGTCGCCCTCTGGGCCGGAAACTCTCCGGACTGGGCCGTCCTCGCGCATGCGGTCGGTCGGGTGGGAGGGGTCTTGTTGCCGCTCAATACGCGTCTGAGCGATCATGAGCTCGCCTATCAAATCCGTCCCGCCGATCTCTTGCTCGCGGCTCCTGTGCTGGCCGCGCGGGCCCGCCAGGCCCTTCCCGCGGACCTGCCGTTGCGAACCTTCGACGGGACGACTCCCGGGCTCGAGGACTTCTGGGAGACCGCGCCCGATCCGGCGCCCCTCCCGGAGGAGCTGGACCTCGCGGCAGAGCAGGCCATCCTCTTCACCTCGGGCACCAGCGGCTTGCCCAAGGGGGCCGTCCTCACCTGGGGAAATCAGTTCTCGAGCGCCGAGGCGTCGGCCTCGGTGCTGCCCTTGTCGCCGGCCGATCGCTGGATCGACTGCATGCCGCTCTTCCACGTGGGAGGCCTGAACATCCTCTACCGCTGCGCCATCGCGGGGGCGACCGTCATTCTGCATGAGCGCTTCGATGCCGAGGCCGTGAACCACGCCTTCGATCGGGAAGGCGGGACCGTCATCTCGCTGGTGGCCTCGACCCTCAACCGGACGCTCGATGCCCGCAAGGGGCCGTTGCCCGAAACCGTGCGCGCCGTGTTGATTGGCGGCGGCCCGGTGCCTCCCGACCTGATCGCGCGGTGCCCCATCGCGCTTCCGACCTACGGGATGACCGAGACCTGCTCGGGGGTGACCCTGGTGGCGCCGGGAGCGAGCGATGCGGACCGAGCGACGGCGGGCCGCCCCATGGCAGGCGTCGAGCTGGAGATCCGCGGGGACGACGGCGCGCGCCTGGCGCCCGGCATACCCGGCATGATCGTCGTGCGCGGGCCCATGGTCATCCGGGGCTACCTCGATCCGGAGGCCACGGCCAAGGCCCTCGCGGACGGCTGGCTTCAGACCGGGGACTTCGGCATGCTCGACGATTGTGGGCGCCTCACCGTGCTGACCCGCCGCAACGATCTCATCATCTCGGGGGGCGAGAACGTCTATCCGGCCGAGATCGAGGCGGCCTTGCGGGCGCATCCGGAGGTCAAGGACGCCGCGGTGGTCGGCATTCCGCATGCGCGTTGGGGCCAAGCTCCCATGGCCTTCGTGGTGGCGGCTTCGCCTTTGACCGTGGGAGCGCTGCGGAGCTTCCTGGCCGGCCGACTCGCGCGCTACAAGCTTCCGGCCGTCTATCGCGTCATCGAGGCGCTGCCGTTGCTTTCCAACGGAAAGCTCGACCGGCGAGCACTTGCAAGTCTGGCCGCCTCGGATTCGGAAGCCCTCGCACTCGCCTAGCGTCCGAGGCTGTCTGGCCGCAACCACGTCCGCTCGAACTGCCATCCGCGGGGCTTTCAGCCGATCTTCACGACTCGTAGCAAAGCGATGACGCTTCTTTGGGTACAGTGGCGGGGGCGCGTATAGTACAATAGTTCGGTAGCTCCGTGACGTTCGGGGCTGTCCGGTCGCTTCCGCGAACTCCGCACCCGTTTTGAGGCCAACATCCATGCCCCCGCGCCAGCCCAAGTCCCCCTCCTATTCGGATATCGACCTCGCGAACTGGAAGGATTATCCTGACATCCTGACGGATAGCCTCTGGCAATTCCCGTCTCGAAAGAACACCGGGACCCATGTCGGGGATTATCACGGCAACTTCATCCCCCAGGTCGCCGAGCAGATCATGCTTCGCTACTCCAAACAGGGCGACGTGGTGCTGGACATGTTCCTGGGGATGGGGACGAGCCTGATCGAGTGCCGCAGGCTCGGCCGCAACGGCATCGGCATCGAGCTGCTGCCGGCCATCGCGGAGCGCTCCCAGGCCCGGATCGAGGCCACCGAGAACCCCCATGACGTGCGCACGCTCGTGGTGAACGGCAGCTCGGCAAGCCCCGAGACGCATGCGAAGGTCCGCGAGGCCCTGGCCACGCTGGACCGCGAAGAGGCCGACCTGATCTTCCTTCATCCCCCGTACTCGGACATCATCCGATTCTCCAACGGCGAGAACCCGGATGACCTCTCCACCGTCGAGAACGACGAAGAGTTCGTGTCGCGCTTCGGAGAGGTTGCGGCCGCCAGCTTCGACCTGCTCGCGCCGGGCCGCTTCATGGCGCTCGTCATCGGAGACAAGTACGCAAAGGGCGAATGGGTGCCCCTGGGCTTCCAGTGCATGCAGACCTGCACGGATGCGGGCTACACCCTCAAGAGCATCGTGGTCAAGGACATCAACGGCAACGAGCGGGGCAAGGGAAAGAACGCCAACCTCTGGAAGTACCGCGCGCTCAAGGACGGGTACTACGTCTTCAAGCACGAGTACGTGATGCTCTTCCAGAAGCCCCAAGGTAAGACGAAGGCCCGCCGCTAGGCGGGCCTGTTTCTTGGCTAGGCGGGTTCCGGGGTGAAGGTGACCGAATAGCCGCCCTCGCGGGCGATCGCCTCGCTCAGGGCATAGCCCCAATCCTGCTCTCCGGGCTTCATGACGACCTCTCGAAGCTTGAGCTTCATGCCGGCGCCCTGTCCCTCCATGGTTTCCGAGCGAAGCGGCAGGGGCTTGGCGCGAAAGGCCTCCACGAGCTCCCGGATCGGCGGGGCTGTCGAGGGAGAGACCTCGATGCGATCGCCCGTGACGGTCACCTCTCCGGCGAGTTCCGGCATGAAATCCGTCGAAGCGTCGAGTTTCCAGAGGTAGAACGTCAGGCTTGTCATGATCTCGGTTCACTCCCGATGGGCGACGACATGGGCGATCGCCCCTAGCTGAAGACGGCGGCCGCGACGCTGTCGCCGGTGGCGAACGCGTGGGCCTCGATGGGTTGCGTGCGATAGGCTTCATACCCGTTGTTGGGCTGGGAGTAATCGAAGAAGTTCTCATACCAGCTGATCGCCGTGGAATAGAGCGGATCGGCCGGATCCATGCGACCCGACTTGGCGTCGACTCCTTTTTCCCACTGGTAGGCATGCGCCTGCTCGTGGGTCACGGTGTTCACGAACTCGCGCAGATCCGCCAAGGTGTCCGGAGAGAGGTGGACCTTGTCCTCGGTCGGATGGTAGTAGCCGTAGGCCGGCTTCTTCAGGAAGGCATCCACCTGGATGGGGGCGGCCTGGAACCCGTAGACCGCGCCTTCCATGGCGGCGATTCGGTTGCCCGCCGCGAGCTTGACGTCCGTGGGCAGCTTCTCCCAGTCGCTGAAGGCGGCCTGAAGCGCGGCGTCGCTACGGATGGTCTTGATGAGGTTGGCGCGGTTGATCAGGTCGTTCTGGCGCCAGTTAGACGTCGCGGCCGGAGCGGGAAGGGAGCTCAGCGGGCTCGTCAGCTGGCTCTTGAGCTGGGCGAGCCGTTGCGCTTCGGGATCGAGCGGAGCGGCTTGACCCGAGCCACCGACCCAGGTCAAGCCGAGGGCGTTGCCTCCAGCTGCAGGCGCGGGAGTCCCGGCTGGCTTGCCGCCTGCCGGAGCGGAGGTCGTGCTGCCGCTGCGCCACTCGAGGCCGAGCCCCTGGTTGGTCGAGGGAGTTCCCCCGGAGGGTGTTCCGCCGGCCGGCGCGGAGCCACCGGGACTGGGGGCGGGCGCGCTTCCGCTGCGCCATTCGAGTCCCAGGCCTCCGCCGGAGGACTGGCCGGCAGGTGAGCCCGTCGGCGGGCTTCCTTGAGGGGCGGGGGGCTTGCCGGTCGTGGCCCATTCGAGGCCGAGGCCGCTCGCGGCTCCCGAGGATCCTGGGGTGGGTTTGCTGCCGGCCCATTCGAGCATCAGTCCCTGGCCGTTCGTCACCAGGGACTGATCGGCCGGTGGCGCGGCTGGCGGAGCTTGGGTCGTGGACTCGGGGGTGGCCGAAGGAGCCGTCTCGCCGCGAGGGCGAACGTTCGGGGTTTGGGCGACCCAGGTCAAACCGAGCGGACCTGTCGACATGCCAACCTCCTTCTGCACGCAGAAGCTCCACGCCTCCCTTGATCCCTCCTTCCCGGGGCGAGACGAAACTTAACGCCCGGGGCGGGAGCCGCTAGAGGTCCTCCAGGCCGAGATCCGCGCCTTTCCGCCCCTTGATGCCATTCAACAAAGTGGACATATCCACGATCTCGGCGTCGGCAGGGAGCTGGAAGCGGGAGGCGTCCACGCCGTGTCGCGAGACGTTCAGGTAGCGGACCACGGTCGTGCCGCCCGTCGGAGTGCGGACGATCGATTTGAACGGCATGCCTCCCGAGAGGTAGTTGGTGGAGACGGTGCCGTCGTCGGAGGTCGTCTGGTAGACGTCGCAGGGGCGGCCGTCGACGGACTGGTTTCCAAGCTTCTTCACGGCGTGACGGGCGCCCGGATTCAGGCCCATGGCTCCCAGGGCGGAGAGGCCGAGGCGTAGCCAGGTGCGATCGCCTTGGTACATGTACGCCGAGCCCTCATCCAAGCGGATGATGGCGGTCATGCCTTCCGCGCCGGGGGACTCCAGGCGGACGCGCTGGGGCATGTAGGCGATCCGGAAGACGGTGGGGGTCGGCATGGCCGGGGAGGTGATCGAGACGTCCGCCGTGAAGGGCGGGGCCTGTTCGAGACCAGGCAGGACGGGCGGAAGGCCGCTTCCACCGAAGGCGAGGGCCGGGGAGGCGGCGCAAATCCCGAGCGCCGCCAGCATGGCGGCAAATCGCTTCAACATCGGGCACTTCTCCGTCGGAAAGGGAGCAGGGGTTGCTAGGCCTCGTATACCCCGCGAACGAGGATGGTCTTCACGGCATGCGAGCCGCTATAATAGGGGAAGAGACACCGGGAGGAAGACCGTGACCTATAGCCTTGCCGACGCCGCGAAGCAACTCGGAGTATCCACCTCGCTGATCCGCAGGTACGAAAAGGAGTTCGAGCTGAACTTCGCTCGGACCGAGCAAGGGCGCTGCATGCTCACGGAGCGGGATCTCTCCAACCTCCGGATCATCCGGGGGTTCCGGCAGCAGGGCATGCCGCTCGAGGAGATCAAGGCGCAACTGCGTCCTCACGAGAGCGTCGAGCTGGTTTCGGCGGAGACCACCGTCCAGGGTCCGGAGATTCGCGAGGTGCTCTCGGCGCTGGTGCGGAGGCAGGATGAGCTGGAGAGCGTCGTCGCCGCTCAGCAATCTCAACTCAACGCGCAGCAGGAGCGGATCGCGGCGCTGTTGAGCGAGAACCAGAAGCTCTTGGCGAGTCATGAGCAGCTTGGGGGCTTGCTCGCTCAGCCCACGGCGCCGAGCGAGGAGCTGGAGGCGCTGCGCGAGCGCGTCACCGGCCTGGAGACGCAGGCGGAGAGCGTCCTGCTCGAAGCGAGCAAGGACGAGGTGATCCGCAGGCTCCAGCGCCGCTTGCTGGAGCTGGAAGGCTCGATCGCCGCGCAGCTGGACCATCCGGATGCCGACGAGGGGATGCTCGACGAGTTGGCATCCGCCATTCAGGTTCTCGCCAGCCAGCAACGCAAGCGCTGGTGGGAGTTCTGGAAGTAGCGGAACCTTTCCTACTTCTTAACGTAACTTCTGGCGATCATGCGGGGATAAGACTCCTAACACCCTTTTAACGGAGCCTGCCACCGCCATGACCAGCATCAACGGACAATCGCGAATCCACGACATGTTCGTCCGCTCCGGCCGCCCGGCCGAGGAGCCGCAGGAGGGCGATCAGACCGAGGATGCCATCAAGGCCAGCGTCGCCAACAAGACGGACGTCTTCGTCGGCAAGATGCTGGGCGGCACGTCGATTTCCACCACCGTCGCGAACGGGGATGCCACGGGAGCCGCGCTCGAAGCCGCCAAGGTGGCCGCCAAGACCATGACCAACAGCCCGGTGGTGGCCGAGGGCCTCACCAAGGGCGCCACGGTGGTCTCGGGAGCCGTCGCGGCCGCCAAGGGCGATCACTTCGCCGCGGCGGCGACCGCCAAGACGGTCCTCCAGAACTCCCCCAGCCTCTCGAAGCTTTCCGTCGTGGCCGATGCCGTCATGATCGCCACGGGCGACAAGAAGCTCGAAGCCACGATTCAGGAAGTCAAGAAGGAAGCCAAGAAGGTGGTTTCCCCCACTGCCACGACGGGCGATCGCTGGAAGTCGGGCCTCAAGCTCGCCCAGCACACCCAGAGCGGCGTGATCCTCTCGCAGCAGCTGGTCGACGCCGGCGGCGACCTCCTGCGCTGGCTCGGCAAGGCCCCCGCCTTCCAGGGCCTCACGAAGGGCCTGGGCCGCGTGGGCAGCGCCATTGCCGCCAGCCCCCTCGGTACCGTCGTCCGCAAGCTGGGCAAGCTCATGCCCGTGCTCAACCTGGCCGCCCTCGCCAACTCGGTCCGGATCGCCATCGACATCTGGCGCGATCCCCGCAGCTCCAAGACCTCCAAGACCCTGGTCGCCGGATCCATCGCCAGCGGCGTGGTCCTCTTCGGAGCCTCCGTCGTGACCGGCGGAGCCGCCCTGGTTCCTGCGGCCGCCGCCTTCGGCGTCGCCAGCGAGCTCGGCTTGATGGCCACCCGCAAGCGCGACCTGGAGCAAGGCAACACCGATCGGCAGATGGCGCACTACTTCACCAACCCCGTCGAGGGAGCCAAGGCTTTCGGCAACCTGGTCACCGATACCGGCAAGGCGATCGCCACCGACCTCAAGAAGATCGTCACCAAGCTCGGCGACAAGCTCACGGGCCGTTCGGCCGCCCCCGAAGAGAAAGCCGCCCCGAGCGGCAGGCTCGGAGCGGCTCCCAAGTTCAACTAGCGCGATTTAGACGGCGCAGGAATCGTCCTGGCAGCCCGGAGCTCCAGCCTCTGGGGCCTGAGCCGCGACCTCCTGGGAGACCTGCTCCAGGATCTTGAGGAAGGTCTCGGATTCCTGGGCGCCGGAGACTCCCCACTTCCCCTCGAAGACGAACGTGGGAACTCCCGTGATGCCGATCGCGCGCGCTTCCTCGATCTCCGCGCTCACCTCCGCCGTGCCCGCGTTCGAGGCCAGGTACTCCTTGACCCGCTGGGCCTCGAGGCCCACCTGACCCGCGAGGGACACGAGCGTGTCCGGATCGGCGACGTTCGCGCCGTCGGTGAACTGCGCCTTGAAAAGCAATTCGACCAGGCGCTTCTTCATGGCGGCTCCGCCCTCCTGCTCGGCCAGGTGGAGGAGGCGATGCCCGTTGAACGTGTTGACGATGAGGGCCTTCTCCGTGTGGAAGTCGAGCCCTTCCTTGGCGGCCACCGCCGTGACGTTCTGGCTCATCTGCTTGAATCCGGGGCCGTAGCGCTCGGTCAGATAATCGTCATGCGACACGGCCTGCGCGGGATCGGTCGGCAGCTCGCCATTGAGCTGGTAGGCCTTGTAGACGACCTCGACCTGATCCCGTTGCGGGAAGGCCGCCAGGGCCTTCTCGAAGCGGGCCTTCCCGATGTAGCACCAGGGGCACTGGATATCCGAATAGATTTCGACTTTCACCGTTTCACCTCATTTGCGGATGGTGGGCGCCTGGCGCTGGAAGGCGCCGGCGTTCCCGTGACGACGCCTTCTCCGTGTCCGTCCTCAGTTTACCTGACGTCGCGCCCTCGTTTGGGGACGGGCGACCCGAGGACGGTACCCGGACGGCGGTTAGGCCTTGGGCGCGATGGGAGCCTTGACGAGGCGGCCCCAGGCGACGAAGGCCGCCAAGAGACCCAGGACGGCGTTCACGGCGATCGCCGAGTACTCGCCATTCATCGCGTGGAAGCCGGCGGCGAGCACCATGATGGTCGCGAGGCCCGCGCCAGCCGCGGGAGTCAGAACGGGCAGGATCCGCGTCGCCGCGGGAAGGATCAGGCCGATGGCTCCCAGCAGCTCTGCGACGCCGATGAAGCGCACCAGGCCGGGAAGGTCCGCAACCCAGGGCATGTTGGCGGCCATCGCCTCGATGGGCTGGGTGGACTTCATGACGCCGGCCATGCCGAACATGAGGGCGAGCAGCACCTGAGGAGCCCAGAGGCCGAGGGTCCAGGCCTTGGAGGGAGCGGCGGGAGTGGCGATCGGGGTGGACATGGTTCCTTCTTTCGCGAGGTTGATGCAGGGAAGCGAGGACGAGCCGACGGCACGGGAAGTGGCACCCGAGCCGTCACCGATAGTGATGTTACTGACCGGTAACTAATCTGTCAAGGGACCGCCCTGCGGAAGCTGGCTTCTCACAACCCCCGCTTGCTATAATGCTCACCAGTGGTCGATTCGGCAGCAAATCAAGGGGGAGGCATGCGCCAGGCGCGGTTCCGGTTTTCGTTCGTGATGGTGAGCGTGGCGTCCCTGCTGATTTTCGGCTGCTCGAGCCTGCCGCCGATTTTCGGGGGCGGAGCCATTCCTTTCCTGGGCAGCGAGACCCTCTCGGCGACGCCGGACGACAAGGTCATCTGGCGCTCGACCCAGGTCAACAAGGGTGAGATCGACGTCTTGCTCTTCGATATGAGCGACCTCGATACCGATCGCTGCCGCCTCGAGTTCAACGGCAAGGTTGTACCGGGCTACGAGAACTTCGACAATAACAACGGTCCCCAGCGCATCCGGTTGACCTTGGAGCCCGGTATCAATCGCCTGGTCCTGGTCGCCCTCACGGAAGGCAGCAATACCCCGAACACCTCGATGCTCTCGATCGATTGGGGGCAGGTCATCCCGCCCGGCGCGCACACGATCGGAGGAAAGATGGGCGCGGGGATGGCCGTAGGCCTGTTCATCACCTGGAACCCGCCGGCCACGCCGGTGCCAACTCCCTCCCCCGTCGCCACTCCGACGCCGACGCCCGAACCGACCCTGCCGCCGCCGATTCCCGGGATCCCCCCGGCAAGCCCTTCGGTGGTGATTCACGAGATTTCGCATCAGCAACTCGGGGCGATTTACTTCCAGGCTTCGGATTACAAGAAGAAGCTCGCCCTCGAGACCGATGTCCCGAACGTTTTTTTCACGCTCGAGACCGTCAACCTCTCCGGCAAGTTCGGCATCCGCCTGGGACGTCGGGACACCCCCGTGCCACCCGCCGGCTACGAGCGCAGGGCCTCGGATGGCGGAATGTTCTCACCCCCGCTGAACCCCGCGTTCAGTTACGTGGGGGTGGACGGACGCTACGTCTTCGCCTCACGGATGGTGGAGTCGTCGGTTCCGAAATGGATCGACCGCCCCTCCTGGGCCGTGGGTGATCGCTCGGCGGAAATCAAGCGGGCATATACCGACCCGACCTTCGATTGGGGGGCCTGGGTCATGATCCCTGCGAACTACGTCTTGCAGCCCTTTTACATGAACGATCAGGACTACTGCGTGCTGGAGTTCAACGTCCCCTACAACCGAGTCGTCCCGTAGCCTCCTCAGAAGAACCAGCGGGCGTAGAGCCCCAGCCCGGTCGGGACCATGCCGAACTCCGAGCCGGGCGTCACGCTCGCTCCCTCCAGGCGAGGCGGCGCTCCCATCCCGAACCAGCCGTACGCCCCGAGGTCGGAGTTATCGCTGATGCTGAACGTCAGCCGCGGCTGCCAGAGGGTCGAGCCGTCCACCAGGTTGACCAGCCCCGCCAGCGAGCCGTTGACCAGGGGATGCAACTGCTTGGAGGCCGTGAGCACGCCGTAACCGGACGATCCGAGAAACGCCCAGGATTCCCGGTACGGAGCGTCGGCGTAGACCGCGGTCAGCTCCTGAGGGCTTCGCGCCCCGAAGTCCTGGTGCATCAGGGCCATTCCCCCGCGGGTCTCGAAGGGCAAGTTGAAGTCGGCGCCGACTACTCCCGAGAAGGCGCCCCCGCTCCAGCCGCCACGGTACTTTTCGGCCTCGGGGCGGCGCTCGAAGATCGCGAGCTCCCCCCAGATGCCGGCGGGGCCCAGCTCACCTTCCCAGCCGAGGCCGCCGAAGCCCCGGTTCCTGAAGCGGCCGCCCAGCACCTCGACGTCCATGCCGGCGAGCGAGGTACGCAAGCGCGCGATCGAGCCGCCCTGGTTCCAGGGATCGCTCCCGGCCAGGATCAACTCGCCCTCACCCGTCTCGCTCAGGGCCGTGCGCACGCGCAGGGCGTCGATGCCGGGCTTGTACGAGGCGTCCAAGGCGCCGGGCGCGAAGGGGGCCAGCACGTCCAGGACTCCGACGAAGTGGCTGGTGCCGAGACTCACGGGCTGGCGCCCGAGGTCGACGTCGACGGCCCCCAAGCTCCAGGCCAGATCGAGCCGTTCGACCCGCGCGCGGGTCGGGGACGTCTCGCTGCGCTCCAGGGTGAGGTTCGCGACCTCGAACGGGCGCCGCTGGGCGGGGCTTCCTCCTCCGATGAGGCCGAGTCCCGCTCCGGTCGTCGAGCTGAGGCCCGTTTCGAGCTCCAGGGCGGCCTGCAGGCGGGTCTCGCCCCAGGGGAGGCCCTCCCAGGCCTGTCCCAGCCACGCCCGCATCCGGGTTTCGCTCATGCCCAGGAGGCCATCGGGAAGCGGCACGCCCTCGGGGCGCCGCAGCCAGCCGGCCGAGAGCGTGTTCTGGCGGAGGGAGATGCCCGTCTCGGTCTGCGCCTCGGCCGCGCCGGCGGCGAAGGCCAGCATGGCCAGCCCGACGCCGGCGGCCGGCAGGGCCCGCTTAAGGCGCCTTGCGTTCATCGGCGATCACCTTTCCGTCCTTGAGCCGGATCACCCGCTCGGCGATCGCGATGACCGCCGGGTCATGCGAGCTGAAGAGAAAGGTGATGCCGCGCTCGAGGTTCAGCCGGCGCATCATGGCGAGGAGCGATTTGGCCGTCTCCGAGTCCAGGTTGGCGGTCGGCTCGTCGGCCAGGACGATGGCGGGCTCGCCCACGATGGCGCGCGCCACGGCCACCCGCTGCTGCTGGCCGCCCGAGAGTTGCGCAGGGAAGCGATCGGCCAGCTCCGCCAGCCCCAGCTCCTCGAGAAGCGGCATGATCCGGCGCTGGTGGTCGCGCTCGGGCACGCCCTGTGCCTGCAGGACGAACTGGATGTTCTCGTAGGCCGTCAGCACCGGGATCAGGTTATAGGCCTGGAAGACGAAGCCGATGCGGCGCAGGCGCAGGTCGGCCAGCGCATCGTCGGATTTGCTGCGGGTGTCGACGCCGTCGATCGTGAGGCTGCCCTCGTCGGGACGGTCGAGGCCGCCGATCAGGTTGAGCAAGGTGGTCTTGCCGCAGCCCGAGCTTCCCGCCAGGGAGGCGAACTCGCCGGGAGCGAGCGCGAGGTCGATCCCGTCCACCGCGCGGACGACGTTGTCGGCCTGTGGGTAGTACTTCTTCACACCGTGGAGTTCAATCGCGTTCATTTTTCACTTCCTCGATAGCGGGTTACTTCCGCATGGCGTCGGCGGGGCGGATCTTCAGCGCCCGCTGCGCCGGGTAGAGCGAAGCCAGTACCGAGAGCCCGATCATGCCGATCGAGAGCCCGAAGACCATGGTCCAGTCCCAGCCGGTTCGGATCACGGGGTCCAGCGCGACGCCGCCGAGATCCATGTCCTGGTACATGGCCGAGAAATCCATCCCGACGGTGCCGGTGTAAAGGCCGACGAGGCCGGAGAGGGCCACTCCGATGACCGAGCCGACCAACCCCAGAACGAGGGCTTCGGCCATGACCATATGGCGGATGGAGCCCTTGGCGACGCCCAGGGCGCGGATCACGCCGAACTCGCGGGTGCGCTCCATGACGCTCATCAGCATGGTGTTGAGGGTACCGATGCCGACCAGGACGAAGAGGATCGAGACGACCATCCGGGTCTCGGAGTTGCCCCACTCGATGATGGCGGCGAGGTTGGGCATGGCCTTCTGCCAGGCGTAGGCCTGAGTGTGCTCGCCGGATTCGGTGGCGATCGCTTGAAGCCCCGGCAGGGCCTTGGGAATGGCGTCCTTGCCATCCAGCATGACAGCAACCTCGTGGGCGTGCCCCTGCCGACCGATGACCTCGGCCAGGGCCTCGCGGGAGGCCAGGACCGTGCCCGCGTCGATGGCCTTCACCCGGGTATGCAGGATGCCCGAGACCTTGAACAGCTTCGAGGCCACCTCGCCGTTGGCGTCCTGCGCCATCCAGACGACCTTCTTGCCCACCTTCACATGAAGCTCTTCCGCGAGGCCCTTGCCGATCACGAGTTCGTTGGGCCGATCGGGAAGCGAGCCTTCGATGAGGTTGCCGGGATCCAGGAGGGTGTTGTGGGCCTGTTCGCTTTCGAAGTCCAGGCCCAAGCCGGTGGCGGGCCGGGAGTTGCGGCTCGAGCGCAGCAGGCCGGGGACGTAGAGGCGCGCGTAGACGGCCTTCACGCCTTCAGCTCGGCTGAGCTGCGGAAGAAGGGCATCCGCGGGCAAGGTGTCGGAGACCTTGCGGTCGTCGAGGTAGCGATCGTGATAGAGGCCGACGTGGCCCGATCCCGAGCGCACGCCCCCGTCGATCATATCGGCGTACATGCCCACGGCGATGTGATGGTAGAAGAGCGCCAGGAAGAGGCTTCCCGCGATGGCGGCGAGCTGGATGGACGTGCGCCGCTTGTTACGCCAGAGGTTGCGCCAGGCGATTCGAAACCAGAGCATCTTAGACCTCCCTCAAGGCGTCGACGGGGCGCAGGCGTCCCAGCTTCCAGGCCGGGAAGAGCGAGAGCACGCCACCGAGGCTCATCATGAGCAGGGTGGGGAAAAGCACCGAATCCCAGGTCGGCATGCTGCGCATGGAGGTGCTGAGCGTGGTGCCGGCCATGGAGAGGGTCTCGGCGCTCGACGACATGACGATGGGGTTTTCCATCAGGTAGAAGCTGAGGGCCGTTCCGGCAAGGCCGCCGATCACGGCAGCCATCGCGCTCATCATCAAGCCCTCGACGACCATCATGCTCATCAGCCTGCGAGGCTTGAGGCCGATGGCTCCCATCACCGCGAACTCCTTCAGCCGCTCCAGCTGGGCCATGTACATCGTGTTGACGGTCACCAGGACCACCGCGAAGTAGAAGATGACCGAGGTCATGAGCTTGCTGGTGCCGGATTGCCGGATCATGCCCGCGATCTGCGGCAACATGCGCTCCCAGCTGGTGACCTCGGCATCCGTGACCTTGGCCTGGGCGGCCGTGACCCATGCGGCGCTAGTCTTGGGGTTCGAGAGGTTCAGGACCCACTCGTGCACCTGGCCGTCGAGGGCGAACATGCGCTGGAGGGTCCGGCGGTCGGCCAGGGCCAAGGCGCCGTTGAGGCTGGTGTCGCCGGAGTCCAAGAGGCCGCCGACCGTGAAGATCTCGGCGGCGATCGAGCCGTCTGCGGCTTGCCCCATCGCCACGATCTCCGAACCCAGCTTGGCGCCAAGCCGCTGGGCAAGGCTGGTTCCGAGCAGGATGCGGTTGGGATGGGCCGAGCCGAGGTTCTCTCCCGCGACGATCCGGGTGCTCAGGGAGCTTACGGCCTCCTCTTGGGCGGGGTCGACTCCCAGCAACTCGGCGGGCTGGCTAAGGGCCTCGCTGGCGTCGCCGGTGCTGAGGAGGGCGAAGCCCCGGACGCGGCCCGCGACGCCGCGGACCTGCTTATCGGCCGAAAAGTCGACGGGCGGGGCATCATCGGGCAGGGTGAGGGCCATGTCTCGGCCGTCCAGGTACTGGGGCGCGGTGATCTTGGCGTGTCCGTAGTAGAGGCCGGTCGCATTGTCCACCGAGTCGACCATGACCGCCTCGGTGATGCCGAGCGTCACGATCAAGAGGGCGGTGGAGAGGGCCATGGCGGACATGGTGAGCAGGGTGCGGCGCTTGTTTCGCCAGAGGTTACGGAAACTGAGCCGCGTCATGAAGGCCATGGCTACCTCCTCAGGGAGCGCACCGAGAAGAGGTCCTTCGGAAGCGAGCGATCGAACTCGATCGTCTCGTAGACCATCTCGGTGTACTCGCCGGGCTCGTCGGCGGGGACGTAGCGCATGCGGGTGGGCAAGGTGCGGCCGGCAATCGTGCGGACCTGGTCGAAGGTGATGGTGCGGACCAGTTCGCCGTCCTCGTCGTAGTACTTCACGTCGAGGGGGATCTCGCGCTCGAGGTCGATCCGGTAGGTGATGCTGCCCCAGACCACGGCGGCGCTGGGCTTGGGCGTGGCGACGATGGTGGCCTCCCGGGCGGTTTCCTTGGCGATCGCGAAGCTGTAGAGTTCGTCGATCTTGTTTTCCTTGACGAGGTCGTCGTTGGTGAGGTGGCTACCCATCCAGCGATCGCCCATCAGGCTGGAGGGAATTTTCATCAGGCGGTCGATCTTGGGGAGGTAGTTCCACATGTCGTCGCCGACCTTGAGGGTGGCAGTGCCCGCGTCCTTCTTGGGGCTGAGGATCTTGGAGAGCATCTTGTCGCGGCCCTCGCCCCAGGATTCCATGCGCATTTCCCGGGTCCAGGCCTTGGTTACGACGGTCATGCGGAAGATGGCATGGGAGGTCTTGCTCATGTACTGGGTTTCGGTCTGTCGAATGAGGGCTTGTGCGTCGAGGCGCGCCTCGGCGGCCGGGGGGGTGCCGAGCAAGAGGCCGAGGGCGATGAAGCCGCTCAGGAGCCAGGGGGTACGACGGGGGGTCATTGGGCCTTCCCTCCTTTCGGGGCGAGCATGCGGCGGAGCATATCGATCTGGGGTTCGGTGAAGCGCGTGATCGCTTCGGGGCCCCAGGAAGCGAGATCGTCGAGGTTTTCGAGGATGGGGCGGTTCATGATGTCGGAGACGCCGAAGGCGAGATCCGTCAGCATGTCCAGAGGCAAGTCATCGCGTACGGCGCCCTGGGCTTGTCCCATCAAGAGCAGCTTCTGGAGCGACTCTCGGGCCTCTGCGAGGTAGGCTTTGAAGCGGGAGGGGCCACCGGGCTTGGTGGCCTGGAAGTAGAACTCGGTGCTGAGGCGAGAGAGATCGGGATGCTGGATGGAGAAGGCGACCTTCTGGTAACTGGCGCTCTCGAAGTAGCCCCAGAAGTCCTTGGGGGGCTCTTTGAGGATGCGGTCGAGGTCGAGGTCGGCGACCGCGGCGACCATGGTTTTCTCGGCGTCCTCCATGAGCTTCACGAAGAGGTCGGCCTTGTCTTCGAAGTAGTAGTAGAGCGAGCCCTTGTTGATGCCGGCGGCCTGGATGATGCGGTTGATCGAGGCGCGCTCGTAGCCGTGGGCGAGGAACTCGGCGCGGGCGGCGTCGAGGATGCGGCGCTGAGTTTCGGGGTCCATCCGTTTGTAGCGGGTGCTGGCCATGCGGGTCTCCTTGCTAAGACCACCGGTTAGACAGCCGGTTTGACGGTTGGTTTGACCAGTGGTCAAGGCTAGTTTGCGTCATTTTGGCGAGGCTGTCAAGCGGTGGGGCCCGTCATCCCCGCGGAAGCGGGGATCCAGCCCCCGGGCATGCGCTGAGCTCTCCGGGAGTCCTGCCTGCCCTGGACTCCCGCCTGCGCGGGAGTGACGGAGGCCCCGCACCCATCGGGTGCGGGGCCTCGTGGCGATCGGGCTTCCGGAGCGGGCTACTCGGCCTTCTTCCAGCGCAGGATCGGCTTGCGCGCGGCGGTGGTCTCGTCGACCCGGGCCACCGGAGTGGCGTGGGGGGCCGAGGTCACCATGTCGGGGTTGGTCCTGACTTCCTCGGCGATCGCCCTCATGGCGGTCACGAAGCCGTCGAGCGTGTCCTTGCTCTCGGTCTCGGTGGGCTCGATCATCATGGCCTCGTGAACGATCAAGGGGAAGTAGATCGTCGGCGCGTGGTAACCGAAGTCCAGGAGGCGCTTGGCCATGGCCAGGGTGTTGGCGCCCTGTTCCTTCTGGCGATCGCCCGAGATCACGAACTCGTGCATGCAGAACTGCGGGTGCGGCACCTCGAAGAGGTCCTGCAGCCGCGCCTTGAGGTAGTTGGCGTTGAGCACGGCGTCCTTGCTCGCCTGGGTGAGCCCGTCGCGGCCCATCGAGGCGATGTAGGTGTAGGCCCGCACCAGCACCCCGAAGTTGCCGTAGTACGCCCGGACCCGGCCGATCGACTGGGGCCGATCGAAGGAGAGGAAGTACTGTCCGTCGGCGTACTCCACGGTCGGAGTCGGGAGGAAGGGCTCGAGGGCCTTCGAGACGCCCACCGGGCCGGCGCCGGGGCCGCCGCCGCCGTGCGGAGTCGAGAAGGTCTTGTGGAGGTTCAGGTGAACCACGTCGAAGCCCATGTCGCCGGGGCGGACCGTGCCCATGATGGCGTTGGTGTTGGCTCCGTCGTAGTACAGCAAGCCGCCCGCGTCATGCACCAGCTGGGCGATCTCGAGGATGTCCTCCTCGAAGAGCCCCAGGGTGTTGGGGTTGGTGAGCATGATGCCCGCGACCTCGGGGCTGAGGTTGGCCTTGAGCGAGTCGAGGTCGACCATGCCGCGGTCGTTGCTGTCGACGGTGACCACCTCGTAGCCGGCCAGGGCGGCCGTGGCGGGGTTGGTGCCGTGCGCCGAGTTGGGGACCAGCATCTTCTTGCGGTGGCCTTCGCCGCGCGACTCGTGGTAGGCGCGGATCAGGTGGATGCCAGTGAACTCACCGTGGGCGCCCGCGGCGGGCTGCAGGGTGACCCGGTGCATGCCCGTGACCGAGGCGAGCCACTTCTCCAGCGTGTGCAGGAGCTCGAGCGCGCCCTGGGTGGTGTCGTCGGGCTGGTAGGGGTGGAGGTTCGCGAAGCCGTCCAGGCGGGCGGCCATTTCGTTGACCTTGGGGTTGTACTTCATCGTGCACGAGCCCAGGGGGTAGAACTGGGTGTCGATGGAATAGTTGAGCTGGGAAAGGCGGTTGAAGTGCCGCATGGCTTCCAGCTCGGTGACTTGGGGCAGTTCGGCGAGCTCCTTGCGAAGCAGCTCCGAGGGGAGCAGCTCCGAGAGGGGCCGCTCGTCGACGCCCGACGCGGGGAGGGTGACGCCGCGGCGGCCGTCCACGCTCTTTTCGAAGATCAAGGCTTCCATGGTTGCATACCTTTCAGAGGCGCAGCCGCTACCTTCTTTCAGAGGGCAGCTGCTTAGGCGTGGGTGGCCGAGGGGCGCTCGGCGCTGGTTGCGCTCGCGAGGGCTTCCAGGGCCGCGGCGTAAGCCTCCAGCTCGGCGGGAGCGTTGACCTCGGTGACGGTGACCAGGAGGCAATCCGCCAGCTCGGGATACCAGCGGCCGAGGTCGACGCCGCCGAGGATGCCCTGCGCCTTGAGGCGATCGAGCAGGTCGGCGACCGGCATGGGGCTCTTCACGACGAACTCGTTGAAGAAGGGGCCGAAGGGGACCTGGAAGCCGGGAATCTTGGCGATCGCCCGGGCGAGCGAATGCGCCCGCTGGAGGCTGGTATGCGCCACTTCGTAGAGGCCGCGCTTGCCGACCACCGTCATGTACACCGTGGAGGCCAGGGCGTTGAGCGCCTGGTTTGTGCAGATGTTGCTGGTGGCCTTCTCGCGCCGGATGTGCTGCTCGCGCGTCTGAAGCGTGAGGGTGAAGACCCGCTGGCCGTTGGCGTCCTTGGTCTCGCCCGCGATCCGGCCCGGCAGCTGGCGGACGAACTTGTCCTTGCAGGCCATGAAGCCGACGAAGGGGCCGCCGAAGGAGACGGGGTTGCCCAGCTGGTGCGCCTCGCCGATCACGACGTCTGCTCCGTAGCGGCCCGGAGCCTCCAGGAGGCCCAGGGAAATCGGGTCGGCCACGACGACCAAGAGGCCGCCCGACGCGTGGATCAGCTCCCCGATGGCATGCGCTTCCTCGAGCGTGCCCAGGAAGTTGGGCATCTGGAGGATCACGCAGGCCGTCTGGGTGTCGATGAGGTCCTTCAGGGCGTCCATGTCGATCTTGCCGCCCGACTGAGGGGCGGTCACGACCTCGATCCCGGGGCCCTTGGCGTAGGCGTCGAGCACCTCGCGGTACTCCGGGTGAACGGTGGAGGCCACGATCACCTTCTCGCGCCGGGTCACCCGGCAGGCCATGAAGGCGGCCTCGGGGGTGGCGGTGGAGCCGTCGTACATGGAGGCGTTGGCCACGTCCATGCCGGTCAGCTCGCAGATCATGGTCTGGAACTCGAAGATGGCCTGCAGGGTGCCCTGGCTGACCTCGGGCTGATAGGGGGTGTAGGCGGTCAGGAACTCCGAGCGGTGGAGGATCCAGTCCACTGCCGCCGGCAGGTAGCGCCGGTAGCTGCCTGCCCCGAGGAACGACGCGAACTGCGAGGTCGAGCGGTTCTTGGCAGCCAGGGAGGAGACGTGCGCCTGGACGTCCCACTCGCTGCGGCCTTCGGGAATCTCCAGCTGGAAGTTCCGCAGGGAGGCCGGGACGGCGTGGTAGAGCGCGTCACTATCGGGAACCCCGATCGCCTGGAACATCTCCTGGCGATCGGCGTCGGTATGGGGCAGGTAGTTGAAGTTCATGCTGATCTTCCTTTTGTTGTCCCCCCTCGACGGGGGGACGCCCGGCGAAGCCGGGTGGGGGGTGTTCGCCGGCGCAGCCATGGCGTTCCTCGTTTCCGAGGAACCTGGGAGCAGTGACACCCCCCTGGCTTCGCCAGTCCCCCATACCCACGGATAGCCGCAGGCGCTGGGGGACAAGGCAAGGAATAGGCCTTCGGCCTATCTACGCTCCGACCAGCTCCTCGTACTGCTTGGCGTCGAGGATCTCGGACGCCTCCGCGGGGTTGCTCGGAGCAATCTTGATGATCCAGCCGTCGCCGTACGGATCGTCGTTGATCAAGGACGACTCGTCGTTGAGGCGCTCGTTGACCGCGATCACCTTGCCCGAGAGCGGGGCGTAGAGATCGGAGACGGCCTTGACCGACTCCACCACGCCGAAGGACTCGCCCTTCGAGAGCTCGCGGCCGACCTCGGGCAGTTCGACGAAGACCACGTCTCCCAGCTGCTCGGCAGCGTAGTCCGAGATGCCGATGGTGGCTTCTTCACCCGCGATCCGGGCGTACTCGTGCGACTTGGCGTACTTCAGGTCCTGGGGAATCATGGCGAAGATTTTCCTCCAAATAAGGGTGCGATGCGAGGGGATTACTTGGAACGACGGTAGAAGGTGGCCTTGACGACCTCGGCCGGGAAGCGCTTGCCGCGAATCGAGACCTCGACCGTGTCGCCGGCCTTGACCTTGGCGGCCTCGACGAAGGCGGTGGCGATGGGGTAGCCCAGGGTCGGCGAGGGGGCGCCGCTGGCGACCTTGCCCACTTCCTGGTCTCCCACGAAGACCGGGTAGCCTTCGCGGGCAATCTGCTTGCCCAAGAGCTTCAGGCCGACCAGCTTCTTGCTGGCGCCTTCGGCCTTCTGGCGCTCGATGACCTCGCGGCCGAGGTAATCGGCCTGGCTCTTGACGGTCCAGGCGAACGAGGACTCGATGGGAGTGGTCTCATCGTTCAGCTCATGGCCGTAAAGCGGGAGGCCCGCCTCCAGACGCAGCGTGTCGCGGGCGCCCAGGCCGCAAGGCTGGATGCCGTAGGCCTTGCCTGCTTCCAGGAGGCCGTTCCAGACCTTTTCTGCCTGGTCGTTGGGCAGGTAGAGTTCGAAGCCGTCCTCGCCGGTGTAGCCGGTGCGCGAGGCCGTCATCTTCACGCCCAGCACCGTGCCGTCGGCCACGCCGAAGAACGGGAGATCCGTGATGGCGGGATCGGCGATCTCGCGCATGAGCGCGTCGGCCTTCGGGCCTTGCACCGCGATCATGGCGGTGACGTCCGAGAGGTTCTCCAGCTCGACGTCCGCGGGGCGGTGCTCGCTGAGCCAGGCCCAGTCCTTGTCGATGTTGGAGGCGTTCACGACCAGGAGGTAGCGGTCGAGTTGACGGCAGATGATCGTGTCGTCCACCACTCCGCCGCTGGGACGGGTGAACTGGGTGTAGAGGCACTTGCCGACCGGAAGGTTGAGGATGTCGCCGGGCACCATCCGGGCGAGGAAGCGGGCCGCGCCTTCGCCGCGCACGACGAACTCTCCCATGTGGGAGACGTCGAAGAGGCCGACCGCCTGACGAACCGCCTGATGCTCCTCCAGGATGCCCGCGTACTGCACCGGCATCTCCCAGCCCCCGAAGGGAACCATGCGGGCCTTCAGGGCGAGGTGCTGGGCATGCAGGGGGGTGAACTTGAGGCCTTCGGCTGCGAGGGTATTCGCCATTGAATCACCGTATCCTTGAATAGCCGGGACTCGTCAGCGCGATCGGCGTTGCGCCGATCGCTCGCGGCTTCGGAAACTGCCGCGGGCGCCAGGGTCCCAGGGACAAATCGGTCTCATTATACCGTAATCCGCCCGTAGCGGGGGGCGTAGAAACCCGCGGCCACCCAGGAGGTCTGCTTAGCCCGAAGCCCGGAGGACCCGGTCTCTGACGGCATCCCATCTCCCCCCGGTCGGAGGGTCCAAGAGCAAGATCCGATCGAGCTCGCGGGCGTCCAGGTCCCGCATGGCCCGGTAGAACTCCGCCGCGTAGCCGTCCGGATCCGCCGGAATGTCCACGATCACCACGGCCTCCGGCAGAGCGAGCGGCGCATACGTCAAGACGCCGACCTTCTCTCCCTGGGAATGCAAGCGCAGGGCCTCGGCGATGAGGGGGGCGGCTCCCGCGAGCCGCGTGACCGGGGCCTTGGGCGCGTAGTGGCGGTAACGGGTGCCGGGAGAGACCTTGCCATGATCGGCGCCGTAGCCGATCCGGGAGTCGATGGCGCGCAGCTGATCGAGGCTGACGCCCCCGGGCCTCAGCACCATCGGAGGATCGCTCATGAGCGAGAGGACGGTGGATTCGATGCCGACCGTCGCGGGGCCCCCATCCAGGATCATGTCGATGCGTCCCGCCATGTCCGTCAGGACATGGGCGGCGTCGGTAGGAGAAGGCCGCGTGGAGCGGTTGGCGCTCGGAGCGGCGATCGGCGTCCCGGCCGTCCGGATCAGGGCGCGCGCCACCGGATGGGCCGGCATGCGCAGCGCGACCGCCGGCAAGCCCGCCGTGACGGCGTCCGGAACCCGCTCGGACTTCGGTAGCACCAGGGTCAAGGGGCCCGGCCAGAACGCCTGCGTCAGGCGTTCCGCCAGCTCCGGCCAGGCCTTTACCAGGGTTCGCGCCATCTCCAGGCCATCCACGTGGACGATCAACGGGTTGTCGGCAGGCCGATCCTTGGCCTGGAAGATCCGGGCCACCGCCTGAGGATCGAGCGCATTGGCCCCCAGCCCGTAGACGGTTTCCGTCGGCAAGGCGACGAGTCCCCCGCGCCTCAGAACGGCGGCGGCGGCTTCCAGGGCGGAGGGATCGGGGTCGTGCGGGGATACGGTCAGGACCGCGGTCTGAAGCTGCGTCATGACTTCAGTTTACCAGACGTTCAGCCCCTGGAGACCCGGAGCTGCGGCTTGCGCTTGACTTGCCGCCGGGCCGCGTCCGCCACCTCCGGCCTCAGGAGCCCCAGGGAGACCGCCGCCTCCACGTGGGCCTTGTCCACGACCCGGGTGGTCAACGCCTCGAAGAGATCATCGCTCACCCGCTCCCTCAGCGCGTCGAGGTCGTACGTCACGACGTCGGAGGCGACCAGCATGGCGGTTCCGGAGGGCGTCTCCGCGCGCTTGCCAGGGCTCAGATCGAGGGCGATCCGCAGCTGCTCGTCGAGCTGGGACCTCTCGGCCTGAAGCTCGTCGAGCTGACGGCTCAGCTCGAGGTGACGGGCGATCAGATCGTCGACGAAGCGCAGGGAGACCCGCGGAGTCGGCTTGATCCTGGCCATGGGGGCCGCCTACCACTTGTTCGGGGTGTCGTAGTTGTAGTCCTCGGTCATGTGACCCGGCGCGATCACGCCGTCATGCTCGAGCAGGAAGACGGCCTTGATCCCCCGCTGGCTGCCTTTGACCCGGCTCTGCCACCGCCCATCCTCGAGGTGGAGGTCCTCGAGCTGGGCCTCGGGCTCTTTCAGCGTGTCATGAAGGAACCGGTTCAGCTGACTGACGGCGTCTTCCCGGGCGATTCCGTACATGTCGCGATCCATCTCGCACCTCCTCTACGCGCCCCCCGTCAGAGGGGCTCGCCTCCCTCTTCTCAGGCACTCCGGGCCATCCTGGCCCCCAGTATAGGCGCGAGGCCCGCGACTCCAAAGCTCCATGCGGCCCTTCCAGGGACGCGGCCCCCACTTGGGGCGGGGCTTTGGTACACTGATGCCGAGACCACGCTCGCCTGATGGAAAGGGAAAACCAATGGATCGGATCTTCTTCGCGCTCGGCGCCGTGATGGGGGCCCTCGGGGTCGCCTTGGGAGCCTTCGGGGCGCATGGCCTCAAGGCCCGCGTCACCCCCGATTTGCTCACGATCTGGGAAACCGGAGCCCATTACCACCTCATCCACGCCCTGGCCCTGATCGCCGCGGCTTGGGCCATTCAACGTTTCCCGGGGGGGCTGAGCGTCGCGGCCGGCTGGTGCTTCCTCTTCGGCATCCTCATCTTCTCCGGCAGCCTCTACACGCTGGCGTTCACCGGTCTGCGCTGGCTCGGAGCCATCACCCCGATTGGAGGCGTGCTCTTCATCGTGGGCTGGGTGCTCTTGGCGATCGCCGCTCTCAAGCGCTAGGGCGCAGCAAGCTCAACGCCTCGGGGGCGCCGCAGTCGCGGCGCCCCCGAGGTCTTTTGGCATGCTAAAAGGGGTTCTTGACGAGCCCGATGCTGGTGACGAACTTCTCGAACTCCGTCAGCGAGACCACGCCGTCGTCGTTTTTGTCGACCAGGGTGAAGAAGTACTTGGCGAAAGGCACCAGCTTGATGTCGTCGCGGGTGACCTGTCCGTCGAAGTTGGTGTCGCAGACGGTGTACAAGAGCTTCGCCGCGGTGTGGACGGTCGTGCCCATCATCTGGAGCAGCTCGTCGTAACTGAGGTAGCCGTCGTTGTCCTTGTCGAAGTACGGCCGCATGAAGAAGGGGCCGGGCGCATTCTTGGCCAGCTCCTTCTTGCTCACTCGGCCGTCGTTGTTGTCATCGAGATAGCGGAAGTAGACCTTTACCAGCTGCTTGATCTGACTCTTGACCAGATTCACGTCCTGGGCGCTCAGGGGCGTCGAGCCGGTCGTGCCGATCGACGCCTGGGGGAGGGGAGGTTGACCGCATCCTGCCAGCATGAGGGCCAGCAGCGAGAGGCTCAAGAACCGTTTCATCGGGTGATTTCGGACCTTTCTATGTCGAGACGGCGGGGCCGGGTGAGGCACCTCAGATGTCCTTCGGCGTGTAGATGAAGATCAGCTTGCCGAGTTGGCGCTTGGAGATGCCGGGACCGAGGGCCCAGCGGGGCGGCCGGTGGGCGATGGAGACGTCGTAGAAGTGATTGGGGTCGATGCCGGTGGGGTCCTTGCCGCTCAGAGCCTCGCGCGCAATGCCGCAGAGCTCGTTCCAGTAGACGATCTTCTGGGTGGGAAGGAAGAACTGGCGGTAGTTCTCCGCGTTGCCGGCCTGGTTTTTGAGATGCCAGGACGAGAGGAAGTCGGACTGGCCCTTGATGAGCCCCTCGACGCTGGTCTTTCGGACGGCGGCGGTCCGGGCGATGACGTAGGCGACGCCGGAGACGGATTGCTTGACGGCATCGTCGCCGGTCTTCTTGTAGCGGGTCAGCTCGCCGCGGGCCTCGGCAGAGACCGCGCGGGCCAGGAACTCGACGTCCGCCTGGGTGACGGGACGTCCCTGCCACCACTTCATGTACTGGGCATCCAGCAAGGCGTCATCCGCCGTGAACGTCTCGCTTCCGGTGAGCGGGAGGCCGTCCCAGGTCCCGGGGACCGAGCAGCCAGTCAGCAGCGCTGCCAGGAGGATCGGTAGGCTTTTCTTCATGCTCCGCTTTCATCGCATTAAGGTGGGGTGATGGTTCTTAAGCCATCGTGATGAAAACGTTGTCGCTTGCTTAAGGAGGTCTGACCCCGCAACGGCTGATGGGGAGCGCCATGGAGGCGTTTTTTAAAGCAGACCTAAGTAAAGGTTAACCAATAATTAACCGGTATACCTGACCCGGGATCCCGGGCCTTCACTCCCCTCGCGGGCGTGCTCGTCATTGGGGCTGCTTGCTGCTGGCGTTGGCCGCGCTGAAGTGGTGAGGAACGGACAGGAGCCTATCGGCTGCTGACTCGTGCGGATCTCGAGCGATTACGAGTGGTTCCGCACCTTGACCGTGAAGGTGTAGGTGTCCGTCACGGGGATCTTGAAATTCTGCCATTTGCCGGTACCGGCAGGCAGCACGCTGGGCGCGGCAGGTTTGGCGCCGTGCCGCTTTCCCAGGTAGGTGATCTCCATGGCCGAATCGCTCTGGTTGTCGAAGGACATCATCATCGTATCCCTCAGGCCCAAACCGTCGAAAATCTTCTGGCCTTTCACGAAGGGAAAGTCGTGATCCCAGAGATTCACGACGTACTGCCCCTTCGAACCCTTGATCGTGAGCAAGAAGCCCCCGATATCGAGCGGTTGGGCCTCGAGCAAGTCGCTGAGGTCGGTGTGAGCCTCGGAATC
The DNA here is from genome assembly GCA_036676495.1 of Candidatus Sericytochromatia bacterium. Lineage (GTDB taxonomy): Bacteria > Cyanobacteriota > Sericytochromatia > S15B-MN24 > UBA4093 > UBA4093. The sequence continues at coordinate 26,362 of JAKFCT010000033.1, forward strand.
GGCCTCCGCGACGACTGCCGGCGGCGGAGCCGCGCAGCCCGCCGTGAGCAACGCGACGGCCAGGGCTGGCGCGGCAAGAAACTTGGGTCTGGGTAGCACGTTCTTCACCTTCAGCGCTGCAGCGCGTCCTTCGCGGGCGATCCCGGCATGGCTAGGCCCGCTAGATGCCATCCTTCATGCCCCGCCAGATGCCCTTCAGGCCGGCGCCGACCTCCTCGAGGCTCGGTGCCGTCCGCGATTTCAGGAACTTGAGGCCGTCGGGCAGCGCCTGGTTGACGACCTTGGCCGCGGAGTAGCCGACGGTCAAGACGGCGAGGCTCGCCGCGTACGGCTCGCGCCCCAAGACCGCCAGGCTGCGATCCAGCTGGCTCGCGTCCTTGCCGGGCTTGGCCTTCTCGGCCGTCGAGGCGGCGGCGAACAAGAAGTGCTCGACGTCCCGCAGCTCGTCGGGCGTGAAGTTGCGATCCATGCCGAGCTTCCGGCTGTACGCCTCCAGCTTCTCCGCGTAACCCGGTTGCTTGGTGGTGTTGCGCAGATCCAGCGATTCGAAGTAGGCCTGCTCGAGGTCTCCGCCATGGCTCGCGATGAGCCGTTCGCTGGCATGGGCGACGTCGAATGCGATCCCTTGTGCGGCTTTGGCCCGCTGCACCACGTCCGAGAGTGCCATGCGGGGCTGCTGGCCGGTTTCCGAGAGCGCAAGCTGGTCCGAGCCGCGGGCCGACGTCGTGGGCTCGGACGGGCGAGCCTCCGCAGGCGGGCGCGTCGGCGGCGCGGCCACGGACGTGGCCACCGACGGAACCTGGGACTTGCCTTGCAGGGACGAGAGCGCCATGCGGGACCTCCGATACGGCGACGAAACTCACATGGGACTATCGGAGACTTACCCCGCCAAGCGGCATCCCGCGCCGACTTATCGCACGGCTGATGGAGATTTCATCGGGACTTAATGGAAGTGAGCCCCTGAACCGTCGGGTTCAGGGGCTCACTTCAGGTCTGGTGGGAGCGGAGGGCAGGGGACTCGAACCCCCAACCCCTTACGGGGCAACGCATTTCGAGTGCGCCTCCTCACCATTCGGATACCCTCCAAACGGGGTCGTTTCGACCGCGCAAGTGTTGACTTTATCATAAGCCAAACTTAAGCGCAACCCCTCAATCGGCCCATCCCGGGATTTCCCCGGCACGCCGACGCCCGAAAAAGCGCTTGAGAGCCGCTTGGCAGTCGGCCTCGCAGACTCCGGCGATCACCTCGGGGCGGTGGTTGAATTCCGGGCGGTCGACCAGGTTGAAGACGGTGCCCGCCGCGCCCAGCTTCGGATCCATGGCCCCGTAGACGAGGCGATCCACCCGGGCCTGGACGAGCGCGGGGGCGCACATGGGGCACGGCTCCAGCGTGACGTAAAGGGTGCAGCCGGCGAGGCGCCAGCGCCCGAGCCGTCGCGCTCCTTCCCGCAGGACGGAGAGTTCGGCATGTCCCAGCGGATCGTGCTGGGTTTCGCGCGTGTTATGCGCGCGCGCCACCACTTCGCCCTGGCAAACCAGGACGGCGCCGACGGGAATCTCGCCGAGGGCCTCGGCGCGCGCCGCCTCTTCGAGGGCCAGGCGCATGAACGGCTCGTGCCGCCAGGGAACCGGCGGGGAGGGGAGGGTCGTCATGGGGAAGAATCCTTTAATCACGTCCTTCGGGACTGCTTGCGTAAGGATTATACTCCGGCGGGAATCGCTTCTCCCGATCGTCCGGTGTCTTTCGGACGTGCCGCAGGCATGACCCATGCGGATCAAGCTGCCGACCGCCGGGATTTCAGGTACCATAGAGGGGCCCCGCCCCCACCATGCAAGGAGCCAGGCATGTTCCACAATTCCGTCGTCGCATCGATCGCGACCGTCGTCGTCGCCATGGGAGGTTGGATGAGCCCGCGCCAGGAATCGACGTTCACCACCTACGGCTATATCGATCAAATCGAGGTCCCGGCGAAAGCCAAGGTTGGCCAGCGCCTCGTCATCACGGTTACGGGGAATATGCCCCAGGCCGGCCTGAACTTCCGAGGCGTCGAGTTCGTCGAGCATCCCGAGACCAAGACGATTCTGGTCAAGGCGATCGCCACCGGAGAGACGGACAAGGCTTACGCCGACATGCTCTCCCCCTTCACCGCGACGGGCTCGTTCACTCCCAAGACCCCCGGAGCCTATCAGTTCACGGCCATGCAGCCCAACGGCACCTCGGTCCCGCTGGATAAGCGCCTCGAGGTTCGGCCGTAGCCAACGGGATTTTGCCGGCGATTTCACTGACCGGAGAATTTTTCGTCATCTTGACGTAATATTTCTCGGGCATAGGAGGTGCAGGATCTGGTAGGGTTGTTCCGGGAGGGTGGATTCGATGATTCGCACCTATGCCTGCCCGCAATGCAAAGGGAAGCTCACGCGGGCGTCCAAATGGCTCGGCTATTGTTGTGAGGCGTGTCGCTTGGCAGTGACCATCGTCAGCGAGCGGGAGGTCCGCCTCTCGCCTTTGAGCGGCTCCGAGCCGACGCTGATTCCGCTGGACACCCTCTGCGAGATTGCCTGAGCCTCACGCCCCGGTTTCGGTCGGTCCGATTTCGGCCGGAAGGTCGATGGTGAAGCGGCTGCCTCGACCGGGCTGGCTTTCCACGCTGACGCGGCCGTGATGAAGCTCGGCCAGTTTCTTGACGATGGTGAGCCCGAGCCCCAGCCCGCTGGGCTTTAGGGTGCTTCCGGCTTCGAGCTGGTTGAACGCCTCCCAGATCCGTCCCAGATCCTCCTGCTTGATCCCCCGCCCCGTATCCGAGATGACGATCCGCACGTCCCCGTCATGGGGCATGACCTCCACCCCGATCCGGCCTCCCGGCGGGGTGTTCTTGCGGGCGTTGTCCAGCAACTCCATGAAAATTTGCGTGATGCGCCGCGAGTCCCCGCAGATCGGGGGAGCGTCGGGCGCCAGCTTCGCGTCGACCTGAAGGTTCGCGAGCTTGAACTCGGTTTCCATGATGTCCAGGGCATTGCGGGCGACCTCGGGAATCGAGACTTCGGTCTTGTAGAGCGGCAAGCTGCCGCCCAGGAGCGCGCTGTAATCGAGCATGTTGTTGATGTGGGTGGTCAGCCTGCGGCTTCCGTCCTGCAGGCCCTTGAGCAACTCCTCGTCGGGGTACTTTTCCTGAAGCAGCTCGGTATAGCCGATGATCAGCGACAAGGGGGTCTTCATCTCGTGCGAGATGGTCGAGAGGAAGGTGTCCTTGAGGCGGTCGAGGGTCTTGAGCTTCTGGAGGGCTTGCGACAGCTCGAGGGTGCGCGCGTCGACCTGCGCTTCGAGCGAGGAGTGGGAGTGCGCGATTTCTTCTGCCATCTGGTTGAAGGACTGTCCGAGGGCGTTGAGTTCCCGGGAGGGCAAGTGCGGGACGTGGACTCCCAGTTCCCCGTCGCCGAGCCGGCGGGCCTTGTCGACCAGGAGGGCGATGGGCCGGCTGGCCTGTCGGATGCCGAGCTGGAGCATCCAGAAGACCAGGCCGAAGCCGAGGATGCCGATTCCCAGGATGGCAAGCAGCATGCGGCGGATCATGCCGAGGGAGTCCGCGACGGGGATCCCTGCGACGACGGTCCAGCCGATGGCGGGATAGCGGTAGAAAGCGGTAATCCGCTCGATGCCGTCGCTCCAGACCAGGATCTTCTCGCCGTATTCATGCGCGAGGATGTAGGTCATGGCCGGGGAGACGAGCCGTTCGCCGAGGGGCCCCGCGATCTGCGGGCGGGCCAGCCGGCGGCCTTCGGCATCCACGATGCTCACCACGACCCGCCCCTGGAAGGGCGGGGCCGCGAAGAAATCTGCGATGTAGCGGGGATCGTAGTGAATGGCCAGCAGACGTCGGGAACCCCCTTGATCGTAGGGGTAGACGAGGGTGAGCATCGCATTCGGGCTGAAGGGCAGGCTGGTGAAGCCCGACATGGCCGGCTTGCCGGTCTGTAAGGCTTGCTGCACGTAGTCCTGATTGCTCAGATCGACGGGAGGACTGCCGTAGGGCGCAAACGTGGTGAGCAAGAGGCGCCCGGAGCTATCCAGCATGGAGAGCCCGAGCCATCCCGCCGTCCCTTGATCGACGAGGCGCAAGAGCGCGTACGCGTCGCGGCCCGGCCCCGCCCGCACCTCCGGGGTATTCGCCATGACGCCCAGAAACGCGAGCTGCTGCGTATACCAGCGCTCCAGGCTGGCATACGCCAGCTGGGCATGGCGATCCACCTGCACGAAGTAGCTCTGCCGCGCGGTCAAGTAGAGCCAAACCATCAAGGCCCCGCCCAAGATCAGCACCGGGACGTACGTCAGCAGAAAGAGGACCCGAAACCGGTTCCCCAGGCTGAGCTCATCCCAGGTTCGGCGCCACCCCTCCATGCGATCCTCCCTCGACGGGACTTTCGCATGATAGGCGGGACGCTACCAAGGGGACTCGGCAGGGAGGGCCAAGGATTTCTTGGGGAAACGCTACTCCGTCCCCCCCGCGACTGGCTTCTCGATTACTCGGAAATCAACCGGCCGATCGCCGTCCAAAGCCGCTCCCGGTTGAGCCCGCTCTCGGCCGAAACCGGAATCAACTCGTCCTCCGGGAAATGCTCCATGCCCAGCCCTTCCCAGACCTGCGCCACGTGCGGATCGATCTCCGCGCGCTTGAGCTTGTCGGCCTTGGTGGCCGCCACCACCACCGGCACTCCCGCCTCCTTCGCCCAGCGGTACATCTGCTGGTCGTCGGGCGTCGGAGGATGCCGCAGATCCACGATCATCACCAGGCCCTTGAGATCCTCGTACGTGTTGAGGAAGCGCTCGATCATCTGCCCCCAGGCCTCCTTCTCGGCCTTGGAGACCTTCGCGTACCCGTAGCCCGGCAGGTCCACCAGGTACATCTGGGCGTTCACGACGAAGAAATTGAGCGTCGCCGTCTTGCCGGGCTTCGCCGAGATCTTGGCCAACGCCTTGCGGTTCACCAGCTTGTTGATCAGCGAGCTCTTCCCCACGTTCGAGCGGCCCGCGAAGGCCACTCCCGGCAGCCGCTGGCGCGGATGCTGATCCGGCCTCACCGCCGAGCAGACGAAGTCCGCCGTCAGGATCTTCACAGGACCTCGCTGACCCGCTCGGGAGGACGCGCCACGACGGCCTTGTCCCCCCGGACGACGATGGGGCGCTCCAACAGCGCCGGGTGCTCGGCCAGGAGGCGAAGGCCCTCCTCGCGCGTCAGGCTCTTGCCCACCAGGCCCAGCTCCTTGAAGAGATCGTCCTGCTTCCGCATGACCTCGACGGGCTCCATGCCCAGCTTCGTCAGCAAGGCATCCAGCTCGGCGGCCGACGGAGGAGTCTCCAGGTAGCGCACGACCTGGGCGTTCGCTCCCGCCGCTTCGAGCAGGGACAAGGCTTGCCGGCTCTTGCTGCAGCGGGGATTATGATAAATGACGGTGTTCACGGTGGTGATTCTCCGAATTCACGTAACGGCGCCCTTCCGCCCCCTCGACGGGGACGGAAGACGGCTCGACTCCCATGATAGCAGAGCCCGGCGTTTCCTTCCGCCGACTAGCTGCCTTTCGATACAGCCAGCGCCTCGTCCAGGGCCCGCCGCAGGCTCGGCCCCGACGTCGGGCCCACGAACCGCTTCACGGGCTGTCCTTGGGCATCCAGGACCACGAACGTGGGCGTGGCGCGCACGCCCAGCCGCGAACCCAGCGCGCGAACGGCCTCGCCTTCCGGGTAATCCCCCAGGCGATCGATCTGGTAAATGGCCACGCTCGCACGCCCTTCGTAGTCCTTCCGGATGCCCTCGACCACCGGCTTCAACACGACGCAGGACGGACAATGGGTCTGGCTGAACTCCACGAGAACCGGCTTGCCGTTCGTCAGGAAGTCGACCGACGCCCCCCCGACGCTCTCGCCCGACCGAGGCAGGAAGTACTTGCCGAGCACGAAGGCGATCATCACGACCGCCGCGACGTTGAGCCCGCGCTCCAGCCAGATCTTCCAGCCCGTCTGCTTATCCGCCATGGCGTCCTCCCTTTTCGAAGCCGCGCCAGTTCCAGTCCCCGGCGAGCCGCATCAGCGCCGGCACCAGGAGAATCCGAATGATCGTGGCGTCCACCAGCACCGCCACCGCCAGCCCCAGGCCCAGCATCTGCACGATCACCATCTCGGCCCACGCGAACGACCCGAAGACCACGACCATGATGAGCGCCGCCGAGGTGATGATCCCCGCCGTCGAGGCCACCCCCTCCACCGTCGCATGGGTATTGTCCCCCGTCGCGTCGTAGACCTCCTTGATCCGATGCAGCAGGAAGACCTCGTAATCCATCGACAGCCCGAAGATGATGCAGAAGAGCATCAGCGGGATGCTCAGAGGAATCGCCCCCGACGGAGCGTCCAGCCCGAAGATCCCGGCCCCCCAGCCGTACTGGAAGACGGCCACGACCGCCCCGTAACCGGCTCCCACCGAGAGCAGGTTCATCAGGACCGCCTTGATCGGCACCAGGACCGAGCGGAAAGCCAGGGCCATCACCCCCAGGGTCGCCAGCACGACGAAGCCGATCACCCACGGGTAGACCCCGAGCATCGCCGCGTCGAAGTCGTTGTAGAAGGACGCCTGCCCGCCGACCAGCACCGTGAAGCCCTTGGGAGCCTTGGTCTCCAGCTCCTTGGCGAGCCGCTTCGTCTCCTCGAAGTCCACCTCGTCCTTGAGGGTCAGGTACATGTAGGTCGTGCGGCGATCGCGGCTCAGGAAGAGATCCCCCAGCAAGGGGTACTGCGCCATGGCTGCGTCCAGGTTCCGGTACAGCATGAAATACTCGGTGGCCCCCAGGTCCTTTCGAAGATTGACGGGACCCGCCACCTCGGCCACCCGCGGGTCTGACGCGAGCTCCCGGGAGTACGCCATGAGCGCCGGCAAGGTCTTGAGACTCAGGGCGTCCTGGTCGGTCTTCAAGATCAAGTGAACGGGCGCGATCACGCCGCCCTTGTTCATGGCCATCAGCGCGTCGTACCCCTGCTGGTACTCCAGGCGCTCCGGCAGCCACCGTCCTGTCGGGAAACCGAGCTTGATGCTGGCCGCGGGCCACGCCAGCGCCACTAAAAGGACCAACGCCGTGAGCCCAAACCGTACCGGCCGCTGCATGATCCGCTGGGCCCACCCCCGCCAGCGGTCCTGCTGGCTCGCGAGGGTCGGCAGTTTCAGCCAGCGGGGCGAGTCCACCCGCGGCCCGAGCATGCCGAGGATCGCCGGAAGCAGCGTCAGGGCCAGGGTCACCGAGCCGATCACCACCACGAAGCCCCCCCAGCCGATGGAGCGCGTGTCCAGGATGGGAGTGGCCACCAGGCCCGCGAAGCCAATCAGCACCGTCAATCCCGAGAACAAGACGGCGACGCCCGCCGTCGAGACCGTCTCTTCGACCGCCTGAGCGGTATCCAGCCCCCGCCCGAGCGCTTCACGGAAGCGGTTGACCATCAGAAGCGAGTAATCGATGCCCATGGCGAGCCCCAGCATGGTCGAGACGCTCTGGGCAAACGCCGTGAGCTCGATGTTGCCCGCCACCAGATACAGCAGCCCCTGGGTCAGCACGATGGCGCATGCCCCCATGACCAACGGCACGCCCGCAGCCATCAGGGTGCCGAAGGCCAAGAGCAGCACCAGAATCGTCAGCGGCATGCTCCGGGCTTCCGAGCGGCTGGTGTCCTCGGTGCTGAACTGGTTGATGTCGTAAGTCAGCGCTCCGCGCCCGGTGACGTGCCAGGTGAAGCTCGGATCCCGCTCTCGGGCCGCCGTCCCCGCGGCCTGGACGGCCTCGCGGATCGCGGGAACGGCCTTCTCGGCGCCCCGCACGTCCCGGGCCGCGAGCCCCACGAAGGCGAAGGTCTCGCGGCGATCGTCCGACAGCAAGCGGACATCGTCCGCTTCCGGATAGGCCAGGACCTCGGAGACTTCTGCATCCGCCTTCAGCCGGGTCACGGCCTCGCCCAGAAACGCCTTGAACGCGGGATCGTCCACGGTCTCGCGCTCGCTCCGGGCCACCAGCACCAGCACCTGGGAGTACGGGTTCTTGAACTCGCTGGCGAGGATGGCTTCGACCTTTTCCGACTGGCTCCCCGCGATGCTGCCGGTCCCACCCGCCAGCACCTCGGTGATCCGCGAGGCGCCCAGGGCCGCGACGACCACGGCGACGAGCCAGAAGCCGATCACTACGAGCCGGTACCGATACAGCCAGGTGCCCAACTGGGCGAAACGACCTTTGAGCATGGTTGCTTCTCCTATAGCCAGCGGCTCAAGTGCCGTTTGAGCTTTGCGTAGTCGATCTTGACGTTGTGGCGGGGGTCCACGGGCATCCTGCGCAGGAAGACGATGCGGTCCACCGGAATGCCGTTTAGGGCCATGTGCTCATGCAGCGCTTCTTCCCAGGTTCGCCGCTGCCGGCGATCGCCCCAGTCCTGCGGGGAAACGGCCAGAACGACCTGATCCCCGTGGTTCAGGAGCGCGGCCTTGCCCACGAAGCTGAGCTGGTGAACGATGGCCTCCGCCTGGATCGGGTAGAGCGTGCGATCGCCGTGCCGGATCAGGTTGTTGACCCGCCCGACCAGCCAGATCCGCCCCTGCGGGTCGAGGTAGCCCACGTCTCCCAGGCGGTGCCAGAGCGTGCCGTCGCGATCGCGGATCTTGTTCTCGCGCACGGCCTCGGGATTGCGGTAGTAGTCCTTGCCGACGTGATCACCGGTGACGACCAGCTCTCCGATGTCTCCGGCGGGCAGTTCCAGCGCGTCGAGCCCTTCCGGGCCCACCTCGACCGGGCCGTCCACGATCCGGATCACCTTGAGCCGGATGCCATGGGCCGGCAGGCCCACGCAGTTGCCATGGCCCGCACGCGTGAGCGCACCGGTCTCTTCGCAGACCTCCGTCGCCGAGATGAGCGCGACGGGCTCCGCCTCGGTGGAGCCGTAGCCGATGAAGGCCTCGCCATTCGGCATCACGGGGCGCAGCGTCTCCAGCAAGCCCGGAGGCACCGGGCCTCCCCCCGTGAAGAGGGTCCGTAAGGTCGACAGCGTCCGGCCTTGGGCTTGGCAGTAGTCGGCGATGGGCTTCCAGTAGGCGGGAGAGCCCACGGCCGTCGTGATTCCATGGTCCTCGATCTGCTTCACGATCACCCGGGGATCGACCTCCGAGGGCTTGGAAGACGTCATCAGCGGCAGCACGCTGGTCACGCCCGCCGCCAGGTTGTTGAGCACGAAGATCGGCAAGGTCGTCAGGTCCACGTCCCCCTCCCGCAGCCCCATCTCCCGCGACAGGGCATGGTGCTGGGCCATCAGGAAGCCGTGGGTCCGGTTGGAGCCCTTGGGAATGCCCGTGCTTCCCGTGGTAAACGTGACGAGGGCCGTCGTCTCCGGGGAGACCTCCTGGGTGCTCACCTCCGGGTGCCGCGATTCCAGGAGGCGCTCGAGCTGGATCTCCCCGAAGCGCGCCGGCCCTCGAGCGGTCAGGCGCATGGGGATCGGCGACAGGACCCCGCTCAGGCGCCCCAGCAGCTGGATCATGGGGATCCCGGCAAAGGCCTTGGGCTCGGTGAGGGCGATACAGCGCTTGATCTGAGGCAAGCCCACCCAGGGGTCGATGAAGACGATGATCACGGCCATCTTGAGGAGGGCCAGCAGCAGGGTGTACAGCTCGAGGCTCATGGGGATCATGACGACCACGCGATCGCCGGGCTGGAGGCCGCGCGCGGAGAGGGCGGCGGCCAGCCGGTTCACCCGCTCGTTCAGCTCTCCGAAGCGAACGGTTTCGTAGTCGAGGGCGATTTCGCGGCGATCCGCGCTGCGCCGGCGCCGGGGGAAGACCACGGCGTTTCGGTCGGGCGTCGTCGCGGCCCAGTGGTCGAGGTAGCCGATGACGTTCGAGTGCGTGAACATGCGCTCCATCGGGATCACGCCTCCCGCTCGTAGAGGGCGTAGCTTTTGAGGGTTTGGCCTCCGAAGCGCTGGGACATCCGCAAGCTGGTGTTGTCCTCCCGCATCAGGGCGTGGACGGTCTTGGCGTATCCCTTCCGGGCGGCGGCGTCGTGCATGAGGTGGCAGAGCGCGAGCGCCAGCGAGCCGTTGCGGTGGCTGGGAAGCACGCCGAAGGTCTTGAGGAGGGCGGCGGGCGTCTCATGGCGCTTCATCAGGAAGCGGATCTTGGCCCAGAGGCTCTGGCTGCCGTTCATGGCTCGGATGGCCGGGGCGTAGTCCGGGAGCCCGAAGACGAAGCCCACGGGCGTATCCCCCTGGAAAAGGAAGTGGCAGAGGTCGGGATCCATGATGCCGCGCATCCCCGTGTAGAGGCTTTGGAACTCCGAAAACTCGACGGGGCGCCACATCCAGGAGCCCGCGAAGATGGCGCTCGAGAGGTCGTACATGAGCTTCAGCTCGGCGTCGAAGCGGGTGCGGTCGAAGGGGCGCGCGCGGTAGCCCGCGGCCATGGCGCGCGCATGATGCCGCTGTGTTTGGGCGGCGAAGTCCGCGGAGTCGACGATCGACGAGGTGTAGCTGCAGACCGGGCGGAAGCCGAAGCGCTCCCAGTGTTCGGGGTAGTGCCGGGGGTTGTAGGGCTCCAGGAAGAAGGCCCCGTGCTCGAAGCCCTCGGTCATGAAGCGATAGGGGAAGTAGGTGCTGGTGTTGAGGGGACCTCGGATTGTCGTGACCGCGCGCTCGCGCAGCCAGTCGACGGCCGAGGCGAGGACGGCTTCGGAGGCGTCGTAGCGATCCGCGGCCTCGAAGTAGCCGATAAACCCGAGGCCGGGCTCGTAGCGGCGGTTGATCATGGCCGAGCAGCGCGCGAGCGGGACCTTTCCCTCGTAGGCGAGGAAGTGGACCCAGTCTCCGTGGCGGGTGAACGGGGCCTCGGGGGCCAGCTGTGCGCGCATGGCGCTCCGAAACGGGGGGATCCAGGCGGGATCCCCTCGGTGGAGCCGGTAGGGCAGGGCGAGGAAGGCCTCGCGGAAGTCCTCGCCCTGCCCGTGGGCTTGCGCGCTGCTGACGACCTTCATCAGGGCTCGGGGTTGAGGCGGACGATGCCTTGGCGGGCGTCCATCTCGACGAGCTGACCGTCCTTGACGCGCTTGGTCAGGTTCTTGATGCCCACGATGGTGGGCAAGCCCAGCTCGCGGGCGACGATCGCCGAGTGGCTGAGGATGCTCCCGCGCTCGATCAGGAGGCCCGAGGCCGCCGGGTAAAGCGGGACCCAGCCGGGATCGGTGCGTTCGGCGACCAGGATCTGGCCGTTGAGGCTCATGTCGTCTTCCGGAGAGCGGATCACCCGGACGGTGTTCTTGACGGTTCCGGGGCAGCAGCTGATGCCCTTGAGGAGGTTCGGGTCGTCGGGCTCGTTCGAGTGATCGCCCTCGAAGTGGTTGGCGTGGTGGACGGTTCCGAACGTTTTGAAGCGGTCGTCGACGTCCTCCTGGCGGTAGCGGGCGAACTCGGCCTTGCGGAGGCTGGCAAGGCCCTTGAGGTCCGTGCAGGTCGCCGTGCCCTGGATGTAGCCCCAGATCTCCTCGAGGTTGAGGTAGAAGATGTCCTGCGAGTCGTCGAGGACGTCCCAACTCGCGAAGGTGGCGCCGATGGACTGGAACATGTCGCGGAGGATGCCGAAGATCTTGGTGCGCGCGAAGCGCATGTTCTCGCGGTTCTTGACGTGGCGGCGCGCGTTGAAGACCACCCAGCGGAAGAGCGCGTGGCGCAGGGGGTTGCCGCCCAGCTTCTCCTTGACGAGTTTTTCGGCCAGCTCGCGGATCTTCCGCTCGTTGGCCTCCATCGCGGCGATGTCCAGCTTCTCCATCTTGAGGTAGTTCTTGACCATGGCGAAGACGAAGCTGGGGTCTTCCTTGAGGTTCTTCTCCTCGAGCTTCAGCTCGTTCATGCAGCGGTAGCCGTACTTGTCGAGGAAGTCCTGGACCTGCGCGCGCATCTCGGGGAAGCGCTCCTCGCCGCGCAGCCGATCCCAGATCTCGGAGTCGGGGGTCGTCTCGAAGAAGGCCTTGAGTTCGGGGTGGAGCTTGGCCGAGAGGGCCATGCGCATGATGGCCTTGGTGGGCTCGGTGGATTCGATCTCGCCCTCGCCGCAGAGGAGGTCGTTTTGCAGGGAGCCGGATTCGTCGCCGCACCAGGCGACGCAGAGCTTCTTGAGGACCCCGTAGAAGACCATGGCCGAGATGTCGGTGAGGATGGGGGCTTGCCACTTCCAGAGCAGGCGTTGCTCGAGGTCGTGGTAGCAGACCTTGATCTCGTCGGGGCGCATGGCCTTCCAGTCGAAGGTCTTGTACTCGGCGTAGGCCTGGTTGAAGTTGACCTGGAAGCCGGCCACCGTGCGATCGATCTTGCGGTAGTGGTCGAGCATCCGGAAGGCGACCATCAGGAGCTTGGGCAGCTCGCGGTAGTCCTTGGCCTCCTTGACGTGCTCGCCCTTCTCCTTGACGCCCATCATCTGCTCCATGAAGCCCTTGTTGTAGTTGAAGCCGGGCAGCAGGGAGGTCATCTGGTACCAGTTGCCGAGGTTGTAGAAGACGCGGCCGCGGACGAGGCCGAGCAGGTTGCGGAAGGTCTGCTCGTTCTGGCGGATCACGTCGTCGGAGATGCCCAGGGCGCGGCAGACCTGGTTGTAGACGATGTTGTAGGCCTGGGAGGCGAACGAGAAGGTCAGGGGAGAGGTCACGCCCGAGTAGGATTCGGTGATGTTGGAGTTATCCCAGACGATCTCGCGGCCGATCGTGGTCTGGGGGACCTTCAGGTTGGTGATGGGGCGGGATTGCAGGATGAAGAGCCGGCCGTCGCTCAGGGCCCATTCGATATCCTGCGGGGCGCCGTAATGCGCCTCGATGGCCGCTCCGAGCCGTGCGAGCGCTTGGGCCTGCGCGGGAGAGAGGCATGCGACTTCCTGGAGTTCGGCGGGCACGGGGACGTCGCGGGTGCCCTGGCCGCGTTCGGCGTCGAAGGCGACCTGCATGGGCTTGGGTACCAGCTCGGCCTTGAGCTCCCACGTGCCCTTGGAGACCTTGAAGGAGTCGGTGTCGAGGGCGCCGGAGACGATGCCCTCTCCGGCGCCGTAGGTGCCGTTGATGACGATGACGTCGCGATCGCCCGTGAGGGGATCGGCGGTGAACATGACGCCCGAGACGTCGGGGGAGACCATCTCCTGGATCACGACGGCAATCTCGATGGCCAGGGCATCCGCGCCCTTCATATGCCGGTAACTGAGGGCGCGCTCGGAATACGCCGAGGCCCAGCAGGCGCGGACGGAAGTGAGGAGGGCGTCGGGGCCCTTCACGAAGAGGAAGGAGTCCATCTGGCCGGCGAACGAGTCCTTGCTGCCGTCCTCACCGAGGGCGGAGGAGCGCACGGCGACGAACGCGTCGCCGAAGGCCGCGGCGTCGCGAAGGAGGGCGGCGCGCATCGCCTCGGAGATCGGGTGGGAGGTGATCAGGCCGTGGATGGTCTGGCTGGCGGTCCGGACCGCTTCCGGGCGGGTGAAGTCCAGCTGGGAGAGCAGCTTGCGGACTTTTTCCTGGAGGTCCGAGTCGCGCATGAAGGCGCGGAAGGTCGCGACGGGAACGGTGACGAAGCGGGGGACGGGGAAGCCCGCGTCAGAGAGGATCCGGAGGTTGGAGGCCTTGCCGCCGAGTTCGCGGTCAGTCTGGGCGTGAGCCGCTTTGGCGGCCTGTGGCGAGAGGGTCATGCGGGTCTCCTATATCCCAGCCGCAGGGGCTAGAAGGTCAGGCGGAAGCCTTGGCCGGCCAGCGAGCCGAGCGCGACGGTGAGGTAGCTGGTGAGCATCATGATGGCGGCCCAGTCGCCGAGCTTGCGGGCGCCCTTGGCGGTGGGCTTGCGCCAGAAGCGGACGAAGCCGATTTCCGTGAGGGTCAAGCCGAGGACGAAGAGCCCGAAGACGTACGGGGGGAAGCGAAGCACGAACGCGAGGGCCAAGGCGCAAACGGCTCCCGCCATCAAGATCGTGAAGGCGAGGGCCGAGGCGGCCTCGTAGCCGAAATGCTTGGAGTAGGTATCGACCTGGTCATGCTCTTCTTCGGGAAAGCGAATCTTGCGGGACATCTCCCAGCCGAGACCCGTGCCGGCCCCCATGGCGAGTTGCAACCAGAACAGGCCGCTCCAGCCGCCTGCAGTGGGGAAGGCGACCAGCGTGTAAACGTAAAGACAGATCAGCGGAGTGATGAGTTGATGTGTCAATGCGTAGATAACGAGGTGCTTGTTCAGCCACTCGCCGACGAAGAACTCCTTGAACATCAACAAGGCGAAGCCAATGACAACCAGACATGCTGCCAAGGCATGCAGGCCGACCAGGGCGTTCAGGGCCAGCATGACGGCTACGACCCCGATCCCGATGATCTTCAGCTCGGAGAGCGGCATGATGCCCTGGGAGACGATCCGGTCGGGGTGGCCGACGAGGTCCTTGTCGTAGTCCTTGAATTCGTCGAGCACGCGCAGGAAGAAGAGCGCGAAGAGGACGGTGACCATGCCGGCGATCGCCGGCATCCCGAAGCTCGACGTCCCGGGCCGCAGCAGCTTCTCGGAGAGCAGGTAGCTGCTGAAGAAGAAGGCGATGACGACCACCAGGTGGGTGGCAAGCGGGAAACGCTCGTCGAGGTAGAGCTTGAAGCGCTTCAAGAAGGGCAAGTTTACCGCGTGGGTGGCCATGAATTCTCCTCTCTGGACGTCACCTCCTAGTTTTACCCGCATGACGGGCCGAATGAAAGCCCGAGTTCAACATGCTAAGGGAGGCTTCCGTCGTGGTACAAGGCTCCTGGACTGAGAAAGCGAGACGCCCGAGTGACTGATACCTTGCCCACGAACGCGCCCCGGCCCCCCCAGAGCGTCACCCGCACCCTCCGCTCGGAGGTTGCCGACCGCCCCTTCTTCCGCAGCATCGGCTATAGCAACTGCTGGGAGGATCCGGAAATCCTGCAAGAGGCCCTGCAAGTCGGCCCCGGGGACGTCTGCTTCTCGATCACCTCGGGCGGCTGCAACACCCTCGATCTCTTGCGGCATGATCCGGCCCGGGTCGTCGCCCTCGACTTCAACCCCAGCCAGAACCATCTCTTGCGCCTCAAGATCGCCGCGTTCAAGGCCCTCGACCACGGCGAGATGCTCGAACTCCTGGGCATCCGCCCCTCGAAACGCCGCGGGGCGCTCTTCCAGAAGCTCCGCCCCGCGCTTTCCGACGAGGCTCAGGAATTTTGGGACGCGAATCAGCGGTTGATCGAGCGCGGCGTGGTGAGCTCAGGCCGCCTGGAGCGCTACTTGCTGGCCTTCGGCAAGCTCATGCGCCTCTTCTACGGACGAAAGCGGATCATGCGCTTCTTCGCGTGCGAGTCGCTGGAGCAGCAGCGGGCCTACTACGACAAGGACATCGACGGGCCGCTCTGGCGGATGATGTTCGACGTCTTCTTCAGCCGGACCGTGATGACCCGCACCAAGGACAAGGAGCACTTCCGGCTGGTCGATTTCCGGGACTTCGGGAAGATCTTCCGCGCCCGCGCCGAGCACGCCTTCACCCGGATTCCCTCCCGGAGCAACTACTTCCTGGCGCTGATCCTGCTGGGGCGTTACCTCGACGAGGACGCGCTTCCGGCGTACCTGGCGCGCGAGAACTTCGACACCATGCGGGCGCGGGTCGACCGCGTGGAGATCGTGACCGGCGAGATCGAGCAATACTTGCTCGGCGTGCCCGACGGCATGTTCACCCGCTTCAACGTCTCCAACCTTTTCGACTGGATTCAGACGCCGATCTTCATCCGCCTGCACGAGGAAATCGTGCGCACGGGGCGCAACGGGGCGCGCATGGCCAACTGGAACACGCTACTGGCGCGGGCCATTCCCTCCGAGGTGCCTCAAATCGAGCGCTTATCGGAACGCGGCTCCGAGCTGCTCGCGCGCGACCGCGCCTTTCTTTATGCGAACTTCGAGGTAGGCGTCATCCGAAAGTAGCCGTCCCGTGATCACCCGCAAGGCCGAGGGGACGACGCTCAGTTCGAGCGAACGGGTCTCGGCCAGGACTTCTCCGTCGCCGATGAAGACGCGGGGCTCGGGAGAGGTAATGGTCAGCGCGCGGCCCTCGAGCATGAGCACGTCCTTGCGGCGGGTATGCTTGCCTTTGAGGCTCATCAGGATCACCGTGATGATCGATTGCAGGCGGTTGCGCTCGCGCATGAGGCACATGCCGAGCTTGCCGTCGGTCACGCGGGCGTCGGGGTAGGACGTGACGACCTTGCCGATGGACGGCTGGTTATGCACGAAGAGGGCCACTGTCCGCATGGTGCCGATTTCCCGCCCGTCCAGGGAGACGGTGAAGTCGCTGAGGATCTTGCGGGAGAAGAGCAGCAGCAGGAAGCTGTAGAGCACGTAAACCAGGCTTCCCAGCGTCTTGACGGCCTTGCGGACCCCGCCGTCGCGGGCCTTCAGGGTGTTGACGCCCACGGCGACGTCGCTGAGGACTCCCAGGCCGCCCGCGGTGGCGAAGTAGCGGTCGTTGAGGCGAATCAGGTCGATGCGGGCGGTGGCGCCGCGCCGGATCATGCGGCAGGCCTGGCGCGGGTTGCGGGGAATGCCGAGGTGGGTGGCAAGATCGTTGGCGGTGCCGGCGGGCACGACGCCCAGGGGCACGTCGGAATGCGCCAGCTGATTGAGGACGGCGTTGACGGTGCCGTCGCCGCCGACCACGATCACGAGGTCCGTGCCGTCATGCGTGGCGGCCTGGGCGGCGCGGCTCAGGGCGTCGTAGGATTCGGGGATGACGACGGAGAGCTCGCAGTCCGCGAACTCCCGGCGAATGGCGTCCAGCCTCCGGCGATCGCAGCCGTTGCGAGCCGCGCGATTGACGAGCACCGTGATCTTGCGCAAACGTTCCCCCTCCCCGTTGCCTGCTCATGCAATTGTCGCCGCTGGCGGCGCTGAAACGGTTAGGCTCTGGTTAAGATCCGCTGAAGTTTCGGGTTAATCGTGCGGCGGCGGCCGGGGATGGTGCGTTCGAAGGTGAGCCGCCAAGCGCCAGCGGCGGTTGCGCAAGGCAGCGAAGCGACCGGCAGCCGCGTGTTTCGCCTGAGGTGGTTGTACCCAGCGGAAGGGGGAAAGCGTAGGCTAGGCCAGGGAGGGCTCGCTGATCAAGCGGCCGAAGGCTTCGTTGAGGGCGGCACTCAGGGCCGCGAGGAAACCCGCATGCTCGGCATGATAGGCGTTCGGGTCGGCGCGGGTCACGAAGAGCACGCCCAGCGGCCGATCGCCTCGGAAGAGGGGAATGGCCAGGCTGCTGCGCATGCCTTCTTCGATCAGCCGTTTGGTGCTCAGCGACGAGGGGCGCAGCGTCTGGTAGCCCTTGAGGTCGTGGATGATCCGGACGGCGCGCTCGCGAATCATCGGCTCCAGGCTGGAGCCGAGCAGGGGGCGGCTATCGCCTGCCTCCCACAAGAGGGCATGGGTGGACTGGACCCGCAAGGACATCAGGCGATGGCCGCCGTCAGTCAGGACGGCGAGGCCCAACCGGTCGAAGGGCAGGTCCTTGCCCAGGTCGGCAGCCAGCAGGTCGAAGGCTTCGTCGAGGCTTTGGGCGGACTTCAGGCATGCGCCGAGGGCTTCCAGCCGGTCGATCTGTTCGGGAGTCGGAGGGGGGACCTCGCCTTGCAAGGGGTGCAAGAATTCGATGTCGACCATGCTCATCGCCTCCTTCCGTTGCTGCCTTCCACCATGGCTCCAGGACCCTGCGCCGTCAACGGAAGAAACTACCGAGAGCATGGGGGCGACCGTGAGCGTCCCTGGTCAAATCCCGTGAAACGGGGTATGCATGAGCATGGCGCAAGGAGCCACCGCCCGTTCGCGCCCTCGATCGCCACGGCGATTCGGTCGGAGAACGGGGGGCCGCTCGAGGAGGATGTGATGGAAACGGTGCCCACGGGGCTCTTCAGGCAGCTTACCCTGACGATCACGGGGAACCCCGTCTTGCCTTCCCAGCTCTCCACCCGCGTGGCGGCGGTTCCCGGATCCTCGGCCGTCCGCCCGGTCGCCGACGAGCGTCCGGTCCCCGTCACCCCCGAGATGCTGGCCCGCCGTCAAGGTTACCTCAAGGCCTTCGAACTCCTCAGCGTCGTCTACGAGGCGCTGCGCAGCGCCGCCACCAGCCGCGAAGCCCCTTCTGTCCGGCTCGCCATCTTCATCGACGGCGCCTCCCCGGCCATGAACGCTCTCCATGCCCTCTTGATGGGCTCGCTCGCCGGCACCCCCTTCTCCCGCTCCGTCCGCGCCAAGCTGGCCCGCGGGATTCACGCCCGAGAGCGCGACCACGCCAGCCTTTGGGACCTGGGCATCCGCATGGATGACAACCTGTCCCTGTCAGGGCCGGTCATGCCGCCCATGGACGCGAGCCGGCTCGCCGGCACCCTTCACGAAGCTTGCCATGGCCCGCGCGCCCTGGCGTCGATCCTGATCGAACTTGCGGGGGAAGCATGGGGGAACGTCCTGAGCCCCGAGCATCCCGAAGTCGGCACGGCCTGGGCCGCTTTCGCCCGCGCCCGCTGGACGGAGGCCGAACTGCGCAACCGGTCGCGCCTCTTCAGCACCCTGTCCCGCCGGCTGCTCAGCTCCCGCACCCGCCTCGATCGCCAAGAGCGCATGCTCCGTCTTCCTCTGGACTCATGAGCCCGGACGTCCCCGCAGAACCCCTCGATGGGCTCGCGTCGCGCCCCCTCGAAGTCCGCAAAGTCCTCTGGATCGTCCTCGGCCTCAACCTGGCCGTCGCCGCCGTCAAGGCCCTCGTCGGCTTCTGGACCGGCTCGCTGGGCGTGGTGGGCGACGCCCTTCACTCGACCACCGACGGCCTCTCCAATATCGTCGGGCTCGTCGGCATTCACTACGCCATCTCCCCGCCCGACCGGGAGCATCCTTACGGCCATGCCAAGTTCGAGACCCTGGCGGGCTTCGGCATCGCGGGCTTCCTGCTGATCACCGGCTTCGAGCTGCTCCAGCAGGCCATTCAGCGCCTCCTTCACCCGGGAACCCACGTCATCGACGCCAGTCTCCCCGCCATCCTCCTGCTGGCCAGCACCTTCCTGGTCAACATCGGGGTCACCATGTACGAGGCCCGGGAGGCCAAACGGCTCGACAGCGATCTCCTCGCCGCCGATGCCTCGCACACCCGTAGCGACCTGCTGGTCACGCTCAGCCTGATTGGCGGCATCATCCTGGCCAACCAGGGCCTGCCCTGGCTGGATCCCGTCCTCACGCTCGGCATCGCCGGAGTGATCCTCTTCAGCGGCCTGCGCATCATCCGGGTGAACATGCCGACCCTGGTCGACGAGGCCTACCTCGACCCCGACGAGATTTGCCGGGTCGCCCTGGCGTGCTCCGGCGTGCTGGCTTGCCGGACGGTCCGGACGCGCGGGAGGCCCGGGATGGCCTTCACCGAGCTCACCATCGACGTGCCCTCGGATCTTTCCGTCGCCGAGGCCCATCACATCACCGATCAACTCGAAAACGACCTGATCGCGCGCTTCGGCCCCATGGAGATCGTGATCCACGTCGAGCCCGCCGACCCGAAAGGGTCCCGTCCGGAGGACGGAACCCTTTGCGTGGAGCCGGATGCGCGCGACACATCGTATTAACTCCAGGTTGCACTACCCTCGCCGCGGGCGCCGGAGTGGGCCTTACGCGCGCTGCCGCGGCATGACCCCGTGAAGCTCGCCTGCCGCGAGCAGGGGCTCCGGCCAGGTTCGGGTCTCGCGGCCGCGCCACGTGGCGATCGCCCCCTCGACGGTCAGGTCGTCAGGCAAGGACGCCTCGGGCATGCCGGGGTCGCTGCCCTGTGGGTCGCAAACGGCGCTCTGCGGGAGTTCCGGCCGGGACGGTCTCTCGAACGGATAAACGAACGGGGCATCCATGGGGAACCTCCTTTCGCCAACGTCGGACCTGCTGTACCCTCCATGTAAGCCGGTTCTCCCCGTCCCCGCCACGGGGGGAAGTACCGATCCGGTATTGACTACGGACGTCGTCGTTATGCCCAAAAGCTACGCTACTAGGGATTCACGACCACGTCAGGAGAGTTACATGCGCCGCGTTCTGATTGCCATGGAAGGGGCTTCCTGCTCCGATGATGCCATCCAGCAATTTGCCAGCCTGTTCACTCCCGGCGACCTGGCGGTTTTCATTCTGGCGGTCATCCCTCCGGTCAGTTACCCCGTTCAGGTCTCGCCCGGAGCGACGCTGTACCATTGGCAATCGGAAGAGGCGTTGGTTTCCCTCGATCGCGCCACCTCCTCCCTCGCGGCCGCCGGCTTCACCGCCTTCGGGCTCATCCGCATCGGAGAACCCGTCGAGAGCATCGTGCGGGCCGCCCAAGACCTCGACTCCGACCTGATCGTGCTGGGCACGCAAGGTCGAAAAGGCGTCAAGCGCTTGGTTCGCAGCAGCGTGGCCGAGTCGGTTGCCGCTAAAGCCTCTTGCGACGTGATGGTCTACCCCTTCGATGGGGAAGATGCCCATGGCAGCCCGGATCATCCGGCCGCCTGAAGGCAGCGACGCGACATTCCCCTTCCGACAAGGCTGGCGGCGAGGTCTTCGCCTACTGAGAAGCCAGGGCCGCGCCCTGAGAAAGCGGCCTCGCTGGACCCTCACCTTGATGGGCGTGCTGGCCCTGAGCCTGCTCATGCACCCGTGGCGCAACGCGGCCCGGGCCATGCTCCTGCTGATCGCGACCGGCAGATCCGGCCGCCGGGCCGCCCTTGGGGAAGTCCTGGCGCTGGCCCTCACCCTGCCGCTCGTGCTGCCCTTCCTGGCCCTGATTCGCCTGCGCCTCCAGATGTCGGACGACTCCTTCGAGACCGCTCGCGCCGCGCGCATCCAGCTCAAAGGAAGCGAAGCTCCGAGCGGACGTAGCCCGATCGGGACCGCGGTCAACCGCGCCATCTGGGGAACGGCCAAGGGCTCGGTCTCTCCCGCCATGGCCCTCACCTCGGGCACGCTGCTCGAGCTCTGGCAGAACCCCACCAACGGCGTGGACGTGGCCATTCATCACGCCTGCGAGCTCATCCGGCGCGAGGCCTGTCACGAGCTGCGCCTCCAGACCTACCTCTTCGACCCGGAGTCGGCCGCGGGTCGCGATCTGATCGCGACCCTGGCCATGAAGCAGCAGGCCGATCCCTCCTTCCGGATCATGGCCGTCGTCGACCGCGCCGGCTTGGACGTGGCCCTCGCCCAGGCCGGAGTGAAGGCCCAGGTGGCGATCGCCAGGCCCTGGTGGAGCCGCAGGGGGCATCACACCAAGTGTTTCATCATCGACGGCCGGATCGGCATCGTGGGGGGAGACAACATCGACAGTCCCCGCGAGAAGGACCTGATGGCGGTGGTCGAGGGGCCGGTCGTCCACGCCATGCTGCGCGACTTCTCCGATGCCTGGGACCGCGCCGCGCGCCGGCTCAGCCGCGACCCCCTGCCGCCCCCGCCCGAGGTCGAGTGGGGCGAAGGAGCCGTGCCGATGGCCGTGCTCAGCAAGCGCGGCTTGATTCACTTCTGGGGGGAGGACTACCACGACAACGATGCGGACCAGGCGCTCGTGGCGGCCTTGCGCGCCGCGCGCACGGAGATCCTGATCGAGACTCCCGCCCTGAATGCCGACCTCGTGTTGCGGGCGCTCGTCGAGGCGGCGGCCCGTGGGGTCTCCGTCAGGGTTTGCCTCCCGCTGCTTCAGCATAACCGGCTCGCCACCAAGCTGGACGCAGCCGACAACGGATCCTTCGTCGCTTTCTGGACCCAGCTGCCGCCGCCGTTGCGGGCGAAGATCCAGCTCCGCGACTTCTCCAGCAACGGCCGGACGCGCGAGGAGAACCACACCAAGTTCCTCTGCATCGATCGGCAGTGGATCTACGTGGGCTCACAGAACCTCGACAACCAGTCCTTCGCCTTCTCGCGGGAGCTCGGCCTCGGCATCGACGATCCGGCCACCGCCGAGTTCTTCGCCGAAGCGGTCTTCGAGCGGGACTGGCAGACCAGCCTCCCCATCACTCCCCGCTGGTCGGAGCACTGGATTCCCTTCCCGCTCTGGTACCACTAACAGGCTGCTGGAAAAGCCCACGAATCGAGCGACCAACTTGGAGAAGGAGCGGCGGGTCCCGAGGTCTGGGGGCCCGCCGCGTCGTCCTAAAGGCCGTCCCCAGGCCAATGGTAAAGAAGATGAGAGCCGTGGCCCGGGGCACGGGCCCTTCCGGTAGAGGCGTTGT
>JAKFCT010000034.1:0-54583 GCA_036676495.1 Candidatus Sericytochromatia bacterium
TCGTACCTGCCCCTGGTGGCTGTCGGGTTCCACGCGGCGTCGGGCCGCGAACTCCGCTAGGCCCGGAAGGGAGCAACGGTAAGTGGATACCGACGGGTGTTGTGGGTCCACCTGGCAAGTGCTGGGGGCAAGGGCGGCTAAGACGGGCTTCGGCCCGTCTTTTTTCATGCGCGTCCTTCGCTCGCCCCCTTCCTCGCATGGGGACTCAGGCGGTATCATGGACGCGCAGGGACAGCCCTGACCACGAGATGAGGACCCCCGTGAGCGCTCCGGACTACTACCAGATCTTGGGCGTGAAGGCCGATGCGTCGGAAGACGACATCAAGAAGGCCTTCCGCACGCTCGCCCGCGAGCATCACCCGGACCGCCACCAAGGTCCCTCCAAGGCCCCCGCCGAGGCCCGGTTCAAGGAAATCACCGCCGCCTACGACGTGCTCTCCGACCCCCAGAAGCGCCAGCAATACGACCAGATGCGACGCTACTTCGCGGCGGGCGCCGGAGGCCCGGGCATGGGCGGCGGCCCTTTCGGCGGAGCGGGCGCCTCCTGGGGAGCCGGCGGACGGGGCTTCGAGTCCCCGCTCGGCTGGGAGGACCTCTTCGGAGCCTTCTTCGGCGGCGCCGCCACGCGAGGAGCCCCCGGCCCCACCCCCGGCCGGACGCGCGGCGCGGAAACCCCGACTCCGCTTGAGGTTTCCCTCGAGGAAGCCTACCATGGGACCACCCGGGAGCTGAGGAACCCCCTGAGCGGCTCCCGCGTCCGGGTGAAGATCCCGCCCGGCGTGGAAACCGGCTCCACCGTGCGGGCCGGCGATCTCACCCTCGCCATCACCGTTCAATCGGATCCCCGCTTCGAGCGAGAGGGAGACGACCTGCACATGGAGCTGCCGATCACCTTCCTCGAAGCGATCGACGGCGGGGAACTGCCCATCCCCACCCTCGACGGCCCGGTCAAGATGAAGATCCCTCCCCGCACCCAGGGAGGACGGACCTTTCGCCTCAAGGGCAAGGGCATGCCCCGCCTCAAGGGCGAAGGCCGCGGCGACCTCTACGTCAAGGTCGCCATCCACCTTCCTCCCGAGATCGATGACCAGGCCCTGGCGCTCTGGCACCGCCTCGGCAAGTTGACCCCCTATGACCCCCGATCCACGCGGTAGCGCCCGCGGCGATTCCCCCGTGCCCGTCGTCCCGCGCCCGCGGTTAAAAGTGTAAGGAGGCCTCATGCTATCGACCCTCAAGCAGTCCTCGCTCTTCAGCGAACTCGAAGACTCCGAGCTCGGCCTGATAGCAAACCTCTGCCTCAAGCGCAAGGTCCCCAAGGGCTCGATCCTCTTCTACGCGGGCGACCCCGGAAACTCGTGCTACATGCTGCTCGACGGCAAGATCAAGATCGTGGTCAACGCCGACGACGGCCGCGAGCATATCCTGGGCCTGCTCGGCCCGCATGACCTCTTCGGAGAGATGTCGCTGCTGGACGGCGAGCCCCGCTCGGCCTCGGCGATCGCCGTCGAAGAATCCAACGTCGTCGTCATCCAGCGCGACGACTTCCTCAAGGTCCTCGCCGACCAGCCCTTGATCCCCATGAAGCTCCTCGGCGTCCTCAGCCGCCG
The DNA here is from genome assembly GCA_036676495.1 of Candidatus Sericytochromatia bacterium. Taxonomy (GTDB): domain Bacteria; phylum Cyanobacteriota; class Sericytochromatia; order S15B-MN24; family UBA4093; genus UBA4093. Next base: position 1,608 of record JAKFCT010000034.1, read on the forward strand.
CCTGCGCCGCACCGACGGTCACGTGGAGAGCCTCGCCTTCCTCAGCGCCCCGGGCCGCGTCGCCCGCCTGCTGCTGGGTCTCGCCGAGGACCTTGGCAAGCGCACGCCCGAAGGCCTCGTCTTCGAAACCCGCATGACCCGTCAAGAGATGGCCAACCTCACCGGCACCTCGCGCGAAACCCTCACGCGCGTCCTCATGGACTACCAGGACCGCGGCCTGGTCTTCCTCGACCGCAACCAGTACGTGCTCAAGGACGAGGCCAAGCTCCGCAGCCTCATCAACTGATCATCTATGTGATCCCTCATGTGATCGGAGGGGTTCATCATCGACCATGCATCCTCGGATCGACGGCTGTCAGGCAACCCTCCGAAAGCGAGCCGCAGGCCGTGTCACAGCAGTGCTGAACGGGTATATCTTCGTCGCTCCGCGGGTATACCAATGCTTGCCGGCTCGCCCGGAAACCATGACCAAAAGGAGACCTCATGCGCCTTTCGAAATTTGCCGCCCTCCCGCTCGTTTTCCTGCTCTCCGGTTGCCCCAACCTGCTGGGTTCCAACGGAAACACGGAGCTTAGCCCCAAGGCCCTCGCCGTGACCCAGAACACTGGCGCCGGAGCCACGGCCAACGCCTACCTCGAGTGGCAGCCCGTCACCAATGCGGCTCTTTACCAGGTCCTGCGCACCACCGGCGGGTCCTCGGATTCGGTGCAGAAATCCGACAGGACCTCCTTCTCCGAACAGGTCGGGGTCGGCTCCACCATCACCTACAAGATCGTCGCCCAGGACGCCTCGGGCAACGAGAAGACCGCCTCGACCCCGATTTCCATCCAGGTCCTCGGGTCCGAGGTCGCCGCTCCCACCAGCCTCACGGTCGATGGCAAGACGGCAGCCCTCGAGAACATCACCTCGATCAGCACCGGCAAGCCCGCCCTCTCCTGGAATGCCGCCGAAAAGGCCACCCACTACTACGTCCGGATCTCCGACACCAACGACAAGACCCTGTACGCCGCCCTCACCAAGGAGCCGCAAGTCACGGTCGGCAGCCTGGCCTTCGAGGACCTCAAGGTTCCCCACTACGTCCAGTTCAAGGGTGACGGACTTCCCTCCGAGAAGGTCGTGAACCTGGTCGTTTCCGCCATCCGCGCGAACGACGCGGATCTCAAGGTCGCCACGGCCTACGACATCAAGGCCTCCAGCTCCTACAAGCTCTACCGGATGTAATGACGTGACTCCCTGGCCGACCGAACCCGAAACGCCCACCGTCGCCCTGGCCCTCGGTTCCGGACTCACCGGAACCATGGCCACCTGGGGCATGCTGGAAGCCTTGAAGGCCGAAGGCTACTTTCCGCGCGCCATGGCGGCGGTCGGCTGGTCCGCGCTCTGGGCCTCCCTCTGGGCCATGGGAGCCGAGCTCCATGAACTCGAAGGCCTCCTGGACTCCGTTCCCACCTTCCAGTGGGACGACGAGGGGCCCTTCGAGGACTGGCTCGAGTTGACGTTCGCGCCCTTCTTCGCCGGGGAACGCCTGGAGGACTGGGAACCCCGCGTGGGCATCGTCCTCACCGACCTCCATACCGGCGGCTTGATGGAGGTGGATCGGGGCGAGGCATGGCCCGCCATCCTGGCCTCGCTCGCCACTCCTCCCTTGCGCTCTCCCTTCGAGAGCCCGGACGGCCTCCTCGCCGACGGAAGCCTGATCTGCCCGCTGCCGGTCGACTTCGCCCGCACCCTCGGAAAGGGCGATCCGGTGATCGCGCTCGACCTGCTCTCCGCTCCGAGCCAGCCCTCCGGGGGCCGGGTCGGCGCATGGCAGCGCGGCATCCAGCTCATGGCAAAACCGCTGCTCTGGGAGCAGCGGCGCATGGCGGATTTTACGGTGACCCCCGACCTGCTCGGCCAGGAGCCGATGGACTTCCGGACCTGGCGGGAAGCCCTTCAGGCCGGCGAAAAGGCCGTCTCGGACAATCTAGGCCGCATCAAGTCGCTGGCGAGCCCCTTTAATCTATAATTCCCTGTCAGGTCCCCCCTCGACGGGGGGACTGGCGAAGCCAGGGGGGTGTCACTGCTCCCAGGTTCCTTAGTAACGAGGAACGCCATGGCTTCTCCGGCTACCCCCCCCCTGCCGGCTACGCCGGCCGTCCCCCCATTGCGCCTGCGGGCGCAGTTACGCTTCGCGTGAGCGAGGGGGGACAAGATAACGAGCGGGCCTGCGGCCCTATTGATGCAGCACCAGCTTGGGCTGGAGGCGATCGCCCCGCCGCTCGGTCATCGCCAAGAGCGCGCCCGACGCGTCCACCACCCGGACGATCTCCCCGCTCGGCCCCTTTTCCGCCCTCAAGGCCCGGCCATGCCCGATGTCCTCGACCTCCTCGGCGGAGGCCACGTGCGTCGGAAGATGCCCGAGCGCCATCCCGGGATCCACCCAGCGGGGCTCCTCGTCCAGCGTCGCCGCCTCCGCGAGCGGGAAATCCCCCGCCCGGGTCCGCAGGAGAAACGCCAGGGACGCCACTCCCCCCAGCGCCTCGGCCATGTCCACTGCGAGCGAGCGAATATACGTTCCCGCCGAGCAACTCACCCGCACCTGCGCGCGGGGATACTCGCCGGGCCAGAACCTCACCAGCTCCAGCACGTCGATGGTCACTTCCCGCAGGGGACGCTCGATTTCAATGCCCTCGCGAGCCAGCTGGTAGAGGCGCTTCCCACCCACCGAGACCGCCGAAACCATCGGCGGCCGCTGCATGATTGTCCCCCGGAAGCGCGGCAGGATCTCCCGCAGCTGCTCCTCGGTGATCGGCATCGGAGCTTGGCTCAGCACCTCCCCCTCGGCATCGGCCGTGGAGGTCTCGATGCCGAACTGGATCTCGGCCAGGTACTCCTTGCCGGAGCGCAGGTACTGAAGCAATCGCGTGGCGTTGCCCACGGCCAGGGGAAGCACTCCGACCGCCAAGGGGTCCAGCGTGCCCGCATGGCCGATTTTGCGGGTGCCCAGGCGCCGGCGCATGTAGGCGACGACGTCATGGGCGGTCATGCCGGGGGGCTTCAGGACGTTGAGGAAGCCGTTCATGCCACGGGTGCTCCCCGCTCGGCCCGAAAGGCATCCAGCTCGGCTCGAATGACGTCGAGCACGCGCTCGGGAGCCGTCTCCAAGGGACCGGGAAGCGTCGCTCCGGCGGCACGGCGATGCCCGCCTCCTCCGAAGTGAGCGGCGATCCGGTTGACGTCCGAATGCTTGCCGCGAAGGCTCAGCTTGAGGCCGCGCGGCGTCTCCCGCAGGTAGAAGGCGACGTCCACGCCCTGAAGGCTGCGCATCTGCTCGGCAAGGCCGTCGAGCTGAGACTCGTCGGCTCCCGTCGCGTCGAGCATCGCCTGGGTCACCACCGTCCAGACGACACGACCGTCCGCGCTCCGCCGCATCTGCGAAAGAGCCTGAGACTTGATCTGAAGCTCGGAGAGCGGAACCTGCTCGAAGAGCTGCTGGGTCATCGCCGCGGGACTCACGCCCCGCGCGATCAGCGCCCCGGCGATGCGGTGGGTCTCGACGGTGGTCGCCTCGTAGGCGAAGCCGCCGGTATCCGTCACGATGGCCGCGTACATCGCCTGGGCCGCCTCCAGCGAGGGCGTCACTCCGAAGTGCTCGTAGAGGCGATAGACGACCTCCCCGGTGGCGGCGGCCTCGGTCAGGACCACGTTGACGCTGCCATAGCCCGGGTTGGAGACGTGGTGATCGATGTTGACGCGCAGCGGCAGGGCCGCGAAGGTCTCCGCCCAGTCCCCGAAGCGGGAGAGTTCGGCAGCATCGCAGGTGACGAGCCCCCAGCCGGAGAGATCCGCGGGGAGCTGGCTGACGACGTCCTCGGAGCCCGGCAGAAAGGCGTAGCGGCCCGGGACCGGGTCGGGGCAGACGTGGAGGACCCGCGCGCCGAAGTGGCGCAGCAAGTGGGCCATGGCGATCGCCGACCCCAAGGTGTCCCCGTCGGGGGAGAGGTGAGAGGCCACGATCCAGGATCGTGGCCCCTTCAGAACGTCGAGTTCGGGAATCAGCGCCGTGGGCAGGCTACTCACCATGCTCGTTCTGCTCCTTCTCGCGCTTGATCCGCATGAGGAGGGCGTTGATGTTGGCGCCCTGCTCAAGGGACTTGTCTTGCCTGAAATGGATCTCGGGGGTCACCCGCAGCTTGACCTCGCGGCCGACCTGCGTGCGAACGTAGCCCGAAGCCGCCTGCAAGCCTTCCAGGGTCTCCCGCTGCTGATCCTCGTCTCCGTAGATGGAGACGAAGACCTTGGCGTGGCTCATGTCCCCGGAGACCTCCACGTCCGTCACCGAGACCAGCCCGGTGATCCGGGGGTCCTTGAGGCGACGGATGGTCTCGCTTGCGACCTCCTTGATCACCTCTCCGACCCGGCCGGCTCTCTGACTACCCATGGTGAACCCCCTTCCAAGCCCTACTTCTTCGGCTGACGGCTGTAGGTTTCGATGACGTCGCCTTCCTGGAGGTCGTTGAAGTCATCGAAGGAGATGCCGCACTCGTAGCCCGAGGCGACTTCCTTGGCATCGTCCTTGAAGCGCTTGAGGTTGGTGAGCTTGCCTTCGTAGAGCTTCTCGCCGTCGCGGAAGACGCGGGCCGTCGTGTTGCGCTGGACCTTGCCTTCCTTGACCATGCAGCCGGCGATGATGCCGGTCTTGCCGACCTTGAAGATCGCGCGGACCTCGGCGCGGCCGCCGAAGACCTCTTCGTACTCGGGCTCGAGCATGCCATGGATGGCGGCCTCCGCGTCCTCGATCGCCTTGTAGATGACGTCGTACTCGCGGATGTCCACGCCGTCATGGGTGGCCTTGGCGCGGGCGCGATCGTCGATCTTGGTGCGGAAGGCCACGATGATCGCATCGGAGGCCTCGGCCAGCATCACGTCGGCCTCGGAGACGTCACCGGTGCCCGAGTGGATGACCCGGACCCGGACGTCGCCGTCCTTGGCGCTGATCTTGGAGAGGCTGGCCTCGAGCGCTTCGGCCGAGCCCTTGACGTCCGACTTGAGGATGAGCTTGAGATCCTTGATCTTGCCTTCCTGGATCTTGGAGTAGACGTCGTTGAGCGAGATGTGGCGGGTGGCGTTCAGGCGCTGGGTCCGGTCGAACTCGGCGCGCTGGCCGGCGATGTGACGGGCGGTCTTCTCGTCCGCGACGGCCTGGAAGACGTCGCCGGCCTGGGGAACCGCCGGCATGCCGAGCACCTCGACGGGCATCGAGGGACCCGCTTCCTTGACGCGCTTGCCGTGGTCGTTGATCATCGCGCGGACCTTGCCGGCGATGGATCCCACGACGAAGTTGTCGCCCACCCGCAGCGTGCCGTTCTGGACCAGGACCGTGGCCACGGGGCCCATGCCCTTGTCGAGCTGCGCTTCGATGATCAGGCCCTTGGCTTCCCGCTTGGGGTTGGCCTTGAGCTCGAGGATCTCGGCGACCAGCAGGATCATCTCGAGCAGGTTGTCGAGGCCGATCTTCTGCTTGGCGGAAACCGGGACCATGACCGTCTGACCGCCCCACTCCTCGGCCAGGAGGCCGTACTCGGTGAGCTGCTGCTTGACGGTATCCGGGTTGGCGTCCGGCTTGTCGATCTTGTTGATGGCGACGATGATCTGGACGCCGGCTTCCTTGGCGTGGTTGATGGCCTCGATGGTCTGAGGCTTGACGCCGTCGTCGGCCGCCACCACCAGGATGGCGATGTCGGTGGCCTTGGCGCCGCGGGCACGCATGGCGGTGAACGCCTCGTGGCCCGGGGTGTCGAGGAAGGTGATCATCTGATCGCCGACCTTCACCTGGTAGGCGCCGATGTGCTGGGTGATACCGCCCGACTCGCCCGCCGCCACGTTGGCCTTGCGGATGGCGTCCAAGAGCGAGGTCTTACCGTGGTCGACGTGGCCCATGATGGACACGACGGCCGCACGGTCGATCTGGTTGGCATCGGTCTCTTCGGTCTCGACCGCCAGCACGTCGACGGTGTTGGGATCGACGAGCTCGACCTCGTACTCCATCTCGCGCGCCACGGTATCGGCCACGTCGAGTTCGAGGGTCTGGTTGATGGTGGCCATGATGCCCTTCATGAAGAGCCGCTTGATGATCTCGGTCTCCCGGATATGCATCTTATCCGCGAGTTCCTTGACCGTGAGCGAACCCGAGAGCTTCACCACCTTGGGCATGGTTGCCAATGCCGCCTCCCCACCGCGATCGCGGTCACGACCCCGCCGGCCGCCCTTGCCTTCGCGCTGGGCCTCATCCCGTTCTCCACGACGCTCGGTCTTCTCAGGCTTCTTGGGAGCCGGAGCGCCAGGGCGCCCCGCCGTCCGAGCTGCCGGGGCCGCCTGTGCGGCAGGCCGCTGCGGCTGACCCATCGGCTGGCCCGGGCGATAGGGCTGACCCATCGGCTGAGCGGCGCGCTGGGGCTGGCCCATCGGCTGAGCCGGGCGCTGAGGCTGGCCCACCGGCTGAGCCGGACGCTGGGGTTGACCCACCGGCTGAGCCGGACGCTGGGGTTGTGCCACCGGCTGCGCCGGGGCGGCAGGCCGCGCCTGAGGGGCCGCCGGTGCCGGGGCTTGAGCTGCAGGCTTGGGAGCCTGCGGGGCCGCGGGAGCCGCAGGGGCCTTGGCCGCCGGTGCCGGAGCAGGGGCCGCAGGCTTCGGAGCCTGAGGGGCGGCAGGAGCCGCAGGAGCCTTGGCCGCCGGAGCCTTGGCCGCCGGAGCCGCAGGCTTCCCGTGCTTGGCCGTGGCCGCCTTGACCATCTCCTCGCTCACCGCGTTGAAGTTGCTCTTGATCTCGGAGAAGCCCAGCTCGTTCAGGACCGTAATCATCTCCTTGGGGGGAATATTCAGCTGCTTAGCCAGTTCGTGTACCCGCATTCCGTTTCTCTACCTCCATCGCCTGGCCCGAGCCGGGAGATCCCGACTGCAACCCTCGAGCACCTTCAATCATCCGACCGATGCTGTCGCCGCCTCACGCGGCGTTACGGAACGGTTCTGCTCGGCACTCACCCGTGCTCCTGACCCAAAGCGGCGATATTTCTAGCCAGCTCTGCTGGGAGATTCTTCTTCAGGGCCTTGTCCAACAAGCGCCGTTTGATGGCGTTTTCGGTGCACGCCACCTTCCGACATACGTAGGCCCCCCGCCCCTGGACCTTTCCTCCGAGATCCAGCGCCACCTCGCCTTCCGGCGTTCGGACGACCCGGATCAATTCTAGCCTCGATCCTAGCGTGCGACAACTTACACACCGCCGCTGCGGTGCTTCGCCCGCGACTTGGCTCATTCAGCCTCGATCGCCCGCGTCTCGGCAAGCGCCTGCGGCTCGAGCTCGGTGTCGTCCGCCACCGTCTCCGGCTTGCTGGCCTCCGGGACGTCGGCCTCCGAAGCCTCGACCGTCACGCCGAGCCGCTCCTCGGGCGATTCCTCACCCTCGGTCGCCGCCACGTCCTGACGACCGAAAGCCGCCTCGAAGGCCTGCTCCATCGCCGTCGGGGGGCGCGAAATCGTATCCATGGCCTCCGAGAGCTGGGCCGTGGTGATCTCACGCTGCTGCGACTCGCTCTTGATGTCGATCTTGTAGCCGGTCAGGCGCGCCGCAAGGCGGACGTTCTGGCCTTCGCGACCGATCGCCAGGCTCAACATCGCATCCGGCACGATCACCCGCGCCGTCTTCTCCAGCGAACTCACCTGCACCGTGACCACCTTGGCCGGGGAGAGGGAGTTCGAGATGAAGGTGGCCGGATCCTCCGACCAGCGGATGATGTCGATCTTCTCGTTCTTGAGCTCGCTGACGATCCCCTGGATGCGGCCGCCCCGGGCGCCCACGCAGGCTCCCACCGGATCGACCGACGCGTCGCGGCTCCGCACCGCGATCTTGGTCCGGTAACCGGCTTCACGGGCGATCGCCTCGATCGTCACGGTCCCGTCCATGATCTCCGGGATCTCCAGCTCGAAGAGCTCCCGCACCAGGCCCGGATGGGCCCGCGAGCAGAGCAACTGCATGCCGCGGGTCGTCTCGCGCACCTCGATCAGGAAGACCTTGATGCGGTCGCCCACCCGGTAGTGCTCACCCGGCACCTGCTCGGAGCCCGGCACGATCCCCTCGGCCTTGCCGAAGCTCACGATGATGTTGCGGCCTTCCAGGCGCCCGACCGTCCCGATGATGGTCTCGCCTTCCTTGCCCTTGAACTGATCCATGACGATCTTACGATCCGCCTCGCGCAGACGCTGGTTGAGCACCTGCTTGGCCATCTGGGCAGCCAGGCGACCCATCTCGGCCGCCGGCGGGGTCACGTCGATCGTGATCTCCTGGCCGGGCTGGATCTCGGGGTCATGCTCCTGGGCCTCGTCGAGCGCGATCTGGGTCAACGGATCCTCGATCTCACCCTCGACGACCGTCCGGATATCGAGAATCTTCAGGCTCCCCGACTCGATGTCGAGCTGGGCGATCGCATTCTCACGGGCGTTCGCGGTCTTCTTGTAGGCCGACGCCATGGCCGCCTCGAGGGCTTCGTGGAGCACCTCCGGAGCGATGCCGCGCTCCCGCTGGAGGGCCTTGAAGAGCTCCTTGATGTTCACCTGCATGTCACAACCCCCCGTTAAAACTCGATCGTCAGACGGATCAGCGATACCTGATCCCGCGAAAACGTCATCTCACCCTTGGGACCCTGGATCCGGATCGCTTGCTCCGTCGCCCCCAAGAGCGCGCCCTTCCATTCCTTCTTGCCGTTGACCGGCGCGAAGGTCTTGACCAGCACCGGCTGACCCTGGAAGCGCTCGAAATCCCGATCCGTCCGCAAAGGCCGCTCCGCCCCCGGCGAGGAGACCTCCAGGTTGTAGGCCCCGGCGATCAGGTCCCGCTTGTCGAGCTCCTCATCCAGCCGGCGGCTCATCGCCTCGCAGTCCTCATGGGTGATCGGACGATCCTCGCGGTCGATGTAGACCCGCAAGATCATCTGCCCGCCCTCTTTGACGTACTCCACGTCCCAGACGGCGAGGCCCAGATCCTGGGCCAGAGGTTGCGCCATGTCGGCAACCTCTTCGGCGATCTTGGCCATGTCTCTCTCCTCAATCTGGCCTCAGCACCCCGCTGCCCCCGGGACCCTTCGGCAATACCACCTAGAAAAGAAAGAGCGGGTGCGACACCCACTCTCCCGAAACCTCTCGATTTTGGGCAGAAAACCGGTCTCCCGGCCTCGACCAGCCCCATGGGGCGGCATCCGTTACCCAGTATATCACAGATCGTTAACCATGGGCGCCTCCACCTCTCGGGCAGCACCCACGGCTAACGTTTCGCGTTCCATCGGCGGTCGCGGCTCGGGCTTCCGAATGCCGTCGACCGAGTAGCCTACTTGCTGTAGACCTCCGGCTTGAGGATGCCCACGAAGCGCCCGCGGCTCAGGCATCCGAATGCCGTCGACCGGTAAGCCTACTTGCTGTAGACCTCCGGCTTGAGGATGCCCACAAAGGGAAGATTGCGGAACTTCTGATCGTAGTCGAGCCCGTAGCCCACCACGAACTGATCCGGAATCGTGAAGCCGACGTACTTGACCGGAACCTCGACCAGGCGGCGCGCCGGCTTGTCGAGCATGGTGCAGATCTCCAGCGACGCCGGCCGGCGCTCCATGAGCGTCCGAACCAGGTAGGAGAGCGTGAGGCCGGTGTCGATGATGTCCTCGAGGATCAGGACATGCCGACCGGTGATGGTCTCGTCCAGGTCCTTGAGGATCCGCACCACTCCCGAGCTGCGCGTGGAGGCCCCGTAGGAGGAGACGGCCATGAAGTCGATTTCGAGCGGAAGATCGATCGCGCGCATCATGTCGCCGAAGAACAGCGCCACGCCCTTGAGCACCCCGATCAGCACCACGTCCTTGCCGGCATAGTCGACGGCGATCTGCTCACCGAGCTCCCGAATGCGATCCTTGATCTGCTCCTCGGAGAGCAGGACGGACTCGATGGCGTCGACGAGGCGGGGATAGGGAAAGCTCACGGGAGACTCCTTCAGGGTCGATTCAGGGGCGGACATCGGTTCTCCAAATCTCCGGCGCTACCACTCGAAGTGGTACTTCGCCGTCATCTGCATGAGGTCGCGGTGGCAAAGCAACTTGACCCGGACGTCGGGGTAGAGCTCCCGCATCTTCCGGATCTTCCGGTTCTTGCGGGTGACCAGGCGCTGGCGCATGGCCGTCAACTCGATATAGATCCCCTCCACCGGGAGGTAGAAGTCGGGTGTGAACTGCTCGACGATCCGCCCGTCCTCTGCCCAGCGCAAGGGAAAGCTTCGAGGCTCGTATTCCCAGGCGATCTGATAGAAGTCGAGAAGCTTCGCGAACTCCCGCTCTGCGGGATGCGCGAAGCGCGTGGAGTCGAGCTTCTTATCACCATCACCTGGTGCATCCACGACCCGTCTCCTCGGAGCGTCCGACGCCCCCCTGGCCACGACGCTCGGCACCCCCTGGCGGGGCAGCGGCGTGCGAAGGGTGGGTTCAGATGCTCACAGCGGCCCTTGCCTCCCTTCGAATCCTAACAAATTTGCAAGCAGGCTGCCAGGGGGGAAACCCGGAAGGCCGAAACCTGAGCGCAAAGGACCGTGCGGCCACGCAGCCCGTTTTCGACCGCGCGCTGCGCAAACCTCCTATCGAAAGGCCTTTGGCCCAATTACTCGGTTATCGCACTGACGTGCCGGAAACCGCATATCGAAGGGCCCTTGGCCCAGTAAATCGGTTATCATTTACGGGGCAACGTGGTATAAGCAAATAGCCTAGCAAGCCTCCATGCGCCGGGGGCCCTAAACGTCCGCTAGAACAGAGTTCACAAGGAGCTAGCCCGTGCTCAAGAAGACCATCGCCCTGGCTGCAGGCCTCAGCCTGCTCACCGGCTGCATCGCCAGCCGGGAATTCGAAAGCCTCAACAAGACCCTTTCGAAAGGCACCCTCCTGGTTCGCTCCCTCACGGTGAGCAACCCCCAAGATGGCAACACCAAGGTTACGAACTTCCTGGGCTGGATCTCGCTGAGCGGCGCCGCCCCCAGCAAGCTCGAGCGCTTCGACGGCATCACCACCGTCACGCTCACCGGGGACCTCTCCAAGAACTCCTACCCCGACGAGGACTCCCCCACCAACGACCTGAACCCCGGCCAAAATTACCTCTACACGCTGACCTTCGCGGAGTCGACGGCCACCCAGAGCATCACCCCGGCCCTCCTTCCCGACACCCGTCTGACCTCGAACGAGCCTAACGGCACCAACGTCGCCCCCGCCTCGTCCCCCACCCTCAAGTGGACCCGCAGCGGCGCCCTGCCCAAGGGCTTCGTCGTGACCGTGGCCCGGATGAGCGACGATCCCAACGGCGGCTTCGGCGGCGGCTCGCTCAGCGGAGGCACCCCCACGTACATCGCCTTCCTCGACGCCGCCTCCCACTCGACCGAGGTGACCTACGGCACTCCTTCGGACCTCGCCGCCATCACCGGAGACGCGCTCCTCAAGGACTCCCTCAAAGCCATGCCGGGCAACTTCTTCGCCGAGAAGAACGAGGCTCTGACGAAGGGCATCTACGCTTGGACCATCGTCGCCATCGACCATGACGACGCCAAGACCGCTTTCGCCATCGACAAGCCCGACTCGCTCGGGATCTTCACCGTTCAGTAAGCGCGAGAAGAAGGAGAATACCCCGCCATGAAACGCGTCCTTGCCCTCGGGCTTGCCCTCAGCCTCCCTCTCGCCGCCTTGCCGGCCCATGCCAACGTCACCGGCATGTCCTACGATGCCCGCGCGCTCTCGCTGGGCGGCTCCTTCTCCGCATGGGGCAACCAGGACATCAACTCCCCCTTGGGCAACCCCGCCCTCCTCTCCCGCCAACGCGGCACCTTGTTCATCGGACCCAACCTCGGCCTCAACCTCGGCAACAACGCCGTCGGAACCGCCGAGATCCAGGGCCTGATCAGCTACGGCCAGTACCTCTCGAGCTACCAGGCTGCCGCCAGCGGCGGCGAGATGCCGGCGGCCGTGCCCTTCCCCAACGTGATCCCCGATGACGGCCTTCGCCTCTTCGCCGGAACCCAGGTGGGCCTCGTCGGCCTCAAGATCGGCAACCTGGGCATCCGCTCCTACGCCCGCGGCGGAGTGGAAGCCCATATCTCGGCGCCCGAGATGTTCTCGGTCCTGCGCAACTTCGACACGACCGACCGGAACATCGCCCGCGAGATCAAGAGCCTCAACGACAACCTCAGCTCCAACTCCCCCGACTTCAACGCGGCCATCGCCACGGTCGGCAACATCAAGCAGGCGATCACCGGCAAGGACGGCTTCGGCCCCCTCATGAAGCAAAATGAGGCCGACAGCGGCGAGCGCAAGATCACCCTCGCGGTCAACGAACAAGCCTACGTGACCACCGGCGTCACCTATGCCCAGGAGATCGGCAACTTCGGTCTTCCCGGCAAGCTGACGGCGGGCGCCACCGTGAAGCTCTTCAACGGCCTCGGCGCCATGAACCTTCCCGGCAACACCATCCAGACCTCGAACAACCAGCCCATCCCCCTCGGAGTGCCCGGCCGACTCGAGATGACCACCAAGCTCAACGTCGCCCAGCCCCTGACCGACATGAACGCCGCGCTCGACCAGTTCGCCGCGGATCCCCTCCAAAACGCCTCCGCGTTCACGGCGGCCGCCGACAAGTTCACGAAGGACATGCAGGCTCCGGGCCGCGTCAGCACCGAATACACCTCCTACGCGGCCGGCGCGATGGGAACCGGCCTTGACCTCGGCATGACGCTCGCCGTCAACGACGCCCTCACCGTGGGTGGCGCCGTCACCAACGCCGTGGTCGTCTGGCCCGGCACCAAGACGGTCTACACCGGCGGCTACAACGGTTCGAGCTTCCAGCTCAACCAGCAGGGCGGATCGGAGAACATCAACTTCACCGACACCGAGCCCATGGGCCTGCAGGTGGGCGCCGCCTACGCCACGCCCATCCCCGGCCTGATGGTCGCCGCGGACATCCAGCAGAACTTCGACGGCTTCGGACCCAGCCTCCAGCTGGGAGCCGAGGAGAGCCTCTTCAACATCCTGATGTTGCGCCTCGGCGGACGCGTCGGCGGACGCTACAGCTTCGTCGGCGGCGGTGTCGGGCTCAACCTCTGGCTCACCCGGGTGGATCTCGCCGCCGCGATCGACACGGCCGGCCGAGGCGGCAACGTCGCGGCCTCCTGGTCCCTCGGCTTCTAGTCTCACGACCCTGACGGCGGGGGCAGAGTGCCCCCGCCGTCGCTTCAGCGCCTGCGGCTACTGGTAATAAGGTTCCCATGCCCCTGCCTCGCACGCCTTCCGACCCCATGACCCCGACCTTCGAGGGGGAAACCCGTCAAGTCACCATCCTCTTCTCGGATCTCGAAGGCTTCACCGCCGTGACCGAGCAGATCCCCCCTCATGAGGTCGTCGGCTTCCTCAATCGCTACTTCACGGCCATGGCCGAGCCCCTCTCGGCTCACGGCGGCCGGATCGACGCCTACATGGGAGACGCCATGCTGGTGGTCTGGGACGGCGCGGATCCCCTTCGAGATGCCCAGAACGCCGCCCAGGCCGCCCTCGCCATGCTCGAGCGCATGGAGGCCCTCCAGCTCGAACGGCTCGCCGAGGGAAAACGCCCCGTCAAGGTCCGCATCGGCCTCTCCTCCGGCACGGCCCTCGTCGGCGAGATCGGCGCTCCGCAGTTCCGCCAGTGGACCGTGATCGGCGACGTCGTGAACACGGCGAGCCGCCTTGAAGCCCTCAACAAGCAGTTCCACACCGACATCCTGATCTCGGAATCCACCTACCAGCTCATCCGCCCCTGGGCGGAGGTTCACGCGCTGGGCGCCGTCACCCTGAAAGGGCGCAGAGAACCGCTGGACTGCTATGCCCTGCTGAACTGGAGAAACGCATGACCTGGGTTGACTGGGCCGATTTCCTGCGCGACCTCACGGCGGTGGGAAGCGTCACCACCGTCCTCGTGCTCGCCGCCAAGCTGATCCGGCCCGGCCACACGCACGATCGCCTGGCGGCGATCGCCCTGGGCTTGGCCACCCTCGCCTCCAGCGCCGCCCTCTTCATCGGGCCCTTCGCGGGGGGACGGCTCGAAGACTGGGCCCTCTTCTGCGCTCCGGTGCTGCTGCTCTACTGGTGGCTCGAAGCCGAGCTGGGCACCCGCATCCTGGGACTCGCCGCGGGAGTCGCCACCCTTCCGGCCTTGCTCTACGTGCCGCGCACCCAGGTGATCGAGGTGGACGCGCTGACGGGCTGGCCCGCCCTCGCCGAAGCCGGCGGCGTGGTCGCCGGAGGCATGATGGCCTTCGCCGCCGCCAACCTGATCCTGGCCTTCTTCTATCGCAAGACGGGCGCCATGAACGCGCGGAAGACCGGACGGTACTTCGCCATCAACGCGGAGACCATCTCCGAGGTGATCTACCGCCTGGTCGCGTGGGGGCTGCCATTCGGGATCTTCGCGGCGATCGCCGGCCTCGCGGGGGTCATGGCGGGGCAAGTGCTCTGGGCGGTGCCCCTGACGTGGACCCTCTCGGCCCTCCTCGGCGGCGTCTATGCCTGGCGCTGCCGCCGACAAGGCTACGAGGTCGGGCTCCGGCCCTGGCTACTGCTGAGCGCGACGGCGGCCACCATGCTGGGACTCGGATCGCTCGGAATCCTTGGTTCCGTGTTTTAAGCCCGCCGCAACCGTGCTAGAATCGGACATCCAAGGAGGAGAATCCGGATGCTCAAATCCCTTGCCCAGGCGTTCAAGCGCGAGCGGGCCCCGAAATCCAAGACCCGCGAAACCGTCGAGACCTTCGTGGTGGCCATCATCCTGGCCCTCGGCGTGCGGGCGACGGTGGCTGAAGCCCGCTTCATCCCGTCCGAATCCATGCTCCCCACGCTGGAAGTGGGCGATCGCCTGATCGTCGAGAAGGTCACCTATCGCCTCCACCCGCCCGAGCGCGGCGACATCGTCGTCTTCGATCCCCCCCCGCGCAGCGGCTTCGACCGGGGCAACGCCTTCATCAAGCGCGTGGTCGGTCTTCCCGGAGAGACCATCGCCGTCCGTGAGGGCAAGGTCTACATCAACGACCAGCCCCTCCAAGAGGCCTACCTCATGGAGGCGCCCACCTACGAGATGGACCCGCTCCTCATCCCCGCCGGAAACGTCTTCGTCATGGGCGACAACCGCAACAACTCCGCGGACTCCCATGTCTGGGGCGCACTGCCCATCGACAACATCATCGGGCGCTCCGCCGTTCGCTTCTGGCCCCCGGTCCGCATCGGACTGACCGACTAACGCCGGATGCGGTCCTGGGCGCGCCTCCTCCTCTTCGCTTGCCTGCTGACGGCCGGACTCACCGGCCTCGGCGCCGCCCGGGCCGAAGCCACGACCCTCCGGATCGGCATCGTCGACGGAGCCGCCTCCTTGCGCTTCGCCACCTCCGCTCCCGCCCGCATCCTCGACGCCCAGGGCCGCAGCGTGGCCACCATGAAGCCCTCCGAGGCATGGAGCGCCACGCCCTCCGGCACCCTGCAACTACTCTCCCCCACGGGGAAAGCCCTCCCCGTCCCCAGCCCATGCCGGATCGTCCCCGTTGATGCCAGCGGCATCCCCTTGGTCTTCATCGGCGATCGCTGGTACCGCGGGGACCTCGAGATCCGCCTTCAAGACGGCCAGATCGTCGCCGTCAACCACGTGCCGCTCGAGGACTACCTCTACGGGGTCGTCCCCGCTGAAATGCCCTCCCACTGGCCCCTCGAAAGCCTCAAGGCCCAGGCCGTCGCCGCCCGCACCTACGCCGTCGCCAACCGCGGCAGCTACGGCAGCCGGGGCTACGACCTGAAACCCACGGTCGCCAGCCAGGTCTACAAGGGAGCCGCCGCCGAGACCTCCCTCTCGAACGCCGCGGTGAACGCCACCCGGGGCCAGGTCGTCACCTACAACGGCAAGGTGATCCGCGCCTACTTCCACGCCTCGGCCGGCGGCTACACCGAGAGCGCCGACGCCGTCTGGGGCGAGAGCCTCCCCTACTTGCGCCCCGTCCCGGACTTCGATCAACGCTCCCCCAAGTACACTTGGCAGCGCTCGTACTCGGCCGACGAGATCAAGAACGGGCTCACCAAGATCGGCCAGGACGTCGGCGACGTCATCCGGATCGAACCGCTCCAGCGGGCCTATTCGGGACGGGTCACCCGGGTGCGCGTCACCGGCACCCAGGGCATCCGCGAGCTTGCCGGAGAGCAGTTCCGCCATGCCATCGGGCTCTTCTCGACCCTCTGGAACGTCCTGGGACACCCCCAGTCTGAGGCCTCCCCCTCGCGGTTCTCCTTCGCCGGCCGCGGCCATGGCCATGGGCTCGGCATGTCCCAGTGGGGCGCCAAAGGGCTCGCCGAGATGGGCTATCCGTACGCCCAGATCCTGCTTCACTACTACCCCTCTGCGCAGCTCAGCATGCTGCCGAGTGACGGACAGTAGCCCTGCCTGGTATGGTGGATAGCGACTGGAGCCGCTGGGCCCTCTACGGAGCGGGCTGGTTCCTGCTTTTCCTCGGAGGGCGCTCTTGGGCCCGCCAGCACGGCAGGCCCATCCCCATGGCCTACCTCCTTCTCATCGGCATCCTGATCGTCCTCCAACTTTACTCGGAACTTGCCTTCAAATGAGCACCCGCCTTAGCGATTACGACTTCGACCTGCCTGAATCCAGCATCGCCCAGCTTCCTGCCGAACGGCGAGACATGAGCCGGCTGCTGGTGCTGAATCGAGCGACCGGCACCCTCGAGCACCGACGCTTCCGTGATCTCCTGGACTACCTGAACCCCGGAGACCTGCTGATCCTCAATGACACCAAGGTGATTCCCGCACGGCTCCACGGCCATCGCCCCACGGGCGGCAAGGTCGAGGTGCTGCTGCTCCAGGAGAAGGAGCGCGATGTCTGGGTGGCGCTCGCCCGCCCCGGCAAGAAACTTCCCGTGGGCTCCGTGGTGCACTTCGGCAAGGCCGCTCCGGCGAGTGACTCCCCGGAAGCCGTGCAGGCAATTCCCGAGCTCAGCGCGGAAGTGCTCGATGTCCTGCCGGGCGGTGAGCGTCTGATCCGGCTCTCCAGTCATACCGGCGAGCCGACGATGGCCCTGGTGGCCCGTCTCGGGGAGCTTCCCCTGCCGCCCTACATCTCGGGACGCCCGGAGGATCCGGATCGTTACCAGACCGTCTACGCCCGGCACGAGGGGGCGGTCGCGGCTCCCACCGCAGGCTTGCACTTCACCCCCGAGCTGATGGCCGAGCTGGAGCAGCGGGGCACCCGGATCGCCCGGATCACCCTGCACACCGGGCTGGGCACCTTCAAGCCCGTGATGGCCGAGGACATTCGCGAGCACCCCATGCACGCGGAATGGTACTCCCTCCCCGAGGAGACGGCTCAGGCGATCCGCGAGACCCGCGCGCGGGGCGGGCGGGTCGTGGCGGTGGGGACCACCGTCGCTCGGACCCTCGAACACGCGGCCCAGGAGCAGGGCGGCCCGGATCTGCATGCCGCGTCCGGAGAGACCCGGCTCTTCATCTACCCCGGCTACCGCTTCCAGGTGGTGGATGCCCTGGTCACCAACTTCCACCTGCCGAAGTCGACCCTGTTGATGCTGGTGAGCGCATTCATTGAGCAAGGCGGAGCGGGACGCGACGGCCGAGAGACGTTGCTGGAGGCGTACCGGGTGGCAATCGCCGAAGGCTACCGGTTCTATTCCTTTGGCGACGCCATGTTCCTGTACTAGCCCTAATCCACTACGGGCCAGACCGTAGCCGCGGGCGCTTGGCGACGCCATGTTCCTGTACTAGCCCTAATCCACCACGGGCCCGCACAAAAAAATCCCCCCTCAATAGAGGGGGGATAAAGGGGATCGGCGGCTGCCGGTTTCACGCGCGAAACCGAGCAGCGTGCCGGTGAGTCCGGTCTTGTCCAGTCGGAGCGGTCGCCGGGGGATCGCTTACCCGCCGAAGGCTCCCTTGATCATGCTGATGAGGCTGTTCAGGGCAGGGCCGAGCACGGTGTCCCAAAGGTTGGAAAGGAAGCTCTGAGCCTTCTTCGTGAAAGCCCCGAACTGCTGAGCGAAGGCTTGGCCGGCCTCGGCTGCCTGAGCCGAAGCGGTCGGGGCGGCAGGCGCGGCCTGGGTCGGCGCCGCCTGAGCGGGAGCTGCCTGGGCGACCGGAGCAGCCATCGAGCGAACCATCGGGTAACGGGGCTGAGAAACGATCTGCATGGCGACTCCTCCTTGCGACTGAACCGGACGAGAGGTTTATCCCCCGTTCAGAGGCTGTTAAGAGTAAACCTGCGGTTAAGTCTCTGTTAATTTCAGGCGAGACGAGGGCAAAGGACTCCGGTTAACGCCCCGGCAAGCAAGTTTCACCCCGGTTTAAACCGCGCCGGGGCAAGGCGCGGCGGCGGACCTCGGATAAGCCCGTTACGGAGCCGCAGGCTCCCGCACTCCGGTTTGGGCGCCCGCATGAGTCGCGTGGGAGGAAGCTTCATGGTCACCCCTTCCGCATCCGTCTACACCCCGCTCTGGTCCCTGCAGGACGCCTCGAACGGCGACTCCGGGATCTGGAAGACCACGACGAGCGCCCGGGGCTCGGTTTACACGATGCCCGCCCGTCCCGGCTTCGACGCGCCCTTCGAGCCCAAGCCCCAGCAAGGCAAGGGTGGCGCGCTGGGCTTCGTGGGAGACGTCTTCATCGGGGCGGGAGAAGCCGTCGCCGACACGATCGTGGGGGTGGCCAACCTCGTCATTCATCCCCTCGCCTCCCTGTCGAGCCTCCTCAAGGTACCCGTGACGCTGGTGACACGGCCGAGCGCTCTGGTGGCAGCCTTCACGGAGCCCTTTACCACGGCCTTCAAGGAGGGCCGTCCCGGCAAAGCGTTCGGGCGAGGAATCGCCGAGGTCGGGCTGATCGTCTTCGGGCCCAAGCTGGTGAACACGGGGCTGTCGATGGCCTCGGGCGGGGCGCTGCGTGCCGGCCAAGCCACCGTGCAAGGCGTCAAGCTGGCCGGAGCCGTCACGACGCACACCCCGCAGCCGTAAGGACCTGCCCCCACGGCGGGCGGCATGGCGCTTTGAACAACAGCCCTCGCCCCGTCAAGGTGGATCCCTCCGCGCGTCCCCGCTATGATGAGAGCCAAGCCCCCGCGGCTGTTGCGACGCGCCTGCGGCTGTCGCGACGCGCCTGCGGCTAGGCTTGAGAAAGCGTAGCAGCCCTGTCGCGGCGTCGCTGGCATCAGAGGAGGCGAGATGAAGCGCCGGAATTCAAGCCAATGGCTCATCAGGGGGGCGCTGTCGGTCCTGCTGAGCGGCTCGCTGGCGGCTCCTGGGGGAGCCTGGGCCGCGACGCCCTTGCAGGGCTTGGAGCTTCCCACCGAGATCAAGGGAATCGACGTCGTGGGGATTCCCGCGTCCCAGGTCGGCGACCTGCTGAAACTGCTGGGCCTCAAGGAAGGCATGAAAGTACCCTACGCGCGGCTGAAGGAAGCCGTGGTGCAGCCCGCCGAGGCGAAGCTGGAAGGGACGGGGCGTTTCCGGCAAGTCTCGGTGCGGCCGACGACCTTCATCGGGGGCAAGGAAGACGGAGCGACCTACCTGACCATCAGCGTGGTCGATCATTCCGTCAGGCTCCTGCAAAAGATCCGCCCGAGCGGCCAGCATGAGCTTCCGGAAGCGGTAAGGACCTTCTTCCGCGAGCGCGTTCGAGGGCTGGGAGCGTTCCGAGACACCTTGCTGCCCAGCGATCAGGATCGGCTGGAGGATCTGGCCGAAACCCATGTCGCGGTGCTGGAGGCGGCCCTGCGCGACGCGGCGGATCCGGGGATCCGGGGGCAGGCGGCCCAGGCGATCGCCTTCCACCCCGATCCGCGCCGGGCGCGGCGTCTCCTGGTCGATGCCCTTCTCGATCCGGATGCCGCGGTGCGCCGGGACGTCGCCCGGGCCTTGCTTCCCCTGATCGAGCGCCAGATCGGGCGCGAGCCGATCGCTCCGGAGCCCTTCCTCGCATTGATCCGCTATCCGGAGCCCTCCGACCGCATGCACGCGGCGACCCTGCTCCTCCGGCTCGCAAGGGTACCCGCGAACCGCGAGCCCATTCTGCGCGAGGCGGGAGCGAGCCTGCTCGCCATGGCCCGCATGAAGCATCCCGGAGAGCGCACGCTCGCTCTCGAAGCCTTGCAGGTGCTCTCGCAAGCCCCCGCTCCCGAATCCTGGGAAACGTACCGCAGCTACTGGGAAAAAACGACCGCTCAGCGCTTCACGGAGTGAAGCCCGGTCCCGGGATCAGTCGCCGGAACTCCGGGGCAGCACGAACTCGAAGGTCGTCCCTTCGCCCTCGGTCGATTCCACCGAGATCCGCCCGTGATGGGCGTCCACCGCCTGCTTGACGATGGTCAAGCCCAGACCCGAGCCGCCTTGCAGGCGCGAGCGGCCCCGCGTCACCCGGAAAAAGCGGTCGAAGATGTGCGGGAGATCCTTCGCGGGAATGCCGATGCCCGTATCCACCACCCGGAAGACCACTCCGTCCTCACTCTCCTCCGCATGCAGGCGTACCTGGCCGCCGGTCGGCGTGAACTTCACCGCGTTGGCCAGCAGGTTCACCAGGATCTGCCGCAGCCGGACCTGATCGGCCTGAACCGAGAGCGCCGGCGGAATCCGGAGATCCAGGCCGACGTCCCGCTGCTTCGCCTGAGGCACGACGGTGGCCACGGCATCCTCGATCACCTTCCGGGCATCGACGGCCCTAAGCGTGAGGGACTTGCGTCCCGATTCGATGGCCGCCAGATCCAGCAGGTCGTTGACCAGGACATGCAGGCGCTCGAGTTCCCGGTAAACGTCATCCAGGAAGCTCTGCCGCAGCTCCGGATCGTCCTGGGCTCCGTCCAGCAGGCTTTCCACCAGGACCTTGAGGGAGGCGACCGGCGTCCTGAGCTCGTGGGAGGCGTTGGAGATGAACTCGCTCTTGAGGCGATCCGCCTCCACTTCGGCCGTCATGTCGTGGCAGATGATCAAGTGGCCGATCTGCTTGCGATCGCCGTTGTAGAGGGGGCTCGAGTAGCGCTTGAGGTACTGGCGAGGGTTCACCAGCTCGACGATGTCGGTTCGGGGCGACTCGGGGCTGCGCCGCATCGCCTCCTCGATGATCCCGTACTGCTCGGGCAAGGCCCAGCGGCCCTGGAAGCGAACCCAGGGGTCCAGGGAGGCCGTCCCCGGATCGCTGGTCTGCGCCATGGCCTTGAGAGCGGGGTTGATGAAGACCGGCCGCATCTCGAGGTCCACGATCACCAGGCCCTCGGTCATCGAGTTGATGACGTTCTCCAGCTCGGCCTTTTCCAGGATCAGGTTCTCGACGTCGAGCGTGCGGTAATGCCTCAGCTCCTCGGCGATCTGGGTGATGCCCCGCAAGAGGGGGGCGGCTTCCTTGGCGATCGGCGCCTGGGGAAGCTCGAGCTGGCCCTCGGTGAGCATGTCGATCGTGCGGTGCAGCCAGGAGTAAGGGCCCCAGAGGCCGCCACCCAGCACGTAAGTGATGGTGGACGTCGCCAAGGTGGCGACTCCCCAGGCCAAGAGCACCTCCGGCCACGAGGCGCGAGGCAAATGACCGATCAGGATGAGGCTCACCAGCATCAGGCCGGAGACGACCGCGAAGAGCAGGGTGACGCCGGTGGTGATCGAACGAGGAGGCTGCCCCTTCAGGGGCAGCCTCGACAAGGGTCGTGCGGGCATGAGCGCGCCCTTTTGCGGCACGCGGGCCGCTAAGCGCGGGAGCCGGCGGCGGTGGTGCGGCGCTCGAAGCGATAGCCCACGCCGCGCACGGTCTGGATCCGCATGGGGTTGTTGGGATCCTTCTCGATCTTCTCGCGCAGCCAGTGGATGTGGACGTCGACGGTGCGGCCCTCACCGGTGAAGTCGTAGCCCCAGACCTGCTCGATCAGGAACTCGCGGGAGAGGACCTTGTTGGCGTTGAGGGCCATGAGCTTGAGGAGCTCGTACTCCTTGAGCGTGAGGTTGAGCACCTTGCTGGCGATGGTGACCTCGTGGCGGGCGGTGTCGATGACCAGGTCGCCGATCTCGATGCGATCGGGAGTGGCCGCCTTCACCTCCTGGTAGCGGGAGACCAGGCGCAGGAGGGCCTTGATGCGGGCCAGCAGCTCGCGCAGGCTGAAAGGCTTGGTGACGTACTCGTCGGCGCCGATCTCCAGGCCCACCACCTTGTCGATCTCCTCACCCTTGGCGGTGAGCATGATGATCGGGATGGGCATCTCGGAGCGGATCTGGCGGCAGACTTCGTAGCCGTCCAGCGAAGGCAGCATGATGTCGAGGATGACGAGGTTCGGCTTCTCACGCCGGCAGACCTCCAGGGCCTGCTGCCCGTCAGCCGCGGTGACGACCTGATAGCCTTCCTTCTCCAGCGAATACTGGATGGACTTCACGATGGAGGGTTCGTCGTCGACGACCAGGATCTTGGATGACATGGGCCTGTCTTCTCCTTCGCCGGGGGCGAAACATGGGGCGGGACCAGGTTCCCCTCCTGAGGCTCAGAGCGGTTAATGCCCTCGAAGCGAGCCCTCGGCGCCGCGGCGACCGCCGCTCCGGGTGGGGAAGTGAGGCGCTCTGGATTGCCAAGCCGTCGTATCAAACCCAGGGGCCCCGAGCAAACCAATGCTAGGCCGATTATACCCTCGACTGTTAAAGGCTTAACGGAAAATCAAAAGAGCGCATTTCACATCTCTTAACCCCTTGCTTCCGTTAAGCGTCCAAGGGGCCGGGTATGTACATTTCACCGCAATTACAGCTTCATTACAGCCGGCAACCCCGCTCCCTGACTTGCTTTGCAGGAGGTCTCATGGTGTCTGGCCGCGTCTGGTCTACGTTTCTTGCCGCTTGCCTGAGTCTCGGCGCCTTGCCCGCATGGGCGGCCAACCACCCGGAGCGGGACTGGCAGGTCCTCGAGACCCCGAACTTCCTGGTCCATTACTACCAGGGCGAAGCGAAGACCGCGCGACGGATCGCGCTCAGCGCCGAGGGCATCCTCCCCAAACTCACCGAGGACTTCGGCGTCCGGCTATCGAAGAAGATCCCCATCATCATCGACCGGGACGCCTTCTTCAACGGAACGGCCGAGCCCCTCAAGGACCGGGTGACGCTCGATCCGGTGCTGGCCACCAGCTCGGTCATCGGCACCGACCGATTCGTCGCCCATGAGCTCGCGCACGTCATCTCCTTCCTCGCGCTCGATCGGGACTCGGTCCTCTCCAAGCTCAGCAACCTCTCGAGCTTTCCGACCTGGTTCCTGGAGGGCATCGCGCAGTACGCGGGCGAGTACTGGTACTCCTCCAACGACCGCATGCTCCGCCTTCACGCCCTCTCCGACACCATGCTCAGCAACAGCGAGCGCCATCACTTCCCCGTCCTGGGAGGAGTCGCGGGGGCTGCCGGCTACAACGAAGGCTACGCGCTGACCAAGTACATCTTCGATCAGCATGGCCGCGAGAAGATCAAGGAGCTCTTCCAGCTCGTCCGCGAGGGCAAGGAGCCCAGCTTCGAGCGGGCCCTCGTCGCCGTCACCGGCAAGCCTTACGCCACGTTGCTGGCCGAGTGGCGCAAGGCCACCGAGGAAACCTACCGCAAGCAGACCGAGGGCATGACCGCCCACCTCAAGGACTCCGTGCCCTTGCTGCCCCCGGAGAACCAGGAAATCAACATGGGCGCCAAGGCCTCCCCGGATGGGAAGCAGCTCGCCTTCCTGACCTCCCGGCAGCAGGATGCCTACATGATGCTGCGCGGGCACGTCATGGGCTTCCTCAGCTTGGCGATCGCCAACCCCGACGGCTCCAACATCACCGAGATCCCCGCGTCCAACGGCCGCATCCAAAGCTTCGACTGGGCTCCCGACGGCAAGCGGATCGTCTACTCGGCGGTGACCTTGGACGCCGGCACCCCCACCTTCGCGCTCTTCCTCTACGACCTGAAAACCCGCAAATCCGAGCAGCTGACCAAGGGCTCCGTCGCCCGCGACCCCGCATGGCGCCCCGGCACCGAGCAGATCGCCTACACCTCGGTGGAGGATGGCGAGATGACCCTCAAGCTTTATGATCTCAAGCTCAAGACGAGCCGGGACATCCCCGGCCAAGGCCTCGGCGAGCGGATGGCCCAGCACCTGGCCTGGTCGCCGGACGGTCAAGAGCTGATCGCCTCGATCTACCGCCTGGGCGAAGGCGGGAAGATCGGGACGATCGCGCCGGGCACCGGGGAAGTCACCATGCTCACGAGCGGCAAGCCCGAGGACTCGGACTCCTACCCGACCTACGCGCCCGACGGCAAGGAGGTGCTCTTCACCTCCAACCGCGACGGCATGGAGAACCTGTACCGGATCACGCGCGCGCCGCTGCGCATGGCCCAGATCTCCGAGGTCTACGCCGGCGTGGAGCGGCCTGCCTACACCCCGGACGGTCAGCTCCTCTACACCGCCTACCGCTCGCTGGGCTCCGAGATCCGCAAGGCGCCCCTCCCGTCCTCTGCGGCGCACCACCTGGCGGGCAACCAGGTGGCAAGCCTGAAGGGCGGCGCTCCGGCCGGCGCCGAAGCCCCGGCCCCGCAAGACAACCCTAGCGGCGACGCGACCGGCACCGACACCGTAAGCCCGCTCACTCCCGAGACCTGGAAGCTGCGCTCCTACGATCCGAGCATGACCCACGACGTCGTCCTCCCCCAGATGACGACGGACGAGCGCGGCCAGCAGATCGGCGTCATGTCGATCTTCTCGGACATCCTCAACAAGCAGAGCCTGGGGCTGGACGTCCGCTACGGCATCATGAGCCAGCGCTTCTCGTACTCGGCGCAGTACCTCAACCGGATGCAGGACTTCACCTGGGGCACGGTCCTCTACGACGCCCCGACGGTGGGCATGGCCACTCGCGTCAACCCGAACGACCTCTACGGCTCGCTCTACTGGGCCCGCGAGCGGGGCGCGGGGCTGATGGCGATGAACCAGTTCGGCTCGCAGCGCATGAGCGTCGGGCTGAACCTCGGCCACCTCTCGGCCCTTTCGGATCCCCTCGGGGGGCAGGACCTCGGCGTTCGCCAAGGCAAGAACTTCACCCTGGGGCTCGGCTGGGCGGACAGCCAGATCAAATCGACCGCCGACATGGACATCAACCCGAGCTCGGGCTACATGATCGCGGCCTCCTACCTCACCTCGCACCGAGCCTGGGGCTCCGACTTCACCTACCAGCAGCTCGCCCTGGGCGGCTCGAACTTCGTCCCGGTGATCCCCCGCTGGCGCCACAACCTGGCCTTCAACTGGCGCGTCAGCATGACCCAAGGCGAAGCCGTGCCCCTGATGCTGGGAGGCGTCGTGGGAGGAGGCTCCGTCCTCCCGCTGCGCGGCTACAACGTGGGCTCCTTCACGGGCGATCGCCTCGCCTACGCCGGCCTGGAGTACACCGCCCCGATCCGCAGCAACATGGATCTCCAGCTCGGCCCCGTCTACCTCAACAAGATCTACACGACCGCCTTCGTAGAGGCCGGAGATGCCTGGAATGGCGACGAGACGCCCATGCGCCCCGCCGGGACGGCCGGCGCCGAGCTGCGCCTGCGCACCTCCTTCCTGGGACGGCAGCTGGTGATCTTCCGCTTCGGCCTGGCGCGCCGCCTCACCCCGGACGGTGACCTGAAGTTCTACATGGCGTTCTAAGCCCGCGCGACCTCCCCAAATTTTTGCTCAACCTTTGTCGGAGGTTAACCCTGAACTCCCTCCGCGCGCCCGATAAGCCCTTACGGGCTCAATTGCGACGGGTCTCCCCATGTCGCTCGGGGCGCGCGGATCCGGGTCTCCAGGGAGGTCGAGTCGATGGTTCAGGTTGCCTTCGCCACGCCGGTCAATCCATACGCCCCCAGCGTCCCGGCTCCGCAAGCCTGGCCCGCGCCGCCGGCGCCCATGGCCCCCGTGACGGCCTACCAGGGCTTGCTCGATCAGCTTCACCTGATCAGCCAGAGCCCCATGCCGGTCGCCGCGCCCGTGGCTCCTCCCGTCGCGGCTCCGCCGCCCCCCGCCGCTCCCCCGGCCCTTTCGGGCCTCTTCCAGCGGCTCGATCAGCTCGTCGATCGATGGCTCGCTCCGGCCCCCTTGCCCCCGCAGGCTCCTCCGCCGCAGGCCACCCCGAAGCCCGAGCCGAAGCCCAAGCCTCAGCCGAAGCCGCAACCCAAACCGGAGCCCAAGCCGCAGCCCAAGCCGCAGCCGAAGCCGCAGCCCAAACCGGAGCCCAAGCCGCAGCCCAAGCCGCAGCCCAAGCCCGCTCCCAAGCTCCCGACGATGAACCGGGAGAACTTCGTCTCGCAGTACCGCAGCGCCTCGAACACCAACGAGGACGCGGCCCGCAACGGCAACTGCGGCCCGACCAGCCTCACGATGATCGCCGAGGCCTTCGGCAAGATCACGGTCACGCCCGGATCCGCCAACAAGGCGATCGAGGAGACGCGGCGCCGCATGGGCGCCGGGACCAGCCAATCCAGCGAGTACAACGGCACGAGCTATGCGCAACTCCAGCAGGGCGCCAAGAGCTATGGGTTGGATAGCAAGGTGGTCTACGGGTCGATCGCGGAGATCCAGAAGGAACTGAAGCAGGGGAGGCTGGTGATCGCCCATGTGCGGCCCGACTACCTCTTCCCGGGAACGACGTCCGGCCACTACGCGGTGGTCACGAAGATCGCCGACGGCAAGGTCTACATGCATGATCCGGCCAACGCGAAGGGCCCGATGGTGGTCTCGGAGGCGACCTTCAAGAAGGCGCAGTCGGGACGAGGGACCTGGGGATTGGTCTCGGTGGGGCGCTAGCGCCGGCCGGGAAAGGCGCGCGGGAGCGAGAGCCGATTTGGCTCGTTCGCCTTGTGCCTCGCCCAGGGGTCCGGTATACTCGGGAAGACTTTGCAACCCGTCGACGGAGGTCGCGATCACGTGTCCAAGCCACTTGCGGGGATCCCCGCGTTCTTTGCCATCGCCCTGGCTGCCTTTGGCCTCGATCAGGCCTTCAAGTTCTGGGTGACCCAAAACATGGGGCTCTACGAGTCGATCCCGTTGATCCCGAATCTCTTCGCCTTGACCTACGTTCGCAACATCGGGGCGGCCTTCAGCGCCTTCTCGGGCCATGTCGGCCCCCTGGCGCTCATCGCGGGCACCGTGGCGATCGCCATCGTCGTCTACGTCCTCCGCCTCAAGGAGCGCACGGCCCTGCACATCGTCAGCCTCGGCCTCCTGCTGGGCGGCACCGTCGGCAACCTCGCCGATCGCCTCCGGCTGGGCTACGTGGTCGACATGTTCGATCTCCAGTGGAACGGCCAGAACATCTTCCCGATCTTCAACATCGCGGATATCTCCATCGATGTCGGCGTCGGCCTCTTGCTGCTCCTGTTCTACCTGGAGTCTAGAAGGGAGCGTCTTGCCGCTCAGCAGCAACAGCAGGACCAATCCACCCGCGCCTAACCGCCTCACGCTCGAAGACTTCGGCCTGGCGTCCGCGCTCGACCTCGCCCCGCGCCTCCTCGGCGCCCTGATCGTTCGCCAGGGCCCCGAGGGAACCCGCATCGGCCGCATCGTCGAGACCGAAGCCTACCTCCCCGACGACCCCGCCTCTCACAGCTTCAAAGGCCTCACGCCCCGCTGCCGCACCATGTTCGGCCGCGCGGGGCTCGCCTACGTCTACCGCATCTACGGCATCCACCACTGCCTCAACGTCGTCACCGGCCCCGAAGGCCGCGGCGAAGCCGTCCTGATCCGCGCCCTCGAACCTCTCGAAGGCCAAGCCCTCATGCGGGCCGCCCGCGCCAGTCAGAACGCCGCCGTCACCCTGAAAACCCTCACCAACGGCCCCGGCCGGCTCTGCCAGGCCCTCGCCATCGATCGCTCCTTCGATGGAGAAGACTTGCTCGCCAGCGATCGGCTCTCTATCATGAGAGGAGACGCGCCTCCCGAGCGGATCATCGCCAGCCCCCGGATCGGCATCACCCAGGCCGCCGACCTCCCCTGGCGCTTCTCCCTGGAGGGAAACCCGCATGTCTCGCGACGGTAGCCTGCCCCTGAAAGCCCCCCGATGACCACCGCAGCTCTCATCTCCAAGCTTCACCAGGCCCTCGTCGCCGAGGCCCGCCGGTCCTACCCCAACGTGCAAGGACAGCGCGCCCGCTTCTCGGAGTTCGCCTTCGAGCAACTCGGCCTCCTCTCCGACGAACTCCCCCACGCCCCCGACCTCCAGAACCGGATCGCCGACTTCCGCCGCAAGCTCAAGCGCTACGACGACCTCAACCCCATCGAGCGCTCCCTGGTCGTCGACGGCCTGATCGGCGCCTTGAGCCAGTTCAGCAAGGCCCAGTTCGTCAAGGAGCCCGCAGCAAATCCGCCCGCCCGCCCGACAAGCGGCACCCCCACCCCCCTTCCCGCCAAGGTCGAAGCCCGCACGCCTGCCGCCAAGAGCGCCAGCAGCCTCGACCAGGCCGTCCAGTACGTGAAGGGCGTCGGCCCCAAGCTCGGTGAGATGCTCGGCAAGATCGGCATCCTCACGATCTGGGACCTGCTCTACTACTTCCCCCGCACCCACCTGGACTACAAGACCCGCACCCGCATCCGCGACCTCGAAGAGGGCCAGCGCGTCACCATCTGGGGCAGCATCCAGCGCGTCGAGGCCTTCCATCCACCCAGCCGGCCGAACATGTGCATCATGACCGTCCAGGTCACCGACGGCACCGGCCGCGTCGGCGCCCGCTGGTTCCAGGGAAAGACGTCCCGGGCGCAAATCGAGCTCTTCAAGAAACGCTTCCCCGTAGGCGCGCAGATCCTCGTCTCCGGCGAGGCCAAATTCGACGATTTCGCCGGACGCATCTCCTTCGATCGCCCCGACGTCGAGGTCCTGGGCGGAACCGGCGAGACCGAGGGCGAGTCGATCCACGTCGGCCGCATCGTCCCGGTCTATCCCCTCACCGAAGGCCTCCACCTCAAGGCCCTGCGCAAGGCCATGCACGCCGCCATCGACGCCTTCGGCTCCCAGATCCCGGATCCCGTCCCGGTCTCCCTGCTCTCGCGCCACGGCCTGATCGATCGCCGCACCGCCATCCGCCACATCCACTTCCCGGAGACCTCCGAAGCCCGCGATGCCGCCCGCAGCCGCCTGGTCTTCGACGAACTCTTCACCCTCCAGCTCGGCCTCGCCTACCGGCGCGCCCAGGTCGCCAAGCAACAACAAGCCATCCAGCTCCCCTCCCACGGGACGCTCGTCAGCAAGCTCCTGGAAGCCTTGCCCTTCGAGCTCACCAAGGCCCAGAAACGGGTCTTCGACGAGGTGCGCCACGACCTGGCCTCCCCGGAAGCCATGAACCGCCTGGTCCAGGGCGACGTCGGCTCCGGCAAGACCGTGGTCGCCCTCTTGACCCTGTTGGTTGCCGTCGAGAACGGCTACCAGGGCGCCCTCATGGCCCCTACCGAGATCCTCGCCGAACAGCACTTCCGCAAGTTCCAGGAATGGCTCGAGCCCATGGGACTCCCCTGCGCCCTCCTGCTCGGACGGCAAGGCAAGCGCGAGCGAACCCAGTACCTCCAGGCGTTGAAGTCCGGCTACACCCCGATTGTCGTGGGCACCCACGCCCTGATCCAAGACGGCGTCGAGTTCCAGCGCCTGGGCTTGGTCGTGATCGACGAACAGCACCGCTTCGGGGTGAAGCAGCGGGCGCTGCTGCGCGCCAAAGGCCTGCACCCGGAAGTGCTGACCATGACCGCCACCCCCATCCCCCGCACGCTGGCCCTCACCATGCACGGCGACCTCGACGTCTCGGTGATCGACGAGCTGCCCCCCGGCCGAAAGCCCGTCCAGACCTCCTGGGTCCAGGGCAAGGGCCGCAAGGACTCCTACGAGCTGGTCCGCCACGAGCTGGGCAAAGGGCGGCAAGCCTACGTCGTCTTCCCCCTGATCGAGGAAGGCGACCCCGAGGAAGGAAAGCAAGCGCTCCGAGCCGCCACCGAAGAGGCCGAGCGTCTTCAAACCAAGGTCTTCCCGGAGTACAAGGTCGGCCTCCTCCATGGCAAGATGCCCTCCGTGGAGAAGGATGCCGTGATCACGGCCTTCCGCAACCGCGAGCTGGACATCCTCGTCGCCACCACGGTCGTCGAGGTGGGCGTGGACGTCCCCAACGCCTCGGTGATGATCATCGAGAACGCCGAGCGCTTCGGCCTCTCGCAGCTTCACCAGCTGCGCGGACGGGTCGGCCGCGGAGCCGACCAATCCTACTGCGTGCTGGTCACCGACTCGCGTTCCGACCAGACTCGCGCCCGCATGGAGGTCATGGTGGCCACCAATGACGGCTTCGTCATTGCCGAACAGGACCTCAAACTCCGCGGCCCGGGTGAATTCCTGGGTACGCGCCAGAGCGGGATGCCCGATCTCGTCCTGGCGGACCTGGTCGAGGACACGGAGACCCTGGAGAAGGCGCGCATCGCCGCCTTCGAAATCATTTCCGCCGACCCGGAACTCACGCGGCACCCCGGTCTCAAGGCCGACATGCTGCGGCAGTTCCGGAGCAACCTCGGCTTCCTAGGAATCGGCTAAGCAGAACGCAGAAGGAAACCACCATGAAGGTCGTCGCAGGCACGCATCGCGGTCGCAACCTCAAGACCCTGGCCGGGGAAGCCACCCGCCCCAGTTCCGGGCTGGTCCGCGGAGCCATCTTCAACATCGTCGGCCCCCGGATCCACGGCATGCGCGTCCTGGACCTCTACGCGGGCTCCGGCGCGCTGGCGATCGAGGCCCTGTCCCGCGGGGCGGAATCGGCGCTGCTGGTCGAGAGCGCAGCTCCGGCCCTCGCGGTGATCCGCGAGAATCTCGCCACCCTCAAGCTGACGGCGCAAGTCCTGCCCAGCGCGGTGCTCACGGCGTTGAAGCGGCTGGAAGGCCCCTTTGATTTGATTCTGGCTGATCCTCCCTACGCAATCGCCGGCCAAGAATTGCCTCAGGTGATGGAGATCATCATCGAGCGCGGCCTCCTGGCCGAAGGCGGGCTGATCATCCTGGAGCACCGCCGAGGAGAGGCGCTTCCCGAGCAGGTCGGAAGCCTCGTCCTGAAGCGCCGTTACCCGTATTCCGACACCGAAGTTTCCGTCTACGAACTCCCCTTTGCCTAGGCCGCTACATTTCGTTACAGTGGTCAAGGTGAATCCTTGACCCTACCTGGCGGGCAGGGTAGAGTTTACCTAGGCACGACCTAGGATTTAGGAGGAGTTAACATGGCCACCAAAGTCGGCATTAACGGGTTCGGGCGCATCGGCCGTCAGGTCCTGCGCATCGGCCTTCAGAACAAGAACCTCGAGTTCGTCGGGATCAACGACCTGACCGACGCCAAGACCTTGGCGCATCTCTTCAAGTACGACTCCGTTCACGGGATCTACGAGGGGACCGTCGAAGCCGCCGAGGGCGCCATCATCGTGGACGGCCGCCGGATCCCCATCTCGGCCGAGAAGGATCCCAAGCAGATCCCCTGGAAGACCTGGGGCGCCGAGATCGTCATCGAGGCGACCGGCCGCTTCACCGACGGCGACAAGGCCAAGGCTCACATCGAGGCCGGCGCCAAGAAGGTCATCATCTCGGCTCCGGCCAAGGGTGAGGACATCACCATCGTCATGGGCGTCAACGACGACCAGTACGATGCTTCCAAGCACCACATCCTCTCCAACGCCTCCTGCACCACCAACTGCCTGGCTCCGGTCGCCAAGATCCTCAACGACAAGTTCGGGATCGTCCACGGCCTCATGACCACGGTGCATGCCTACACCAACGACCAGAACATCCTGGATCTGCCCCACAAGGATCTCCGCCGGGCCCGCGCCGCGGCGATGAGCATCATCCCCACCACCACCGGCGCCGCCAAGGCGATCTCGCTGGTGCTTCCCGAGCTCAAGGGCAAGCTCAACGGCATGGCCATGCGCGTTCCCACCCCCGACGTCTCGGTCGTGGACCTCGTCTGCACCGTGGAGAAGGACATCACGGCCGCCGGCCTCAACGATGCCCTCAAGGAAGCCGCGATGAACGGCATGAAGGGCGTGCTCCAGTTCTCCGACGAGCCGCTGGTCTCGGTGGACTTCACGGGCAACCCGCACTCCTCGATCGTCGACGCGGACCTCACCATGGTGATCGGCGAGAAGCTGGTCAAGGTCGTGGCGTGGTACGACAACGAGTGGGGCTACTCGAACCGCGTGGTGGACCTCGCCGCGATGGTCGGCTCCAAGCTCACCGCCGGCGTCCGCTAGGAGGCCCTGATGCCCGCGACTGCGCTGAGCAAGCGGAGCATTGAAGATCTCAGCCAGGACGAGCTCTCCGGTAAACGGGTGCTCGTCCGGGCCGACTTCAACGTGCCGCTCAAGGATGGCAAGATCACGGATGATACCCGGATCCGCGCCACCCTCCCCACCCTCCGCTACTTGATCGACCGCAACGCCAAGGTGATCCTCACCTCGCACCTCGGTCGTCCCAAGGGCAAGACTCCCGAGCTCTCCCTGGCTCCCGTCGCCCAGCGCCTCTCCGAGCTGCTGGGTCGCGAGGTCAAGCTCGCCCCGGACGTGATCGGCGAGGCCGTCACCTCCATGGTCCACGGGATGAAGGCCGGCGACGTCGTTCTCCTCGAGAACGTCCGCTGGTACCCCGAGGAAGAGAAGAACGCCCCCGAGTTCGCCAAGAAACTGGCCGCGCTCGCCGAGGTCTACGTCAACGACGCCTTCGGCACCGCGCACCGCGCCCATGCCTCCACGGCCGGGGTCGCTTCCCACCTGCCTTCCGTCGCGGGCTTCCTCCTCCACAAGGAGATCGCCGTGATGGGCAAGGCCCTGGAGAATCCCGAGCGGCCCTTCGTGGCCATCATCGGCGGCTCCAAGGTCTCGTCGAAGATTGGCGTCCTCCAGAACCTCATCGACAAGGTCGATCGCCTCGTCATCGGTGGCGGGATGATCTTCACCTTCCTCAAGGCCCAGGGCCTCGAGGTGGGCAAGAGCTTGGTCGAGATGGACAAGCTGGACCTGGCGCGCGATCTGATGAAAGCCGCCAAGGAGAAGGGCGTCGAGTTCATCCTTCCCGACGACATCCTCGTCGCCAAGAGCATCGACGCGGAAATCGCCGAGGACACCGTGGCCGCCAATGCCATGCCCGCCGATCTGATGGGCGTGGACGTCGGTCCGCTGACCATCGATCGCCTCAAAAAGGCGCTCGGAGATGCCAAGACCGTGATCTGGAACGGCCCCATGGGCGTGTTCGAGAACCCGGCCTTCGCCGAGGGCACCCGCGCGGTCGCCCAGATCCTCGCCGATCGCACCTCCCACGGAGCGATCACCATCGTCGGCGGGGGTGATTCCGTGGCCGCCGTCGAGAGCATGGGTCTCGCCGACCAGTTCACCCACGTCTCCACCGGCGGCGGTGCGAGCCTCGAGTTCCTCGAGGGCCTCGAGTTGCCGGGCGTCGCCGCCCTGAGCGCGAAGTAGCAGAAACGGATAGGCTCATGAACACGCGTAAGCCGGTGATCGCCGGTAACTGGAAGATGTACAAGACGCTCGCGGAGACGCGGGCCTTCGCCGAGGCCTTCCCCGCCGAGGCGAAGCGTTCGACCGATCCCGAGGTCATCCTCTGCCCGCCCTTCACCGTCCTCAACGCCCTGGCCGAGGCCCTCAAGGGCACGGCCGTCCAGGTCGGCGGCCAGGACGTGTACTGGCAGGACGAGGGAGCGTACACCGGGGAAGTCTCGCCGGTCATGCTCAAGGACGCCGGGGCCTCGCACGTGATCATCGGTCACTCGGAGCGCCGTCAGTACTTCGGCGAGACGGATGGCTCGGTCAACCGCAAGGTCCAGGCGGCCCTGCAGTGGCAGCTCACTCCCATCATCTGCGTGGGAGAGAAGCTGGAGGAGCGGGAAGCCGGCCTCACCGACAACGTCGTGATCGTCCAGGTCCAGCGGGCGCTCCTCAACGTCGCCCCGGAGCTGGTTTCGGGCGTTCTTTTCGCCTACGAACCGGTCTGGGCGATCGGCACGGGCAAGACCTGTGCGGCCGACGAGGCCAACCGGGTCTGCGGCCTCATCCGGGAGACCATCGCCAAGATGGCCGGCCGGGAAGCGGCCGATCAGGTCCGCGTGCTCTACGGCGGCTCGGTCAAGCCCGAGACCATCGCCGAGCAGATGGCCCAGCCTGAGATCGACGGAGCCCTGGTCGGCGGCGCCAGCCTCGACCCGGCGAGCTTCGCCAAGATCGTGGGCTTCCGCACCGCTGCGGCACGGTAACTCCTGAACGTCGCCCCGAAGGGCGACCGTATTCGGATAAGGGCCGGATGGCGCTTGAATCGGCGCCATTCGGCCCCTTACGGTAAGGACTATGAAAAACAAACCTTTGGCCCTCATCGTCCTCGACGGCTGGGGCATCAACCCGGATCCGAAGGGGAACGCGATCGCCACGGCCCGCAAGCCGAACTGGGATCGCTTCATGCAGCAGTACCCCTGGGCTCCCATCCCGACCTCCGGCGAATCGGTCGGACTTCCTCCGGGCCAGATGGGCAACTCCGAGGTCGGGCACACCAACATGGGGGCCGGCCGGGTGGTCTACCAGGACCTCACGCGCATCACCAAGTCGATCTTCGACGGGGACTTCTACACCAACCCGACCCTGATGGCGGCGATCCAGCACGTCAAGCGTACGGGCGGCCACCTTCACATCATGGGCCTGACCTCCGACGGCGGCGTCCACAGCTCGCTGGAGCATCTCTGGGCCCTCCTGGACCTCGCCCAGCGCCAGGGCCTCGGCCCGGTCTACGTCCACTGCTTCACCGACGGCCGCGACACGGCTCCCACCTCCGGGCTGGGCTTCGTCACCCAGGTCGAGGAGCAATTGCAGACCCGCAGCCTGGGGCACGTCGCCACCGTGGTCGGGCGCTACTTCGCGATGGATCGCGACAACCGCTGGGAGCGCGTCGAGCAGGCCTACCGGGCCATGGTCGACGGCCAGGCGGAGTTCACGGCGTCCAACGGCGTCGAGGCGGTCCAGAACGCGTACGCCCGCGGGGAGACCGACGAGTTCATCAAGGCGACCGTGATCGACCCCCAGGGGACGATCCATAGCGGAGACGCGGTGATCTTCTTCAACTTCCGGCCGGATCGGGCCCGGGAGATCACGCGGGCGATCGCCCTCGACTCCTTCGACGCGTTCGCGCGTCCCAACCACCCCAAGGACCTCTTCTTCGTCTGCATGACGCAGTACGACGAGACCTTCGGGCTGCCCTTGGCCTACGCCCCCCAGTCCCTGGACCGGATCCTCAGCCCGGTGCTGGCGGATGCGGGCCTGCGCCAGCTGCGCACCGCCGAGACCGAGAAGTACGCCCACGTCACCTTCTTCTTCAACGGCGGGGTCGAAAAGCCCTTCGCGGGCGAGGAGCGGGTGCTGGTGCCCAGCCCCAAGGTCGCGACCTATGACCTCAAGCCCGAGATGAGCGCCTTCGAGGTGGCCCACGTCGCCGAGGACTGGATCCGCAACGACCAGACCGACGTGATCATCATGAACTTCGCCAACGCCGACATGGTCGGCCATACCGGCGACTTCCAGGCGACCGTGAGAGCCATCGAGGCCCTGGACAAGTGCCTCGGCCAGGTGATCGGCGCGATCGAGCACGTGGGGGGCACCGCCCTCATCACGGCCGACCACGGCAACGCCGAGATGATGCTCGATCCCGTCTCCGGGGGCATCCACACGGCCCATACCCTGAACCCGGTTCCCCTGCTCCTGGTCAACCATCCCGGATCGGTCCGCTCCGGGCTCCTGAGCGATATCGCTCCCACGATGCTCGACATCCTGGGTTTGCCTCAGCCCAAGGAGATGACTGGGCACTCGCTCCTGGTCCGTAACGGAGCAGGGGTGAGGTAGCTGGCTGACCGGCCATCATCGAGAAAAGGGGGGCGTTGCCCCCCTTTTCTCATACGCCGTCCAGCAGGCAGACCCGGCAGTTCTCGGAATCGGCAACCAGAAGCCCGCCCTGCGGAGCCAGGGCGAGGCCGATCGGAGAGCGGAAGCGCGCGCTCAGCAAGGGGCCGTCCGCCTTGCCGACACTCGAGCCGGCCACCGTGGCCACGCGGCCGTCGGGCGAGATGCCGCGGATCCGACTGTTGTTCAAGTCCGCGACGTAAAGGGTCCCGGAGGCGCCCAGCACCAGAGAGCGCGGGAGCCGAAAGCGCGCCTCGGAGCCGGGCCCGTCGGCATTGCCGAAGGTCTTTTTACCCGTGCCGGGCTTCCCTGCCCAGGTGGTCACGCTCCCTTTCGGGGTGATCTTGCGAATGCAGTTGTTTCCCGTATCGGCGACGAAGACCGTTCCATCCGGGTGCACGGCCACGTCGCGGGGGTAGTAAAAGCGCGCCTGGTCCCGGGGGCCGTCCTCATGCGGCTTGCCCGGGAGGAAGTCCGCTCCGGCCAAGGTGGAGACCCGGCCCTCGGGGGTGATTCGGCGAATCCGGTGGTTCTGGCTGTCCGCCACGTAGAGGTTGCCCTGCGCGTCGATCGCGAGCCCCTGTGGAGAGGAGAACCGCGCCTCCGCCCCCGTTCCGTCCTGATAGCCGCGTCCATTCCCGGCGAGAACCGTCACGTCTCCCTGGGGGGAGAGGCGTCGAACGACGTGGTGTTCGACATCCGAGAAGTAGAGATTGCCGCGCGCATCCACGGCGAGGTCCCCGGGATCAGCGAGGTGGCGCGCCTCGTCAAGCAGCACCGAGGTTCGTCCCTCGGGAGTCCGCTTGAGGATTTGATGGTGAGCCCGGTCAGAGGTGATCAGATACAGCGTCCCTTGGGGATCGGTGGCGATCGCCCGGACCTCGAACCGGCCTTTCCAGACGGTCGAAACCTGACCGCCGGGCGGAAGCGCCCAGGCTGGAGCGGCAAGCGTGGCGCACAGGGCCAGCACCAGGGAGAATGCGCGCATGGAGGCCTCCTGTCTCGAAGAGCTTAGGAGAACATTACCCTTGCTCGCTAAGGTCGAAACGGCGGGTTAGAGGCAGCGCCGTCCAAGCGGTTGCGGACCCTTGAGGATGCGTAAGAGGATCGGAATATCCTTGGAGTAGACGCAGGGGATGAGCGAGGCCTCCTCCGGATCGAGGCAGATCCGGTGTGCCAGCATCCCCTCGCGACAGCCCTGGGCGATCAGCTGGCTCGGCCGGGTGGGAAGCTGACTCTCGGGATCGATGAAGATGGCGCAGTCCTGGCAGATGGCCCGCTCACAGAAGGGGCAATTCTCGGCCAGATCCGGAGCCCCACAGCGACACGCCGATTCGAGCTGCTTCGGCAAGAAGACGATGGTGGGCCTCAAGATCGCTCGCTTCATGGACGAGGTATCCTTTCACTCCTGGAAACATGCGGCTAGCGGGAAACCCGATGCGATCGCGCGCAACGCGACCGTTGCACCCCGTTATATCTCTTGCTCGCTCGGCGACGCTTCGGTCGTTCTCACCAAAAACGTCAGCATGCTCCCGCTAAACCGCCGAAGGACGATCAACCAACCTCTAGTTTAACTCATCTTCACGAAGATACCTACTGTGCTTATCCGAGCCTTTCCCTCAAAGCTTGCGTGAGGAGGAATCGCGGCCGGAAGGGGCGAAAGATTCACAATTCGGTAAAGCGGAAAGTCGTCCGAACGGGGTATGAAAGGCTTGGTCGCCAAGAAAGGAAGGTGCCGCGTTGAGCATTTCCGTATCCACCAACTCCCAGGCGGTCATGGGGGTCGTGAACGTTGCGATGGCCCGCAAGACCATGGACATCGCCCTCGATCAGAACGCCCAGCTGCTCCAGAGCCTTCCTCAGGCTCCCGGTCCCAGTCATCTGGGTCAGAACGTCGATCTTTTCGCCTGAACCTCGGCAGCATCAAGAAGCGCGCGCCGGCCTGAATGGCCGGCGCGTGCTTTGTCATGAGGGGGCTGCGGGTGCTCGGAATCAGGGGCCCGGCGGCTGAGCGGTCGGAGAGGTCCGGGGAGTGACGGGTTGTCGCAACTCGGCGGCGATCGCCCCGTGCACGTCCCGGATCATCCGCTCGGATAGGTCATGGGCCGCACTCACCACGTTGGGCACCATCAGAGAGACGATGAAGAGCCCCACGCCCGGCTTCACCGCCTGGACCATGTCCAGGATGTTCTGGACCGACGGAGCCGAGCGGTTGATCACCCCGAGGGCGAAGTCGACCAGGAACATCACGACCACGGCCGGCATGGCGATCTGCACGCAGATGAGCAGGAGCGATCCCGTCACGTTGAGGACCTGACCCCACAGGGCCGTGGTCATGTGGAAGCCGCCCAAGGGCACCAGCTCGAAGGACTGGAAGAAGGCGCCCAGCAGGAAGAGATGGCCTCCGGCCAGCACGAAGACCGCCAGACCCAGGTAGTAGAACATCTGGCCCGTGGCGGTGGTGTTGGTGCGCAGCATCGGGTTCATGGTGCTCATCATCGTGAGGCCGACGGCCTGCGCGACGTAGTCTCCCGCGCTCTGGATGGCGAAGTGGACGATCGAGGCCAGGAAGCCCAGGGTCATCCCCCAGAGGACCTCGGAGACGAGCAAGAGGGCGAAGCCCAGAAAGGTGCTGGGCAGGGCGGGCGCGTGGCTCATGGTCGTGAAGTAGACCAGGGCCAGGGAGAAGGCGAGGCCGACCCGGATCATGCCCGGGACGATCCGGGAGCCGATCACCGGGGCCTGCAGGGTCATCCCGATGCAGCGTCCGAAGATCAAGAGGAAGACCGGCGCTGCCACCCCCAGCCATTCCACGACCGAGGTCATGTTATCTCCCCAGCATGTCCGGGATGCCGAGCCAGAGGTTGGAGAGGTAACCCACCATCGTGCTCAGGAGCCAGGGACCGAGGGCGATGATCACCCCGAAGACCAGGAGGGTCTTCGGGACGAAGGTCAGCGTCTGCTCCTGGATCGAGGTGATGGTCTGAAGCAGGGCGATCACGAAGCCCACCGCCATGGCGGTGATGAGGATCGGCCCCGAGCAGATCAGGACCAGGAAGATGGCCTGGGTGGCGACGTTGATGACGACGGCGTCCGACATTTACTTGAAGCTCTGGACGATGGCCTGGAGGATGAGGTGCCACCCGTTGGCCAGCGAGAAGATCAGGATCTTGAAGGCGGTCGAGATCATCTGCGGGGGGAGCATGCTCATGCCGAGGGCCATGAGGGTATTGGCGACCACCAGGTCGATCACCAGGAAGGGGATGTAGATGATGAAGCCGATCTTGAAGGCGGTGGCGAGCTCGCTGACCATGAAGGCCGGGATGATGACGTGGATGGGCACGTCATTGGGCGTCTGCGGGGCCGGCGTGCGGGAGAGCTTCACGAAGAAGCCCAGCTCGTTGGGGTTGACCTGGCGGAGCATGAACTCGCGCAGGGGCATCTGGGCCCGATCGAACATCACCTCCTGGGAGATCTGGCGGTTCATGTAGGGCTGAAGCGCGGTCTTGTCGATGGTTTCCCAGACCGGCGCCATCGTGAACATCGTCAGGAAGAGGGCGATGCCCAGCAGGACGGGGTTGGGCGGGATGCTCTGGGTGCCCAGGGCCTGGCGCAGGAAGC
This sequence comes from Candidatus Sericytochromatia bacterium, assembly GCA_036676495.1. Lineage (GTDB taxonomy): Bacteria > Cyanobacteriota > Sericytochromatia > S15B-MN24 > UBA4093 > UBA4093. The sequence continues at coordinate 41,253 of JAKFCT010000034.1, forward strand.
CGAGGACGATGATGGTCCGCATGAAGGACGTGGTCATGATGACCAGGAAGGGCAGGATGCTGAGGCCCGAGAGCAGGAAGATCAGCATGACGGGGGTGGCCATGCCGGGAGTGTCCAGCGGCGCGCGGAGATCCCAGCCCATCAGGGGATTGGCGGGCAGGGCGGTCTGCGCGTAGGCCATGGGAGCCGCGAGGAGGGCGATCGCCAAGCCCAGGCCGATCTGCCGGAACAAGCGGTTCAGGTTGAAGCGAGGCGGCACGTGGGGCTCGGAGTCCTGCACCAGCTTCCCGAAGTCCCCCGAGGCATCGCCCGAGGGAAGGTCCTCGGGGTTCAGCTCGGCGAGCGTATTGAACGAGCCTTCGCCCATGCCGACCAGCCAGCGGCGCTCTCCGACGCCCACGACGAGCAAGGAGCGCTTGGGATCGAGGGGAAGGCGCTCGAGGATCTTGATGCCCTTCCCCTTGTTCAGGGGGCTGATCTTGCCCTTGGTGAACTTGAGCGCGAGGTAGCCCATCCCGAGCGTGATGACGGCGACCACCACCAGCTGGATCAGGTAGCCCGTGAGCGACAGCTCCGGCATGGGCGGGCGCATCCCGAAGCTTTCCGGGGGCGAGGACGTGAGGCTCAGCGTGGAGAGCGGCTCGGAGCCCGAGGCGAGCTCCGAGGCATTGACGGTCAGTCCTTGCGGCTCGGCGTCGGGGACTTGCGGCTCAGTGGCTGGGACTTGCAGCTCGGAGGCCTGGGTCGGGGTTTCGGGGTTCATCACGGTCCTCTACTGGGAGTAGGCGCTGGAAAGCTCGGCCTGGAAGATCTTGGTGATCTTGATGCCGAAGTTCGAGCCGATCACCACCACCTCGCCCTGGGCCACCACCTTGCCGGAGGCGATGACGTTGACGGGCTCTCCGGCCAGCTGATCGAGTTCGATCACCGAGCCTTCGGCCACCTGCATCACTTGCTTGAGCGGAAGGCTGGTCCGGCCGAGCTCGACCGAGACGTTGAGACGGATGTCCCGCAGCAGATCGAGGGAGTTCCGCAGGCGGTCGGCGCCCGCCGCGGGGCCGCCCTGCACGGGACCGAACTTGACCGCGTTATAACCTTGGATATCGTTGCTCATGGGGTTTACCTCCCCTCGCGAAGGGTCTGTTGCATGTCGGGAGAAAGCATCAGGACCTTGACGGCCTTGTGGTCATCGAGGCTCACGGCGCGAGCCTTTCCAACCGCCCGGCCGTTGATGCAGACCTGAACGGTATTGTCGGCGGGACGCGGGAACTCCAGGATCGCCCCTTCGGAGAGGAGCAGCCAATCCGCCAGCGGGATCTCGGTGGAGCCCAGCTGGGCGCTCACCTGGACGTAGACGTTGGAGAGCTGACCCATCGCCGAGTCGAAGGAGACGTCGAAGTCGGGCTTGCGCGCCGAGATGACGTTGAGGACCGGCGGCTCCTTGGGACCGTCCTCCATGGGCTCCTCGGCGGTGGCGAGGACAGTCGAGGCGGGTTCCACCTCGTCGGAGAGGCCCAGCGAGCGCACCATGGCCGAAAGTTCCTGCTGGAAGGCCTGGGAGATCTGCTCGGTCTCCGCGGAGATCGCCGCGAAGTCGAAGCTGGGGGCCTCGACCTCGGGAAGCTTGGGGATCTCGATCTTCATGTCGGGCTCGCGCTGATCCGGGCGGGGATCCGTGAAGCCCACGGTGAAGTCCGCCTTGCCCAGCAAGAGCGTGGAGACCAGCACCAGGAAGCCGCCGGTGCTGAAGCCGTTGGTGAAGGCCAGGTTGGGATCGGCCACCACCCCGAAGGCGAGCAGCATGGACCCGATGGCGTCGGGAAGGGCCTCCACTCCCGAGAAGAGAAGGCGGCCCAGACCGATGATGGCCGCCCCCACCCAGAAGCCGAGGCTGAAGCCGTAGAAGTAGCCGATCAGCGTCCGGAGCATGGGCCATGCGGAGCCCCCGTAGGGGTTCTGGCGAGGGTCGAAGACCTCCTTGCGCATGGCGGCCAGCCCCATCCCCGCGAGCGCGAAGACGAAGGCATAGCCCAAGGCCCCCCAGAGCGCTCCGCCGAGGAAGATCCCCTGGCCCAGGAAGGGCGAGAGGGCATTGGACGCGACCGGCGGAAGATCGACCGGGGCCCCCAGCAAGAGCTTGGCGGCCACCTGGATCCAGCGTCCCGGCTCCTGCATGGGGTTGGGGCTGAGGGTCAGGCCGTAACCGGAAGGGCTTCCCCAGAGGCTGATCAGCCAGATCGGCAAGAGGATGGCGTTGACCAGGAGGGCCTTGGCCCAGTGGGTGGGCTTGATGACCACCCTGGGAATGGCGGACCGGTAGAAGAAATGGTAGCCGACGCTGGCGAGGAAGCCGGCGATCGCCAGCAGCATCAGGATGCCGACCACGGCGTGAATCCCGGTGCCCGAGCGGGCCGAGAACGCCAGCAGCATGCCCACCGGCACGACGCCTGCCCAGAGCGGAAGGGCTTGTCCCAGCAGGCCGACGGTGGGCTTCTTCCTCTCCTTGGCCATCTAGTCGGCCCCCAGGCGAACCACTTGCACCGCCTTGCGCAGGCCATCGGGAGTCGTGCCCGGCTTCGCCAGGATCCGGGCTCCTCCGGCAGGGCCTCCGCCGAGTTCGACCAGCAAGGGAGCGCCGAAAGGCTGATCGAGGACGATCACGTCCTCCTCTTCCAGGCTGTGAAGCTCGGCCACCGTCATGGTGGTCCGCCCCAGGTAGACCACCACGGGGGTCGGAACGTCACCCAGGTAATCGATCCGCTCGTCGATGGACTCGCCCTGGTTCTGGGCGTAGGTCATCTCGGCAGCGGCCTCCAGGGACGCAGCCAGCGGAATGAGGTAGGGCTGCGGAATGGCCAGCACGATCCGCGCCAGCGGCTGAGAGGGGACGTGCACCCGGAAGGAGGTGGTGATCATCGGGGTCTTGGCCGTCAGCCCCATGAAGATCTCCTGAAGCTCGGAGATGTCCGGGGCCTCCGGAAACACCCCCAGCTGCGCCTCCAAGTTCGCCACGTCACTCCACGCCTGGGCCATGGCGTCGGCGAGGCGCTGAAAGCTCCCATCCACCAGGGAGAGGTGGTCGTCGGAGAGGTGCTTGTTTTGAGGAGCCGCGACGAGGCTCTTGGCGGAGGCTTCGTCCGCCAGGATAATGGCGCCTCCGGGCTGCTCGACGAAGCTCAGGATCCCCCAGAGGGCCTGGCTCTGGTACTTCTCGTGGAGGGCCGAGAAGGGCTGCTCGTCCACGGACGCCACGTGCCAGGAGGCCGGCGGCACCATCCCCTCCTCGTCGACGAACTCCGTGAGCATCTGCTCGATGAGCGTTCCAAGGTAATAAACCCCGCGCAGGTGGACGGCCTCCCCCGCGGGTCCTTGGTTCATGATCAAGGTATTGAGTTCGTCTTGCATCATCAAGCTCCTTGTACCCGGCGCGACAAAGGGAAAACGGGCAGCTTTCGCCGCCCGTTTCAGCCGCTAGCCAGTATTTTAGCGGATCAGCTGGTTCAGGTCATCCTGAAGCGTGTTGCCGACCGAGATGATCTTGACGTTGGCGGTGAAGGCCTTCTGGGCAATCGTGAGCTCCGGCAGGGTCTGGTTGACCGAGGAGTTGCCCGTTTCGAGGTTCTGGGCAACCAGCTCGGAGCCGCCGAGCACACCGGCACGGGTGGCGGCGACCCCGATGTGGTAGGCGCCCGCGGCCTGGGTGTAGTCGAAGGCGGTGCCTCCGGGGTTGCGGCTGAGGCCGTCGTTGGAGGTGAAGGCGGCCAGCGCGACGTACTTGTCCATCTGGCGCTTGACCAGCTGTCCGTTGACGATCTCGGCGTGCATGGGCGGCTCGCCGTTGGCGTCGACCACGATGCCCGTGCGCTGGAACTTCAGGTTGGCGATGTTGTCGTGGTTCAAGCTCTGATTCCCGACCATGTCGTGGATGAAGGGAATCTCGAGCGGCTTGAAGCCCATGCTGGCGGGGCTTCCCAGATCTCCGAAGTTGAGGCCGTTGCCGGTCCGCTCGTCAGGCGGGCTGGGCTCGCCGGGCAGGCCGTCGCCAGCGGGAGGGCGGTAGTTGCCGGCGACGCTCATGACGAAGTAGCCGGTCGCCGGGTCGACCAGGCGGTAGACCCCCTGGGTGCCGTCGCCGATCGAGCCCTGGGAGACCCACTTGTTCGGCTCCACGAAGGACTGGAAGGAGAACGAGCCCGCCCGGGTGAAGACCAGATCCGCCATGCTGGTGGGATTGGGCACCTTGGAGAGCACGAAGAAGCCGTTGCCGTTGATGGCAAGGTCCGTGGCGCTCCCGGTGGCCGTGAGCGCCCCCTGGGAGAAGTCGGTCTTGGTGGCCTTGAGCTGGGTGCCGCCCACCGCGTACTGAATGGGATTGACGGCTGCCTGGTTGGCCAGGGCCGGGGCTCCGGCGCGAATCTCGTCGACCAGCACTTCCGAGAACTGCACCCGGGTGGAGCGGTAGCCGACGACGTTGGAACCGGTCAAGTTGCCGGCAAGCGACTTCAGCCAGTGATCGATCGTCTGCAAGCTGTTGGTGGCCGTGGTCCGGATATCCGACATGCCTTCCTCCTCTTGGAGCCGCGCGCGCTCGATCGAGCCGCGGGCGCTGCGCGGGTCTAGCTACCGACGTGCGTGACGTCGTCGAGGGAGTAGTAGGTATCCCCGATCTTCACCTGGGGATTCGGGCCGGAGTAATCGACGGCCGTGACCTGGCCCTTCTCGAAAAGGCCCTCCTGGACGTTGGAGACCACGACTTCCTTGCCGATCAGGCCGACGGCGATCGCGCTCTTCTGGTTGGCCTGAGACGCCTTGTTGAGGTGGCTGAGGCCGATGGCCGAGTTGATCTGCGCGTACTGCGTGATCATCTGGGTGGCGTCCATGGGATTGTCCGGAGTCTGGTTGCCGATCTGAGCGACCAGGAGTTGAAGGAACTCCTTCATGGGGTCCTCGGACTCCTCGATCCCCTTGTTGGTGACCTTTCCCGGAGTCTTCGGGGGATTCCAAGTGATGGCTTGAAGGCCAAAATCCGCCATTCCAGGCTCCTTTCCCTTTTTAGCCAGCCGCGGGCGCGTCCGTTTATAGCCGCAGGGTTTCCCACGTTCGTCACGTTCGGGCCGCGGGCGCCCGTCCCCCTGGAGTGGGGGCGTATAGCGGCATTGTACCCGTGGAAACAGGCTGTTAACCGTGTCGAAAGACACGCGAGCGCGCATTTACAATCCTTTACCCCGGTGCTAGGCTCGACCCAGATCGAAGCCCGGACTCGGCCGCGGGCCGTTGCCCAGCAAGCCGCTCCCTGGGGGAAAGGAGAGAAGCGATGAGCTTGTTAGCATGGATCGTCGTCGGCCTGATCGCCGGCTGGCTCGCAAGCATGGTCATGGGAGGATCCGGCAGCCTTCTGATGGATCTGATCGTCGGGATGATCGGGGCCCTGCTGGGCGGCTTCCTCTTCAACTTGGTCGGCGCTCCCGGCGCCACGGGGTTCAACCTCTGGAGCATCTTCGTGGCCTTCATCGGAGCCGCCGTCTTGCTCTGGATCGTCAAAGCCGTCCAAGCCCGAACGTGACCTCCCTCGCCCCTGCCCCGGCCGATTGGCCGGGGTTTTTGCTTGGAGCCGCGCCATCGGCTCCAAACGGCCCTCCCCCGAGCCTCCTAACATTATTTTGACATTAACGATTTCCCTCAAGCTTAACGTCAGCTTGATCCGGTCACAACCTATAACTCAGGTAGCAGAGCGCGGAAGTGGACGCCGCTCACAGGTGAAATCGGAGGCATCCCATGGCAGCCAACGCAACGCAAAACCTGATTGCTCGACTCGGGCTCATCCCCCTGTTGGCCGTGACGGTCTTTGCTTCCGGCTGCGGACGCCAGCTCCCCTCGATGAGCCCCGGCGGCACCCTGACCAAGCCCGTCGACATGCGCAACCAGCGCCCCACGCTTCCGGCCGGCGTCTCCGTCCTCAACATGACCATCTCGCCCGGCACCCTCGAGGTCTCCGTGGGCCAGCCGCAGCGCTTCGCTGTCGAGCTCAAGCTTTCCGATGGCCAGACCATGACCGATCCCCGCCTGGTCCAGTGGTCGGTTGCCGACCCCCAGGCCGGTAGCATCGACGATCAGGGCATCTTCACCCCTTCGAGCCCCCGGATCACCGCCGTCCGCGCCCTCGTCCAGAACAAGGTCGCCGAGGCCAAGCTCACCATCAAGACCGCCGCTTACAGCTGGCAGCAGGTGGACTCGCGCACCACGGCCGACCTCTTCGACGCCAAGGTCCTCAGCCCCAACGAGGCCTGGGTCGTCGGCGCCCAGGGCACGATCCTGCGCTACTACAACAACACCTGGCAGCCCATCGCCAACCTGCCCGGCAACACCCTTCGCTCGGTCGACTTCTCGGACCCCTCCACCGGCTGGATCGTCGGTCACACCGGCGAAGAGAAGACCCCCAAAGACATCCTGACCCTCGGCTACGTCAACGGTCGCTGGATCCAGGCTCCGACCTCCGTCCCCGGCGCGCTCTACAGCGTCTCGTCCGTCGATGCCAGCAACGCCTGGGCCGTCGGCCAGGACTCGGCCGGCAAGGCCCTGCTGATGCGCTGGAACGGCCGCAGCTGGACCCGTGACACCTCTTACACCGGCAAGGGCCGCCTCAATGCCGTCCAGATGCTCGGCGCCTCCCTCGGCTGGGCCGTCGGACAGGAAGGCGGCGACGCCGTCGTCCTCCGCTTCGATGGTTCCACCTGGAAGAAGGACCGCCTGCCTTTCGGATTCGGCGCCTTCAGCGGCTCGGAGCTCAAGGGCGTCCACATGCTCAACGCTCAGCAGGGCTACGTGGTCGGCCGCAAGACCGTGCTGGGCACGACGGGCCTCGTCGACAAGGGCGTGATGCTCGAGTTCGATTCCCGCGGTGACCGCGACTTCAAGTGGTCCAACTGGAAGGACCTGGACGCCGCTTCCCCCCAGACCAAGTTCCTCGATCAGGTTCCCCTGAACGGCATCAGCATGCTCTCGGGCAACCAGGGCTGGATCCTCGGCGCCACCGTCACCCCCGAGACCCTCAACCCCAACCCGGTCCTGGACGTCTACGGCAACCTGCTCGCCTTCAACGGCACCGAGTACCGCATCGAAGAGGGCTACTACAAGGTCAACCTGGCCCGCGAGTTCACCGGGGTCGACATCCTGCCCCTCGGAGACGGCATCATCGTCGGACGCCAAGGCTACGTGATGCAGCGAGCCTATGACTGGCGCCAGCGGCCCGTGATGCAGACCCCGGGCCAGAACCAGACCACCAACCCCACCACCGGTCAGGACCCCACGCTCCCCATCATCCCCTAGATTAAAGCCATCGCGGGCACAGAGGCCCGCGCCACAAACAGCTGATCAGTGAGACAGGCCACCCAGTAGGGCAGGCCTGTCTCATTGATCAGCCTACTTTCAGATTTAGGGCCAGTCTGCTAGCAGCCTACTTTCAGGTGTGCCTGTGAGGCGGGCCGCTGTGCCCGCCATGGCTTCAATCAGGACTTGTCCATGATGGGGGAGGCTCCTGAGTGGGGTGTCCAGGTGGATGCTCAGGTCAGTGTGCCTGTGGGGCGGGCCTCTGTGCCCGCCATGGCTTCAATCGTGCCCGCCATGGCTTTAATTGGCTTTAATTGCAGAATCCTCACTGGGCTGCTAAAACGGAAGCATGAGCCCTTACTCCGCCCTCAAGCACCCAGGAGTGCTTCGCTACCTCATCGGCAACGCCGCCGCCCACCTGGGCCAGATCATGCTCGGCGTGGCCATCGGATGGGAGATCTACGAGCGGACCGGCTCCGCCATGGCCCTCGGCTACGTGGGCCTCGCCCAGTTCATCCCCGTCTTGCTGCTCGCCCTGCCAGCCGGCCAGCTCGCCGACCGCATCGATCGACGCCTGATCGTCATGCTGGCCCTGATCGCCTGGATCACCGCATCCCTGGGGCTTGCCGCCATCTCTTACTTCGACGGCCCGTTGATACTGGTCTACCTTTGCCTGCTCCTGGAGGGCTCAGCCCAGGCCTTCCGTGGGCCCGCGGCTTCCGCCATCCTGCCCAACTTGGTGCCTCAAGAGGATCTCAGCCGGATCGTCACCTGGAACACCAGCATCGTCCAGTTCTCGCTGCTTTTGGGTCCCGCGCTCGCAGGCCTGCTCATCGGCTGGACGCATGACGCCCTCCCGATCTACCTCCTGGACGCCGCGCTCGCGGCCGTCTTCCTCGTGGCCCTCGTGGGGATCCGCCCGATCCGCCCGCCGGAGTCCGCCCATGCCCCCGGCTGGGGCGATCTGCTGGAGGGACTCCGCTTCGTCAAGCGCACCCCCTTGCTCCTGGCGGCCATCACCCTGGACATGGTCGCCGTCCTGCTGGGAGGAGCCGTGGCCTTGCTTCCGGTCTTCGCCAAGGACATCCTGCACGTCGGTCCGCAGGGCCTGGGATGGCTCATGGCAGCTCCTTCGCTGGGAGCCTTCGCCATGGGGCTGCTGCTCACTCACCTTCCGCCCCTTCGCAACAACGGTCCCGTGCTGCTCTGGGTCGTGGCGGGCTTCGGGATCGCCACGATCGGCTTCGGGCTCTCGCTGAACCCGGCCCTATCGTGGGGGATGCTCTTCCTGGTGGGAGCTTTCGACATGGTGAGCATGGTGATCCGCTCCACGATGCTTCAGCACTTCACCCCGGACGCCATGCGCGGCCGGGTCTCGGCCATCCACAGCGTCTTCGTGGGAACCTCGAACGAGCTGGGGGCCTACGAGTCGGGCCTCACGGCCGCGTGGTGGGGGCCCGTGCGGGCTGTGGTCGTCGGGGGGATCGGCACGCTCGCCATGGTGGCCTTCGCCGCCTCGCGCTGGCCCCAGCTGCGCCGCCTCAAGGCGCTCAAGCCGGAAACCGTCGCCTAAAACACGAGCAGGGCGTTGCTCACGGGCCGCTCGCGACCATCGGAAGGGCGGTTCACGACCGCTCCGTCGATCACCATGGTGCTCGAGCCGCCTCCATCCAGGTTGAGCGCACTCTGAGCGCCCAGCTCGCGCATGAAGTCAGCGGTTTCGGGGAGGGTGAGCCCGACCGAATGGCGGGGCTGGCGGCCGTCCACGACCGCCAGGAGGACGCCTCCGCTGGCCGTGATGCCGACGGCGGTGCGAGGCGAGCGTCCCACGGCGATATCGGGCTGGAAGCGCTCGTCGACCGTCGTGAGCTGGACCTGTCCCTCGCTGAGGAGGCGGGGGCCACCGGCCAGGATATGGTCGATGCCGCGCCAGAAGAGGGTCAGATCGGTTTGGTAGCTGAGGCGATCGCCGATCCGGACCCGTTTCGCCAGCCAATCGGCTTCGGCGCCCGAGGCCGAGAGGACGTAGCCGCCGGGCGGGATGGCGAGATTGCCTTGCGATCGCCCGATGACCTGGCCACTGGCGAGCACGGCGAACTCGACCGCCGAGGAAGCTGGCTGCGTCCGGGTGGTCACGCCCCAGAGCGGAGTGTAGAGGACGAGCTGGCCATCCCAGCGGCGCTGGTTGAGGCCGTCGATCCCGGCAGACTCCCCGTTCGGAAGCTGAATCGAGCCCGACATCTGGGTGCCGTCGACGAAGGGGGTGGAAGTCCCCCCGAAAGCCAGCAGCGAGCGGGTGTAAAGGGGGCCACTGAGGATCTGCCGATCCCGCATGACCAGGCCGAGGGGCTCTCCGGAGCGCGCGAAGTAGCCGCCGTTGATGGCGGCCAGGGCTCCCTCGCGGCGGGCGATGCCGCTGGTGGGCTCCAGGGAGAAGCGGATGCCGTCTCCTCCCATGCCCAGGCGCAGGGAGCTCTGAGCGATCAGGCGTTCCCGGGCCACCGTGAGGACGTGGGCCGTGAGGGGACCGTGCGGCAGGCCGCGGCGGATCTGCGTGTAAGCGAGGCCCGGGGCGAGCTCGCGTTCCGAGCGCTCAGTGAAGAGACGCTCGAAATGGAACTTGAGCCGGCGCGAGGAGGTGGGATCCGACTGGAGCTCGACCGGCACCGGGTATTGCCAGGCGATCTCCAGGACGGCATCCGGGCCCTCCTGGCGCCAGGAGAGGCCTTTGACCAGGGGATCGGCCATGAGGGGCGGAACGAGCGAGGGATCGGCCTCGAGGCCCGGGATGCGGATGCGGCAGACCTCGTCGAGGCGCTCGACGGTGACGGCTTCGAGGCGGGTGGTGGTCTCCAGGGTGAGGCTGTAGCGTTCGGGGGTGGGATCGAGGCGCAGGGAGGTGAGCAGGGAGGCGTCCGCCGTCGGAGCGGAGGCGATCAGGCAGGCGAAAAGCAAAAGCGCCCCGCGTTGAAGCGCGGGGCGCGGATTGCGGGGCATCTTAGACGAGCGCCTCGGTCCGCTGGTTGCGGCTGATCTTGGCGCCCACGGCGCTGAGCTTGCCAACGATGTCCTCGTAGCCACGGTCGATGTGGTGGACGTTGCTGATGACGGTCTCGCCGCGGGCCGCGAGGCCGGCCAGGATCATGGCGGCACCGGCGCGGAGGTCGGTGGCCTTGACGGGGGCTCCCGTGAGGCCGTCGACGCCCTGGATCACGGCGCAGTTGCCCTCGGTCTTGATGTTGGCGCCCATGCGCTGCAGCTCGTCGACGTGCATGAAGCGGTTCTCGAAGACGGTCTCGGTGACCATGCTGGTGCCGGGCACCAGGGAGAGGAAGGTCATGAGCTGACTTTGGAGGTCGGTGGGGAAGCCGGGGAAGGGCAGGGTCCGCAGGTCGATGGGGTGGAACTCGCCCGTGCCGTCGACGGTGATGTCGCCGTTGGGCTCGACCACGATGCCGACGCCGGCCTCCTGGAGCTTGCTGATGACGGCCTGCATGTGGTCGGCGCGGACCTTGGTCAGGGTGAGGCGGCCCCGGGTGACGGCGGCGGCGACCATGAAGGTGCCGGCCTCGATCCGGTCGGGGATGCACTCGTGGACGGTCCCGTGCAGGCGGCGGACGCCCTCGACGGTGATGGTCTGGGTGCCGGCGCCGGAGATCTTGGCGCCCATCTTGATGAGCATGTCCGCCAGGTCCACGATCTCGGGCTCCTGGGCGCAGTTGTCGATGACGGTCGTGCCCTCGGCGAGGCAAGCCGCCATCATGATGGTCTCGGTGGCGCCCACGGACGGGTAATCGAGGTAGACCGGGCCGCCGATGAGCTTGTCGGCCTGCGCCTCGACGTAGCCGTGCTCGATCGTGACCTTGGCGCCCAGGGAGCGCAGGCCCTTGAGGTGGAGATCCACCGGCCGCGAGCCGATCGAACAACCGCCGGGCAGCGGGATCCGGGCATAGCCCAAGCGCGCCAGGATCGGGCCCAGCACGAAGAACGAGGCCCGCATCTTGGTCACCAGCTCGTACGGAGGAGGCGTGTCCGCCAGATCCGTCGCGTCCACCCGGACCGTGTGCGACGTGAGGTCCATCATCACCCGCACGCCAATCCGCGCCAGCACCTCGGAGATCACTCCGACGTCGGCCAGGTTCGGCACGTTGGTGATCACGGACTCCTCAGGAGCCAGCAGCGCGCCAGCCAAGAGGACCAGGGCCGAGTTCTTCGCGCCGTTGATCGGAATCGACCCGTGTAGCGGGGTCCCGCCATGTATCACCAGCTTGTCCAAGCCCATCTCCTCCTCGTGCCTGACCAATAGTCCGGGGTGCTGCTGCGTTCGGTTTGCGTCGGTTTGGCTTGCGTCGTGACCGTCGATCTTGACCCTAGCACGCATTTATTGTCGGTTTGTTGCGCCGGGGTTGCCGTGATACTTAACACAAGCAAGGGTTCGCATGGCGGCCCCGCTCCGGACCGTTGCCCCCACCCGGGGAGATCTCCGCCGATCCTGCCCTCCAGTCTAGCTCATGCGGGAGGGCTCAGATACAAAGATTGGGTTAAATTTTTCCCGATCCCGCGGATTCTCCCTTTTGCACCGGGAGTCTCTCCCTAAGCCCGGGTTAAGCCCGCAGATTCAGCTTCGGAGCGCCCTTCTTCTTCTCCTCGACCCGCAAGACCACCTCGTCGCCCTTGATCCCGCCCGAAAGCTCGGTGCGAACCCAGTAGCGACCCGGCGCCGGGATCTCCACGTTCTCGAAGGTCGTCCGGAACCCCATCCCGCCCCCCGGGGTCGGAATCGCAATCGTCTCGTGCTGGTACGCGATCAGCTCCGTCTTGCGATCGTCGCTCAACAACGTGTGCTTGCACGAGTAAGGCCCCGCCGGCAGGTCGTACCCGCAGCTCAGGATCGCAAACGAAATCGGAATCGGGAACTCCTCGGCCACCACCCGGTGAATCGGATGGATGAACAGCTGCTTGTTGTTGGAGACGTCGATCTCCACGTTCTCGAAGAGAATCGTCTGTACCGTCGGCATGCGGGTTTCCTTTCTCATGATCATCCGCCCGGCCCTCAACCCCTCGATCGGGCGAAACCCCGTAACCCTACCGCGTTTCCCTCAGCGGGTCAATGACGACGATCACCGCCCCAGCCCCCCGCCCGTCGCCCGCTCCCCCGCCTTGATCCCGTCGGCCGCCCGTGGTAAACTTCCCCTTTGTCTGCCATGCCGGGCCGGGCCCGGACTACACACGCTATCCGGATTCCGATCGGGGGGTGTTGGGGCGAGTCCCCCTGACCCCGCGGGAGAGGATGGTAGCGGCGGAAGAACCCACCCTTACACTTTTTTGGAGGACTCCCCATGCCCGTCGTTCCTATGAAGAGCCTCTTGGAGGCCGGTGTCCACTTCGGTCACCAGACCCACCGCTGGAACCCGAAGATGAAGCCTTACATCTTCGCCGAGCGCAATGGTATCTACATCATTGACCTCGCCAAGACCTCGCGCTACCTCGACCACGCCTACGAGTTCCTGCGCAACGCCGTCGCCGAGGGCAAGAACGTCCTCTTCGTCGGCACCAAGAAGCAGGCCGCCGAGACCGTCCGCGAAGAGGCCGAGCGCGCCAACATGTTCTTCGTCAACCAGCGCTGGCTGGGCGGCATGCTCACCAACTTCCCCACCATCCAGAAGCGCATCAACCGCCTCCGCGAGCTGGAAATCCAGCGCGAGGACGGCACCTTCGATCGCCTCCCCAAGAAGGAAGTCATCCTCCTCGAAAAGGAGATCGGCAAGCTCGAGCGCCTCTTGGGCGGCGTCAAGAACCTCCCCAACCGCCGTCCCGACGTGCTCTTCGTCCTCGACACCAAGAAGGAGCACCTCGCCATCAAGGAAGCCCGCAAGCTCGGGATCCCCATCGTGGCCATCGTCGACACCAACTGCGACCCCGATGAGATCGACTACATCATCCCCGGCAACGACGACGCCATCCGCGCCGTCAAGCTGATCGCCGGCAAGATGGCCGACGCCGTC
>JAKFCT010000035.1:0-47910 GCA_036676495.1 Candidatus Sericytochromatia bacterium
TGGAGTTCGCCGTCGAGGCGACCAAGCTGCTGGGCCTCAAGCTCGAAGGGAGTGTCGGCTAATGGCCAAGGGAGACATCATTCTGGAGGTTCGCGACCTGACGGCCTCGGTCGCGGGCGTCGATATCCTCAAGGGGATTTCCCTGACGGTCCGCGCCGGCGAGATCCACGCCATCATGGGCCCCAACGGTTCCGGCAAGAGCACCTTCTCCAAGGTGCTGGCCGGACACCCCGACTACACCGTCACGGGCGGCACGGTCCGCTTCATGGGCCAGGACCTCTTCGCGCTGGAGCCCGAGGAGCGCGCCAAGGCCGGCATGTTCCTGGCCTTCCAGTACCCCATCGAGATCCCCGGCGTCTCCAACGCCACCTTCCTGCGCCTCGCCTACAACTCGGTCGCCGAGTCGCGCGGCTGGGAGGAGCTGGATCCCCTGGAGTTCGATGACTTCATCCGCGAGAAGCTGCAAGTCGTCGAGATGGACCCCGCCTTCCTGGATCGCTCGGTCAACGAGGGCTTCTCGGGCGGTGAGAAGAAGCGCAACGAGATCCTCCAGATGGCCGTCTTGCAGCCCTTCCTCGGCGTGCTCGACGAGATCGACTCGGGCCTCGACATCGACGCCCTGCGGATCGTTTCCCAGGGCGTGAACGAGATCTCCAACGACTCCAACGCCATGATCATGGTGACCCACTACCAGCGTCTCTTGGACTACATCACCCCGGACTTCGTCCACGTGGTTTCCGACGGCCAGATCATCAAGACCGGCGACAAGGAGCTCGCGCTCGAGCTCGAGCGCCGCGGTTACGACTGGGTGCGCGAGGAGTTCGAGCGGCGGACCGTGACGGCATAAGGAGGCAGGAATGACGACCGAAGTCCATACCTCTCGCCTGATGCCCTCGGAGGCGGCCCATGCGACGGCTCCCGCCGAGCACGGCCATGATCCCTTCCTCGAGGCCCTCTTGGCCGCCCGGCAGCCGCTGGCGCAGGCCGCGCCGGCCGGCCTGGTCGCGCTGCGCCAGGCGGCCGAAGCCCGGCTGGAGCATCTGAGCCTGCCGACCGTGCGCGACGAGGACTGGCGTTTCGCCAACCTCAAGCCCCTGCGCGCGATTGCCTTCACCCCCGCGCCGGCGCCCGCCGCCCCGAGCCCGGAGGCGATCGCCCCCTTCCTGCTGCCCGAAGCCGACGCCAGCTACCTGGTCTTCCTCAACGGCCACTTCGCCCCCGAGCTCTCCCAGGTCTCCGGGCTTCCGGCCGGGGTCACCGTGACCTCCCTGGCGGGCGCCCAGGGCCAAGGCGAGCAGGTGGCGCGTCAACTGGGGCGCCTGGCCGGAACGGATGCCTTCACGACCCTGAACGCGGCCCTGGCCACGGACGGCGCGCTCGTGGTGATCCCGCGCGGAACGGTCGTCTCAGCTCCGATTCACCTCTTGTTCATCGGAGTGCCTGCTGAGCAGCCGCTCGCCGCGAGCCCCCGCGTGCTGGTCGTCGCCGAGGCCGGCGCCACCCTCACCCTGGTCGAGGACTACGTGACCCTCGGGGCCCAAGGGGTCGAGTCCCAGGGGGACGCGCCGGTCTTCACCAACGCGGTGACCGAGCTGGCGATCGCCGAGGACGCGGTCGTCAACCATGTCCGCCTCCAGCGGGAGAGCCTCTCGGCCTTCCACATCGGGCGGAGCGTGGCGGAGCTCGGCCATACGGCCACCTACCACCAGGATGCCGTGACCATGGGCGGCCGCTTCACGCGCTTCGAGCCGGTCGTCCTCCAGAACGCCGAAGGCATGGACGCCTCGCTGAACGGCCTGATCGTAATCGGGGACGGCCAGTTCGCCGATACCCACTCGACCCTCGACCACGCCCGTCCCATGGGCAAGAGCCTCCAGGTGCAGAAATGCGTCCTCGACGGCGATGCCCGCGGAGTCTTCAACGGCAAGATCCTGGTCCGGAAGGGCGCTCAGGCGACCAACTCCTCCCAGCAGAGCCGCAACTTGCTGCTCTCGGAGAAGGCCAAGATCGACACCAAGCCCCAGCTCGAGATCTTCGCTGACGACGTCCGCTGCGCCCACGGCGCCACGGTCGGTCAGCTCGATCCCGATTCGATCTTCTACCTGGTGAGCCGCGGCCTCAGCCAGGCCGAGGCCCATGGCCTCTTGGTCTACGCCTTCGCGGCGGAGGTGATCGACCGGATTCCCCTCGCGTCGCTCCGCGATGCCCTGCGCACCCGGGTCTCGGCCTCGGTGCCCGGTCTCGAGTAAGGAGGGCCGCGTGGTGACGACTGCTGTTCACGCCCCGTTCGACGTCGCGGCGATCCGCCGGGACTTCCCGATCCTCGGCCGCCAGGTCAACGGCAAGCCCCTGGTCTTCCTGGACTCGGCGGCCTCCAGCCAGATGCCCCAGGTCGTGATCGATCGCCTGGTCCAGTACCAGACCACCGAGCACGCCAACGTGCACCGGGGAGTGCATACCCTCAGCCAGGAGGCCACGGAGGCCTACGAGGGCGTGCGCAAGAAGGTCCGCCAGCTGATCGGAGCCCGGGAGGACCGCGAGATCATCTACACGCGCGGGACCACCGAGGCGATCAACCTGGTCATGCACGGCTACGGCCGCCCCTTCATCGGGGCGGGCGACGAGATCATCCTCTCGGCCCTGGAGCACCACGCCAACATCGTGCCCTGGCAGATGCTCTGCCAGGAAAAAGGCTGCACGATCCGGGTGATCCCTTGTGATGACCGTGGCGTCCTCGACATGGCCGCGTACCAGGAGCTACTCAACGACCGCACCAAGTTCGTGGCCGTCACCCACGTCTCAAACGCCCTGGGCACCATCAACCCGGTGGCGGAGATCATCCGGATGGCCCATGAGCGCGGGGTTCCCGTGCTGGTGGACGGCGCGCAGGCCGCCCCGCACATGCGCGTGAACGTGCAGGAGCTGGGAGCCGACTTCTACGCCTTCTCGGGCCACAAGATGTGCGGTCCCACGGGCATCGGCATCCTCTACGGCAAGGCGGAACTACTCGAGAAGATGCAGCCCTGGCAGGGCGGCGGGGACATGATCCTCTCGGTCAGCTTCGAGAAGACCACCTACAACGCCATCCCCCACAAGTTCGAGGCGGGAACCCCCCCGATCGCCGCGGCGATCGCCCTGGGCACCGCCATCGACTACCTGCAAGGCCTCGGCCTGGACGCGATTTCCGCTTACGAGCATGACCTGCTGGCCTATGCCACCGCGCGCGTCAGCGCGCTGCCCGGCGTGCGGATCATCGGCACCGCGCCGGAGAAGGCGGCCGTCCTGAGCTTCGTGATCGACGGCGTGCACCCGCATGACATCGGGACCATCCTGGACCAGGAAGGGATCGCCGTGCGGGCCGGCCACCACTGCGCCCAGCCGGTCATGCAGCGGATGGGGGTGCCGGCGACTGCCCGGGCGTCCTTCGCCTTCTACAACACGCCGGAGGAAGTCGACGCGCTGGTCGAGGGCATCAAGACCGTCCAGGAGATTTTCGGTTAGCGGCCGCGGCACGGCTGACGCCGTGAGCCCCTAGAGTTTGCAAGAGGAAGGTTCGATGAACGCCACGAAGGCGCTATACCAGGAGGTCATCCTGGAGCATAACAAGAAGCCCCGCAACTACGGGCTGCTGGAAGGGGCGAATCGCCGCTCGGAGGGAGTCAATCCGCTCTGCGGCGACCATATCCAGCTGACGGTCGACGTCCAGGACGACAAGGTCGCCGACATCCGCTTCGAGGGCCATTCTTGCGCCATCTGCAAGGCCTCGGCCTCGATGATGACGACCAACGTCAAGGGCAAGACCGTCTCCGAAGCCGAAACCCTGATCCAGGAGTTCCGGGACATGACCACCGGGAAGCTCGATCCCGAGGTCCCGGGCCACCACCTGGGACGCCTCACGGTCTTCTCGGGCATCTCGGGCCTTCCCTCGCGGGTGAAGTGCGCGGTCCTGCCCTGGCATACCCTGCATGCGGCCTTCGCGAATCGGGACTCCGTGTCTACCGAGGGATCGGCCGATGATCTGGTTCCCGGAGGAGGTGCGTAATGCCCAAGATCGCTGAAATCGAATACACCCCCAACCCCAACGCCCGGAAGTTCGTGCTCAAGGAGCCGATCACCAACGGTCCGTCGCGGTCCTACCAGGACGCGTCCTCGGCCCAGGGCGATGGCTTGGCGTCGGCCTTGTTCGCGGTGCCGCACGTGATCAGCGTCTACTACGTGGATCGCTACGTCACGGTCACGCAGGACGGCCAGGCGGACTGGCAGGAGCTGCTGCGCAAGGTGGCCGATCCGATCCGCGCGGCCCAGCCGATCACCATCCAGGCGTCTCCGGACGGGGAGCGCAAGCCCGTTGCGGCGACCCCGGAGGACGAGGTGAAGCTGGCGCAGATCACCGAGCTGCTGGATACGCGGGTGCGCCCTGCGCTCATGATGGACGGCGGCGGCCTCGAAGTGCTGGAACTCTCCGGCGGCGTGCTCAAGGTCCACTACCAGGGCGCTTGCGGCACGTGCCCCAGCTCGATGTACGGGACGCTCGCGGCGATCGAGAACCTGGTTCACCTCGTGGATCCGACCTTGCGGGTGGTTGCCGTCTAGATAGGGGGGAGGCGATGAAGCTCACGAAGGCGTCGGAATACGGGATCCTGACCCTGCTTTATCTGGCCAAGCAGCCGGAAGGACAGCTCAGTGACACGGCGCGCATCGCCGAGGTCGAGCGGATTCCGTTATCCTTTTTGATCAAGCTGGTGCCGTCCCTGGTCAAGGCGGGGCTCATCCGCTCGCACCGGGGCGCCAACGGAGGCCTGGAGCTGGGACGTCCCGCCGAGAGCGTGACCCTGCGCCATGTCATCGAGGCCACGGAAGGGGAGATTGCCGTCAACGACTGCACCACCTCGGCACCCTACGATTGCTTCCGCCTGGGTTGCGCGGTTCACGTCGCGCTCAAGAACGCCCAGGACCAGTTCCTGAAGGCTCTGGACGAATGCACGCTGGCGAGCCTCGCGCAGCAGGAGCAGGCCCCACCGGTTCGCTTCGAGGTCATGCCGGTCCGCTAATCGCTCGTTTGAATGGAGGGGGAAATCATGGCCACGGAAACGAATACCCAGGCAGCGCCCAAGCTGATCTCGGTGACCCCGAAGGCGGTGGGTCACGTCAGAACCTTGCTGGAGCGCCAGGAAAAGCCCGACGGTTACCTGCGCATCGCGGCCGTCGGCGGAGGGTGCTCGGGGCTCAGCTACAAGCTCAGCGTCGAGGACGAGCCCGGCCCTTCGGATTACATCTTCGAGGAAAACGGCCTCAAGGTGCTGCTCGACATGAAGAGCTCGCTGGTCTTGGCCGGCATGGAGCTCGACTACAACGACGACCTCATGAACGCCGGGTTCTCCTTCAAGAACCCCAACGCGACGCATTCCTGCGGCTGCGGAACGAGCTTCGGGGTCTAGCCGCCGGCGCCTCAACGTCGCGAATGAGCCCCCCGTGACCGCACGGGGGGCTCATTCGCTTGGCTGGAAGTCAAAGCCCGATCGCGCCCCGATGTTCCGGGTGAATCAAATCGTGGGTCTCGGGGTGGCGCTGCATGTAGCGCGCGATGAACGTACACGTCGGAATCACCTGAAGCTGCGCGCTGCGGGCATGCGCGAGCCCCGCCTCCGCCAGACGGTTGCCGAGTCCCCGGCCCCCGAGTTCAGGCGGTACCTCGGTATGGGTGAAATCGATGCTACCCGCTCCCAGCTCGTACTCCGCGAGGCACATGAGCCCGTCGACCTCGAGTTCGAAGCGCCCGAGGTCGGGATTGTTCCGGACGGAATTGCGCGCGTTCTCTTGCTCCATGTCTCTACCTTTCATCAGTGTCTGATGGCATCCTATCAGGTCCGTGGGCGTGGGGAATAGCCATGGTGGGGGCGATCGCGGATACTAGGTCGACCGTCCACCCCACGCGCTACCTGCGGCGGTAGAATGGCAGGGGCAACTGGAAACGGAGGTGGTGATGCTGTCCCTGCGTGAATGGCACCTGGATGACGATGCGTTCGTGGCCTCCATGCCGGGCCACGACTTACGGGTGACTTGCGTGACGCCGGGGGTGATGCGCGTCTCGCTGAGCCCCAAGGGCCACCCGTGGCCACCGTCCCCGGCGATCGCCCTCTCCGACGCGCCCCGTCCATTCTCCGTCAAGGACCTGGGCGACTCCTTGACGTTCGAGACGGAAGGCCTCTCGCTCACGATCAATAAGGCTCACCCGAGCCTCTCGCTGGCCGATTCAGGCGGCGAGCCCCTGCTCGCGGACATCACCCCGATTCTGGAGGGCGGCGTCTGGCGCCTGGAGGCCCCGCTCACCGCCGAGACTCGCTGCTATGGACTGGGCGAGAAGACCGGCTTCCTGGACAAGCGCGGTCGCCGCTACACCATGTGGAACACGGACGACCCCAGTCCCCACATCGAGACCCTCGATCCCCTCTACGTCTCGATCCCCTGGGCCATCCTCGCTACGGGGGGCAGGGCCGTGGGACTCTACCTCGACGATCCGACCCGGACGGTCTGGGACGTCGGCAGCTCTAGCCCCGATCGCCTGGTCGTCACGACTCCGCGGGATGGCCTCGATCTCTACATGGTGGCCGGCCCCGAGCTCGCTCAGGTGGTCGAGCGTTACACGGCCGTCACGGGTCGCATGCCCTTGCCGCCCTATTGGGCCATCGGCTACCAGCAGTCGCGCTGGAGCTACGACTCGGCCGATCGCATGCGCGAGGTGGTCCGGGAGTACCGTGAGCGCGGGATCCCGCTGGACGTGCTCTATGCCGACATCGACTACATGGATGGCTACCGGGTCTTCACCTGGAACCCCGAGACCTTCCCGGATCCCGAGGCCCTCATGGCCGACCTCGCGGAGCAGGGAGTGCGCGTGGTGCCGATCGTGGACCCGGGGGTGAAGAAGGACGGCGACAGCCCGCTCTTCGTCGAGGGCGCGGAGCGCGGCATGTTCGTGAGGGACCGCGACGGCCTGCCGCTGGTCGGGGAGGTCTGGCCGGGACAGGTCTGCTTCCCGGACTTCGCGCGCTCCGACGTGCGGCACTGGTGGGGGGAGTGGCATCAGGGCTACCTGGACGCGGGGGTGGCGGGCATCTGGACCGACATGAACGAGCCCTCGAATTTCGATTCTCCCACCAAGACCCTGCCGCTGGACGCGCGCCATGGGGAGGACGGGAGCTTGACCCATGACATGGTGCATAACCTTTACGGTTCCTGGATGGCCCAGGCGACCCGCGAGGGCTTGCGGCGCCTGAGGCCCGACGAGCGCCCCTTCGTGCTGAGTCGGGCCGGCTTCGCGGGGATCCAGCGCCATGCGGCGGTCTGGACCGGGGATAATTTCAGCATCTGGGGGCATCTCGAGCAATCCCTGCCCATGGTCATGAACATGGGGCTCTCGGGCCTGGCCTTCGTGGGGGCGGATGTCGGAGGCTTCTCGGGGGATTGCGTGGGCGAGCTGCTCGCCCGCTGGACGCAGGTGGGAGCCTTCACGCCCTTCTTCCGCAATCATGCCGCCAAGGGCACCTGCGATCAGGAACCCTGGGTCTTCGGAAGCGAGGTCGAGGAGATCTGCCGGCGCTACATCCGGATGCGCTACGCGTGGCTGCCCTACCTCTATACGGCCTTCTGGCAGGCCTCTCGTACGGGGCAGCCCATCATGCGGCCGCTGGTCTACGAGCATCCCGACGATCCGGAGCTGGCGGACTGCTACGATCAGGCCATGGTGGGCCCGGATCTCATGATGGCTCCGATCGTCCGGCCGGGGGGCCGAAAGCGCTTGGTTTACCTGCCGGAAGGGGAGTGGCTCGACTTCTGGACCGGTGAGCGTCACGGTGGGCGTACGACTGTCCTGGTCGATGCCCCGCTGGAGCGCTTGCCGCTCTTCGTCCGGGCGGGAGCGGTCATCCCCCGCGGGGAATGGGCGCCTTGCGTCGATCAGCGCGATCGCGCGCGCCTGGAGCTGCACGTCTACCCGGCGGCGAGGATCCGGGGCCAGTGGTATGACGACGACGGGAGGAGCCTGGCCTACGTGCAGGGTGGCTACAATCTCTGGACGCTCGAAGGAGCGCGCGACGCGGAAGGGATCCGGCTCGCGCTCAGGGCGGAACACGCGGGTTACGCGTCGCCCACGCGGACCGTGCGGATCGTGCTGCATGGGGCAGCCGGAGCGGGCGCGGTCGTGGCCGAGGGCCCGACGCCGGGTGGGCCGGTCGATTGGCAGCGGGACGGGGAGGATCTGGTGATCACGGTGCCCTGCGCCCCGGGAGCCTGGCGGGTGAGCGGCCTAGCGTAGCTTGCCCTCGGGGAGCGCGAGCGCTAGGATCCAGAACGACCCCTTGGAATGGAGGGCGACCATGCGGGAACGGATCTTCAGGGATCGCGAGCATGCCGGCCATCTGCTCGCCGAACAGTTGCAAAGCCACCGGGATGAGCCCGGTGTGGTGGTCTTGGCCTTGGCGCCGCAGGGCTTGCCGGTCGCAAAGCCGATTGCCGACCGGCTCTGCGCCAGGCTGGATGCGATCAGCGCGCGGAAGATCCTGGATCCCTCGAACTCGGACAACCCGGTCGGGGCGGTCACGTCGCATGGGGTGCGGATCCTCGACGAGGGGCGCCTGCGCGAGACCTTCTTGCCTCCCGGCACCCTGGAAGAGGCGACTGAAGCTCAGCTCGGCATCCTGAGACGTCGGGAGGCCTTCCTGCGTCGCTACCATGCCCGCGTTCCCCTGAGCGATCGCACGGTGATCCTGGTGGATGACGGGGCAATGAGCGGGCTGACGATGCGGGCGGCGATCGCCGACGTCCGCGAACAAAAGCCGGAGGCCGTCTTCGTGGCGGTTCCCGTGGCTCCGCTGCGGGTGATCAAGGCGCTTCACGACCAGGCGGACCGGGTCGTCGTCTTCGAGGCGACCGAGGACGTGGCCGACGTCTACGAGGCCTATGAGCACTTCCCCCCCGTCTCGGATCCGGAAGCGGCCGAATTGCTCGCCGAGCATATCCGCTGCCTGCGCTTCCCCTACCACTAACCTCGCGACGGCGCGCGGCGCCTCAGGCACCGCGCGGCTCGGACCCCGACTCCAGCCTTCGCGGTACAATGGAGGCTTCGGAGGACCCGACGCGTGCGCATCAGCTACCATCCCGATTACACGATTCCCTTGCCCGAGGGCCATCCCTTCCCCATGGAGAAGTACCGGGCCCTGTACCGGGTCTTGAAGGCCCAGGGGCTGCTGGCGGATGCCGATATCGTGGAGCCTGAGGAGGCCGACTGGGCGGATCTCGCCTTGGTGCATACGCCGGAGTACCTGACGATGCTGCGCGAAGGCGGCATGGATCGCGCCACCTCCCGAAAGCTGGGGTTTCCCTGGTCGGATGCGGTTCTGAGGCGGGCGCGCCTCGCAGTTCAGGGGACGATCAACGCGGCCATGATGGCCTTGCAGGACGGGCACGCCGCCAATCTCGCCGGAGGCACGCACCATGCCTTCCCCGATCGCGGGGAAGGGTACTGCCTCTTACACGACGTGGCGATCGCCATCCGGGTGCTCCAGCGCCGCCGCTGGATTCGCACGGCCCTCACCGTCGACCTCGACGTCCACCAGGGCAACGGGACCGCCGCCATCTTCGCCGAGGACCCTTCGGTCTATACGTTCTCGATGCATGGCGCCAAGAACTACCCCTTTCGCAAGGAGCGCTCCAGCCTGGACGTCGAACTGACCGATGGCTGCGGGGACGCGGAGTACCTGGGCTTGCTGGTAGAGCACCTGCCGCGAGCGATTGCCGAGAGCGGTGCCGACCTGGCGTTTTACCTGGCGGGAGTGGACCCGGCGGCAGGCGATCGCCTGGGCCGCCTCAATCTTTCCGAAGCCGCCCTCTTCGAGCGGGACCGCATGGTGCTTTCGGCGCTCGACTCCGCCGGCGTGCCCGTGGTGCTCGTGCTCGCGGGAGGTTACGCGGCAAGTGCCGAGCGTACGGCAGAACTCCATGCGATAGCGCACCAGGCCGCCCGGGCCGTCTTCGGACCGGACACGATAGAGAGACGGGTCGACGCCTCCTTGCCCTCGCAGGCCTGAACGCGATTACCTCCCGGTTGCGGCGAGCCGTTCGAGGGTTTCTCCGATGGTGCCATCGAGGCGAAGGTCCGCCACGGCGTCGAAGGCCGTGGACTCCCGGTTGAGGATGACGAGCTTGGCCCCGTGGGACTTGGCGACCTGTGGAAACCAGTTGGCCGGCGAAACCTGAAGTGACGATCCCAGGACGATGAACAGCTCCGCGCGCTCGCTGGCGTCTTGGGCCTTGCGGAGCGCTTCCTCGGGCAGGGCTTCGCCGAAGAGCACGACTCCGGGACGCAGCCTGTCCCCGCAGCGCTCGCAATGGGTTCCCTCATCGGTGAGGAAGCGCTCGGAGTCCGCCTCGGCCCCACAGCGCTGGCAGCGGATGGTTCGCAGGCTGCCATGCAGCTCGATGACCTCGGGGCTGCCGGCGCGGGCATGCAGCCCGTCCACGTTCTGGGTGATCAGGGCCTGCACCCGGCCCTCGCGCTGCCACTCGGCAATCCGCCGGTGCCCCGCATGCGGTTCCACCCCCTGGAGCATGCGGATGCGCCAGCGGTAGAACTCCACGAACTCCGGAAAGTCATGTCGCAGGGCCGAGACCGAGGCCAGCTCCTCGAAGCGCCGGTTCTGCTTCCAGAGGCCGCCCGCGGAGCGGAAGTCGGGTAAGCCGGACTCCGTGCTCATCCCCGCTCCCGTGAAAACGGTGGTATAGCGTGATTCCTGGAGCCAACGCCTCAGCGTCGCTAGCGGGGTTGCCGGGGGGTGGGGCATGCGTCCCTCCAGATCACGTCGTCAGGCGCGCCCATGCTGCGCCAGCCAAGCTTCCGTCCGGGCTTGATGGTCGGGGGTGAATTTTTCCGTGAGCTCGGCAGCCAGGTCGGCGATGGTCCGCTGAGCCAGGACCGCCATCCAGGCGGCCTCGGCCTCCCGCATGGTCCGGTTGATCGCGCACGGAAGCCGGCACATGTCCGGCGGCGCCTTGACCGGTCCTCGCTGCCGGATCTCGGTGCAGCGGAACGCGGGCTCCGCCCCCTCGATCGCCCGCGTCACATCCAGAAAGCTGATGGTCTCCGCAGGACGGGCCAGCCGGTAACCGCCACGCGGCCCCGGCACCGAGATGAGGATGCCGGCCGCGACGAGTGCCTTCAGGTGCTTGAGCATGTAGCTTTCCGACACCCCATGGAACTCCGCCACCGCCTTACCCGGCATGGTGGCGTTCTCGGGCAGGCCCGATAGCAGCAATACGCTGTGGAGACTCCACTCCACCCCTTCACTCATTCGCATGCCTTCACCTTACCAGGCTTGCCGCCGATCCTCAATCGCGGATAACCCTAATCATGGATTGATTATATCCATGATTAGGGTTATGCTCGTCCGCAACGTGGACAAGCGCGCCGAAGCCCTCCGAGAGCCTCGGCGCATGAGGAAAGCGAGGTCGAACATGCAACCGCGGTTGAACTACTGGAGCTTGGCCCCGGCGGTCCCGGGCAAGCTGATGGAGGCGACGGCGCTCGTCGAGCAAAGTGGCCTGGAGCCTCGTTTGCTGCATCTGGTCACCATCCGGGCGTCCCAGTTGAACGGGTGCGCGTTCTGCCTGGAGCTGCACACCCGCGAGGCCCGCGAGGGCGGTGAATCGGAAGATCGCCTCTACGCCTTGAGCGCCTGGGATGACTCGCCGCTCTTCAGCGAGCGAGAGCGCGCGGCCTTGGCCTGGACCGAGGCGGTGACGCACGTGAGCGTGGATCGCGTCTCGGATCCGGTCTGGGAGCGCGTGCGCCCCCACTTCGAGGAGACCGAGCTGACGTGGTTGACCTACGCCGTCGCGCTGATCAACACCTGGAACCGCCTGGCGATCGCCTTCAAACCCGTCCCGGGTTCCTGGAAGAAGCCCAAGGCCGCCACGTCCTCCTAGAGAGCTGGGTGCCTTTGCAGCCTTGGCTCGTGCTAATAATACCCGGGTAATATTGACTCCTGAATTTTACCCGGGTATTATTGAGCCCACAGCACCCCAAGGAACGGAGGAATCCATGGCCATCGACCCCACGTCTTTCACAGCTTTCAGCGGCCAGCGCCGGATCGCGTCGGGCTCCATCGAGGAGGTGGCGCTCGCAGTCAAGGCATGGATCGACGCGGGGCGGGACTCCGTGCTCGTCTTCGACGATGCTAGCGGCCAGCAGATCGACCTGGACCTGCGGGGAACGCCCGATGAGGCGCTGGAGCGGCTCGCGCAGCATCCTTGGCTCGCGACCCAGCGCGAAAAGGACGCACGCCGCGCGGGGCCCGGGCGCCCCAAGCTCGGGGTGACCAGCCGCGAGGTCTCGCTCTTGCCGCGTCACTGGGACTGGCTCAGCGAGCAGCCCGGCGGGGCTTCGGGGACGCTCAGGAAGCTCGTCGAGGAACGCATGAAGGCCGGCCTGGGCCGGGATCGCGCCCGCAAGGCCTATGAAGCCGCTTCCAAGTTCGCCTGGGTGATGGGCGGCAACCTTCCGGAATTCGAAGAGGCCTCGCGCGCCTTGTCCCGCAAGGACTACGCCCGCCTCGAGGTTCTGACGGATACTTGGCCGGAGGATATCCGGGATCACCTCAAGACGCTGGTGACACGAGCGGCCGAGGCCGAGACGGAGGTGCAAGATGACGACTAGAGAGGCCATGAAGGCCGCGTACAAGCAGGAGCGCCATCGCCTGAGGACGATGGGCGTCTTCCAGATCAAGAACCAGGCGAATGGCAAGGTCTTCCTCGACGCCAGTCCCAACCTCGACGGGACGATCAGCCGCGATCGCTCATGGCTGGCTCGGGGCTTCCACATGAACTCCGAACTCTTGAAGGAGTGGAAGGCCTTCGGCGCGGAGGCCTTCACCTTCGACGTCCTGGAGGTCCTCAAGCCCACGGACGAGCCTCGAAACTACTCGGAAGAACTTGCCATCCTCTTGGAGGTCTGGAAAGAGACCCTCCAGCCCTACGGCGAGCGGGGCTATATGAAGCCGCCGCGCTGATCCCGCAAAACGGATCCTTCCCGGGTGACGGGGCGGAGGGCGAAGAGTACGCTGATCCCGTTCCGACCCCAGACGTTTCAAGGAGGCCTCCCATGAGCTTTCATCTCAACCTCGACGAGGCGACCCGTGCCAACGGGTTCTTCCGCAAAGAGCTCTACACCACGGAGCGCACCCAGATCGTCGTCATGAGCGTGGAACCGGGTGACGACATCGGGCTCGAGACCCATGACCTCGATCAGGTGCTCTACTTCGTTTCGGGCAAGGGAGAGTACAGCGTGGGCAACGATCGCGGGGAGATCCGCCCGGGAGACGTGGTCGTCGTGCCGGCCCATACGCAGCACAACTTCCTCAACACGGGCGACGCGCCGATGAAGCTCTTCACCGTCTACGCGCCGCCCGACCATGCTCCCGGAACCCTTCACCGCACCAAGGCCGAGGCCATGGAGGCGGAGGCCGCGGAGCATGCGGCCTCACGCGCGGTCCCGGGAATGTAGCCTCGAAGCGCTCCCGGCTGCCGGGAGCGTGTTAGAGTGGAGCGTCGACCCACGTCAACCAGGAGGCGGATCCGATGGCCCTTCGAACCCTTGGACGTACCGAGCTTCGCGTTTCTCCGCTCTGTCTCGGGGGCAACGTCTTCGGCTGGACCGCCGACGAGGCGGCCTCCTTCGCCGTCCTGGACGCGTACGTGGAAGGCGGAGGCAACTTCATCGACACGGCGGAGAGCTATTCCCGCTGGGTTCCCGGCCACCAGGGGGGAGAGTCGGAGGCGATCCTCGGGCGCTGGCTGCGATCGCGCCAGCACCGGGACGCGGTCGTGATTGCCACCAAGGTCGGCCTTCCCATGGGCGATGCGCCCGAGCAGAAAGGGCTCTCCCGCCGGCGGATCCTGGACGCCGTGGAGGGCTCCCTGCGCCGCTTGCAGACGGACGTGATCGACCTCTACCAGGCCCACGCCGACGATCCCGAGACGCCCCTCGAGGAGACCTTGGCCACCTTCGACGAGCTGATCGCGGCGGGAAAGGTCCGTCACATCGGGGCTTCCAACTACACGGCCCCCCGCTTGAAGCAGGCCCTGGAGGCGGCGCGTCACGCGGGGATTCGTCCCTTCGAAACCTTGCAGCCCGAGTACAACCTCCTGGACCGCGACGACTTCGAGGGGGAGGTGCAGGCGTTCTGCCTGGAGCACGAACTGGGAGTGATCACCTACTTCTCGCTGGCGAGTGGCTTCCTGACCGGCAAGTACCGCAAGGGAGAGCCTCTGCCGACCTCTGGGAGGGCGGCGTCGGTGCAGCGCGCGTACATGAACGAGCGAGGGTTCAGGGTCCTGGACGCACTCGAGCAGGTGGCGACGCAGCACGGGGCCACTTACGCTCAGGTGGCGCTGGCCTGGGTCATGGCCCAGCCGGGGGTGACGTCGGCGATCGCGAGCGCGACGTCGCCCGAGCAGACGCGCGACCTGCTCGGCGCGCTGCGGCTGCAACTCGACGAGGCCGCCTTGCGCCGGCTCTCCGAGGCGGGGCTATCCCCCGCGCGCGGCTAGACAACGTTTCCAAGAAATGGAAGGACCTCCGCGCGTGACCCCGACCCTGTCCGATTACCGATCCCTCATCGCGCTGGACGAGCCCTTCGTGGCGCCGCCTCCGCTCTCCGCCGAGGAGGCGCCCCGCGTCACGCGCGAGGTGCTCGACCTGCTGCTTCAGGGAGAGCGCGCCCCATGGCTCGTCAGGCTGCTGAAGCCGCTCGCCCGGGTCTCGGATCGCGACGCCCTACAGGCCCTGTTGACGGCGCGTCCGGCCCGCCCGTTCCTCTCGGAGGAGCTGCACGGCCTGCTGGATCGTTTGCTGGCCTTCGAGCGCCTCCAGCGCCCATGCGTCGAGGCGATGGATCTTGCGACCGTCACCTCCCTTTCGCTTTGGCAGGGGGATATCACCACGCTGCGGGTCGATGCCATCGTGAACGCGGCCAACGACGCGCTCTTGGGTTGCTTCCAACCTTTCCACCGCTGTATCGACAATGCCATTCACGCCGCTGCCGGCCCCCGGCTCCGGGAGGATTGCGCGCGCCTCATGGAGCTTCAAGGCTTCCGGGAGCCGACCGGCCACGCCAAGATCACCCGCGCCTACCATTTGCCTGCGCGCTACGTCCTTCACACCGTCGGCCCCATCTACGGGGAAGCGGGAGAGGAGCCGGGAGCGCGGGACCGGGAGGCGCTCGAAGCCAGCTACCATTCGTGCCTGGAGCTCGCCGCCGCGCTGCCGGAGATCCGCAGCCTGGCCTTCCCGTGCATCTCCACGGGAGTCTTCGGCTTCCCGGCGCGGGCCGCTTCGCGGATCGCCGTGGACACGGTCTCGGCGTGGTGCGCTCAGCATCCGGGACGCTTCGACCGCGTGGTCTTCAACGTCTTTCTCGACTCGGATTTGGCACTCTACCAGGAGCGCCTCGGCATGGCGACCCGCTGACCCCAGGAGATCCTCATGACCCCGCGTTGGATTGAACCCTCCCCGCTCACTCAGGAGACGCTCGCGGCGATCGCCACGAAGCTGCGCCACGCCGATCACGTGCTCATCGGGGCGGGGGCCGGCATGTCCGCGGACGCGGGCATCGATTATGCCGACGAGGCCTACTTCGCCCGCCGATTTCCGGCGATGCTTCAGTACGGCCTCCGTTGCCAGTATGAGACCATCGGCTTCCAGGGCTGGAGCGAAGCCGTGCAATGGGGCTTCCTGGCCGATCACGTGAACGCGGTTCGCTTCGAGAGCCAGCCGCAGCCGAATTACACGCAGCTGCTCTCGCTCGTTGCCGGCAAGGACCACTTCGTCATCACCAGCAACGTGGACGGCATGTTCGCCAAGAGCGGTTTCGACGAGTCCCGGATCTACACCCCGCAGGGCAGCTACGCCCTCTACCAGTGCCTCACGCCCTGCACGACCCAGACCTGGCCGTTCAAGCCGATCCTCGATCGGATCCTTCCGGCGATCGATCCGGCCACGCAGGCCGTGACCGACCCCGCGCTCATCCCGCTCTGCCCGAATTGCGGCGGGCCCGCCTTCCTGAACGTCCGGGGAGGTTCCTGGTTCATCGAGGAGCCTCAGCGCGAAGCGCGCGCCCGGTACGTCGATTGGGTCAATGCGACGGCAGACGGGACGCTGCTCGTGATCGAGATCGGCTCCGGGTTCAACACGCCAGGCGTCGTGCGCTGGCCGATGGAGCAGATCACCGACTGGCATGACCAGGCCCACCTCCTGCGGGTGAACGCCGATTACCCCCAGATTTCGGTGGAGCTTGCCGACCGCGCCACGGCGATCCAGGCCCGCGGGCGGGAGGTCATCGCCATGCTCGTGCAGGAGATGGCGCGTTCAGGCGGCTAGCGTACGCTGCCGGAAGCGCGGGGCGCCGATGATCCGAGTGATCCCCGAGACCCCGCGGCTGAAGGCCGCTTGCGTGATCCGGATCGGCAGGCGGTGGCCGACCAGGATGCCGAGGAGGTTGAAGCTGGCGATGCCCGCAGCCAAAGCCTCCTGGGCCAGCAGGGCTAGAACCATCAGCCTGCCATGTCGGCGGCGGGATTACCCGGGAACGAGGACCGCGCGGCCGAGGATCTGGCCTTTATCGAGCTTCTCGTAGACCTCGGCGGCCTCGTCCAACTTGAAGAAGGTCGTATCGGCCTTGATGCGTCCCGCCTGGGCGAGCGCGATGACCTCCATGAGCTCCTTGCGCGAGCCCCAGTAGGGCGTCATGAGCGAGCAGCCGAACGGCAAGGCGTAGCAGTTCCAGTCGATCTTGCCGCCTCCTAGGCCCACGACCGTGAGCTGGGAGTGCATGCCGACGGCCTTCGTGGCGAGGGTCACGGTGGGTTGTACGCCGACGCAGTCGAGGACGAGGGTGCAGCCGCGCTTGCCCGCGACCTCCTGGATGGCCTTCAGGGCGGCCTCGGAGTCGCGCGTGTTGACGACGACGTCCGCTCCGCGCTCCTTGGCATGCGCGAGCTTGGCGTCGTCCACGTCGCCCGCGATGATCCGCGTCGCGGAGACGGCGCGCAGGATCTGGACGGCCATGTGGCCGAGCCCGCCGACCCCCAGGACCAGGGTCGTCGTGTCGGGAGTCAGCAGCGGCAGGGCGTGCTTGATCGCGTGGTACGGGGTCAAGGCGGCGTCCGAGAGCGGCGAGGCCTCCCGCGGATCGAGGTTCCCCAGGCGTATCAGCAGCCGAGGGGACGGAACGATCATGTACTCGGCCATGCCGCCGTCGTAGCCGAGGCCGCCTGCGAGCTTGTCGGGAAGCCTGACGTTCTCGCAGTAGGACTCGTTCGAGGTCGTGCATTCGGGGCATTGGCCGCAGCCCCAGGGGCCGTAAACGGCCACGGCCTCACCGACCTTCCAGCCGCTGACGCCCTCGCCCAGCTCCTCGATCCAGCCCGCGTTCTCGTGGCCCAGGGTGAAGGGCCCGGGGATGCCGATGCCCTCGTGAAGGACATGCAGATCCGAGTGGCAGACCCCCGCTCCGCCGATCTTGATCAGCACCTGCCCCGGGCCGGGCTTCGGCTTCGGAATGTCCGCGATCTCGGGGGGCTTGCCCACGTCAATGAACCGCACCGCTTTCATCGTCGTCCTCCTCGCTCCAATTCAACTCGGGCGCATCGATGCCCCTACCGTAATTCGTCGACGCGCAGAGTCAACACGGAGGCGAGCTTTGGCACCGACGCCGGCCCGGCACGCCGGGAAAGGCAAGCAGGCCATTTGAAACCCCCGCCGACCGGGCACAAGAAAGGACCCCCATGGACTCTAAGAGGCGGATGACTTGCTGCGACTTGCCCTGACCTTGGCCCTGGTTTCGAGCGTCCTCGTGGCGGCGCCGGCCGATTCGGCGGCGCCTTACCAGGTGAAGGTCGAACGGAACCGGACGGTGCTCACCCTCTACGACGCGGTCCTGGAGGCGCATGACACGCCGAAGGTGGCGACCTGGCACCTGAGTGGCATGAGCACTGACAAGACGCCGTGGAAGGCCACCCTCCGGCCCGCCGGGAGCGTGATCCGCCACGTGGTCCTGACGTCGTCGGGCGGCAAGATCCAGATCGACGCCGCCTGGCGCCATGCGGTCGCCACCCAGGTGATCCCCCGCGCGAACCGCCTGGAGGTCATCTTCCCGCATCAGCCGGCCAAGCCCACCTACCGCCCGATCGCCGAGGGCGTGGGCTACTGGGAGGGACAGCGCTGGACCGGCGGCGGGCCGGCCCGGGTTCGGACCGTGCGGGTCGATCCCCGGCGTGCGGAAGTGCGGCCCGCCATGGCCGCGCCCGGATCCCATGGGCGGATGGGCCTCGAGCCCGTGAGCCGGATCGCCGAGCGCCATCGGGCGATCGCCGCCATCAACGGCACCTTCTTCTCGCCCCAGACCCGCGAGCCGCTCGGCTTGCTGGTCATCGGCGGCCAGCTCGTCAGCAGCCAACTCTACAACCGCTCGGCGTTCTACTTCCTCAAGGACGGCCGCTCGCTGATCAGCAATGCCAACCTCATGGCGCAGGTGACCACTCCCGGCGGCGGACTCCTTCAGCCGCATGCCGTCAATCAGCCGGCCGCCCGGCACCAGCTCACGCTCTACACGGATCACTACGGCTTCAAGTCCGGGACCTGGCCCGACCCCAGCCGCTGGGAAGTCGCCCTCTCCCCCCTGGGGCAGATCGTGAACATGGGCACGGGAAACCTCTCCATCCCGATGGGCGGGGTGGTCCTCAGCGCCCAGGGCACGGAACGCGCCACGCTGATGCAGGCCCTGGAGCCCGGCAGCCAGACCAGGGTCTCCGTGGGCCTCGAGAAATCCGGCAAGAACGTCGCGCATGTCATCGGCGGCGGTCCGACGCTCGTCCAGAAGGGCAAGGTCCGGATCACGGCCGTCGAGGAGCGCTTCCGCAATGACGTCTCCCAGGGGCGCGCTCCCCGGACGGCCATGGGCGTCGATGCCAAGGGAAATCTCCTGCTTACCACCGTGGATGGGCGCCAGCCGGGCTACAGCGCCGGCATGACCCTGCGCGAACTCGCCCGTACCCTGGATGAGCTGGGAGCCCAGGAGGCGATCAATCTGGATGGGGGGGGATCCACCACCATGGCGATCGCCGGTGACGTTATTAACAAGCCCTCCGACGGCAAGGAGCGCTGGGTCAGCAACGCGCTGATCGTCACTCCGCGCAAGACTCCCCTTCTCAACTAGCGACCCGCCCGTCTGACGCGTCGACAAGAAAGTGCCGCCGAGCGCCACATGCGGCGCTCGGCGGCACGATTACTTAACCGCGGGAGGCCGGCCTCAGCCTTCAGACGATAGGGCCTCGAGGTCCTTGAAGATCTGGGTGTGGTCGGGCATGCCCTCGTAGACCTGGCGGATCGTCCCGGCCTTGTCGATCAGGAAGGCGCGGCGCTTCGGCAGCTTGACCATCAGCATGCCGCCCGCGGAGTCGTATTTCTGAGCGATCTTGCCGCCGTCGTCACTGAGGAACGGGAAATCCGCCGCGCAATGAGCCGCGAACTTGCCGAGAGTCTCGGGGGTGTCGTAGCTGATGCCCAGGACCTGGGTGTCGAGTGCCTTGAACCTGGGAAGGTCCTTGCCCAGGGTCTGCATCTCTTTTTCGCAGCCGGGGGTGAAGGCCTTCGGGAAGAAGGCCACGAAGACGTTTTGCTTGCCTTGGTACTCCGAGAGCGTGACGGTGTCGCCGCGATCGGAGGGCAGGGCGAATTCGGGAGCTTTCTTGCCGACGAGAGTGGACATGGGGCTTGCTCCGTGGGCCATGGGGGCGATCGCCACCATCGCCGTGATCGTCAAGGGGGTCAAGAGCTTGAGCATAGGGTTTCCTCCTGTTCCTCCGATCTTACTAGTCCTTTACGGCCCCCTCAAGCATGCCCCTCACGAAATGGCGCTGCCCTGCGAGGAAAACCAGCAGGGCCGGCGCGACGGCCACGGTCGTCGCGGCCATCAACAGTCCCCAGTCGGTGGCTTCCCGCATCGCGCTTTTGAAGGCCGCGAGCCCCACCGGCAGCGTCCGCAGGGCCTCCGAGTGGGTCGCGACCAGCGGCCAAAGAAGCGTGTTCCAGGACGCCAGGAACTCGAAGATGGCCAGCGTCGCGATGGCCGGCCAGGCCGTCGGCAAGGCGATTCGCCAGTACAGGTCCCAGGGGCTACAGCCGTCGATCCGGGCCGCATCTTCCAGCTCGGAGGGCAGGTTGAGGAACCACTGCCGGAAGAGGAAGATCCCGAAGGCCCCGGTCAGCCCCGGCAGGATCAAGGCCTGATAGGTGTCCACCCAGCCGAGCGAAGCCATGATGGCGTAGAGCGGCACCAGGGTGACGTAGACCGGCACCATCATGGTGG
The DNA here is from genome assembly GCA_036676495.1 of Candidatus Sericytochromatia bacterium. Taxonomy (GTDB): domain Bacteria; phylum Cyanobacteriota; class Sericytochromatia; order S15B-MN24; family UBA4093; genus UBA4093. Next base: position 20,415 of record JAKFCT010000035.1, read on the forward strand.
CCAGCACTGCGAAGAAGAGCGCGTCGCGCCCCTTGAAGCGAAGGCGGGCGAACGCGAAGCCCGCCATCGAGCCCGTCAGGACTTGCCCGACGACCGTCACCCCCGCCACCAGGAGGGAATTGCCCAGGTAGCGGAGCAAGGGCGTCTCGGTGAGCGCCTTCCGGAAGTTCTCAAGGGTGGCGGGCCGGGGCCAGAACTCGGGGGGGTAGGCCACGGTCTGGGCGTAGCCCATCAGCGCGGTCGCGAGCATCAGGACGAAGGGAGCCGCCATGAAGACGGCGCCGATGACGAGCACTCCCAGGGCGATCAGGCGCGGCATCTCAGTCCTCCTGGTGGCTCAGGCGCTTGCGCGCCCACCACTGAACGGCGCTCAGGGCCAGGAGCGCCATGAAGAGCACGTAAGCCAAGGCCGAGGCCTTGCCGAGCTTGAAGGTCGTGAACGCGTTCTGGAAGAGCCAGTAGCCCACGATGGTGGTCGAGCGATGCGGCCCGCCCTCGGTCATCAGGTAGACGGTGTCGAAGGTCTGAAAGGCCCGGATGGTCGCGAGCATGCTCACCATCACCAGGCTAGGGCCCAGCAACGGCAGGGTGACATGCCAGAACCGCTGCCAGGCACCGGCCCCGTCCAGGCTCGCGGCCTCGAGTTGCCCCCTGGGGATCGCCTGCAACCCTGCGAGGAAGAGCAACATGTCGTAGCCGAGGTTCTTCCAGACGCTGACGACGACCAGCGACGGAAGGGCCCAGCGGGAATCGCTGAGCCAGCGGACGGGATCGAGCCCGATGCCGGCCAGCGCGGCGTTGAGGGCGCCGTAGCGGGGATCGAAGATCCAGCTCCAGAGGATGGCGCCGGCCACCATGGACGAGACCACCGGGATGAAGTACGCGGCGCGCAGGATTCCCAGGCCGCGGATCTTCTGGTTGAGGGCGATCGCCAGCCCCAGCGCCATGCTCACGTCCAAGAGCAAGTACAGGCCCACGAAGAAGCCCGTCTGCCCCATGACTTTCCAGAACAGCGGGTCCTGGGCCAGATCCAGGTAGTTGGAAAGGCCCACCCAGCGCGGGCTTCCGAGGAGATCCCAGTGCATGAAGCTGAGCCCGAACGAGCCGAGCATGGGCAGGGCCGTGAAGAGCCCGAGGCCCAGCAAGGCCGGCAGCAAGAGCCAGAAGGCTCCGCGCGCTTCCTGCTTGGCGAAGGTCGGCTTGCTCAATGCCCTTCCTCCTTCAGCAGCGCGTCGATCCGCGTGACGATGGGCCTCAAGGTCTCCTCCAGCTCCGCCTCGCCGTTCCAAGCGGGGCCCAGGCCATCGATCAACTCGTACTGGATCTCGTCGTAGGAGGGAGTGGTCGGAGTCGGGCGGGCCGTGTCGATCACGTCCAGGAAGACCTGGCTGGAGGCCGGAAGCCCCGACTTGAACGCGGGAGAATTTGCCACGTCAGGCCGGCTGGGCACGATCAGCCCGCTCTCCGTGAAGGCCGAGATGGCTTGCTTCCCCGCCAGGAAGCGGATGAGCCGCCAGGCTTTTTCGGGTTGCTTGCTGCTCGCCGAGATGCACCAGCCCGAGGCGTCCGCATCCACGATGGAGCCCGCCTTTCCCCGGGGAAAGGGCGCCACGTCCCACGGAAAATCCAGCTTCTTGCGGAAGCCCGGCACCACCCAGCGCCCCCCCACCATCATGGCGAGCTTGCCCTGCGCGAAAAGTTGACTCATCCTCGCATTTCCCACCTGAGCTTCCGTGGGAGCGACATGATACTTGAATCGTAGGTCGCGGTAGCGCTGGAGCGCCGCCAGACTCTCGGGTTCGAGCAGGGTGCTGCGCGTGCGCTCCGGATCGAAAAGGTCTCCCCCGTCGCTCCAGAGGTAGGGCAGCCAGTAAAGCGGGTAGGGCGCAAAGCCCACGCCGAATTGATCCCCTCGCGTGAGCCGCTGGGCCTTTTCGACCATGTCCTCGTAGGTCCAGTTCGCCTCGGGGTACGGGACTCCGGCCTCGTCGAAGAGGCGGCGATTGTAAAACATGACCAGGTTGGAGAGGTCGCGCGGGATGCCGTAGAGCGTTCCCTTCCAGCTCATGGCGTCCATCACCGGGCGGTAGAAGTCGTCCCGCTTCAGCTCGGCATCGGAGGCGAGGAAGGGGCCGAGATCGCGCAGGACCCCGCTCTTGGCGAAGCCGGGAAGGATCTGGCTCTCCATGAAGAGCACGTCGGGCATCTTCCGGGAGGCGGTCATCAGGCGGATCGCTTGAGGGTACGCGTCGGGGATGTGGATCAGCTCGACGGGCACGTCGGGGTTCTGGCGCTCAAACTCGGCCAACAGGGGCTTGAGGGTCTCGATCTCGTCGAGAGAGCCCCACGTGGAGAAGCGCAGCGCCTCGGTCTCGGCGGGCGCGCACGCAGCGGCAGCCACGGTCGCCATCAGCGCCATGAGGGTCAGGATCCCCTTGCGGAGCCGGTCGGCTCCCCGTAAGATCGGCTCGATGATCACCCTCGTTCCTTATCGCCGCGAACTCGCCCCCGATCTGCTCGCCGTCTGGCATGCCGCCTTCGGCGAACGCTACCCCATTATGCCCGCCCTCTGGGACGCCATCACCCTAGGCGATCCCAGCTTCCGGGAATCGGACGGCCTCGTGGCGATGCATGGGGAAAAGCCCGTGGGATTCGCCCTCGCCAAGCGCTTTCGCGAGTCGTTCCCGGGCTGCGAGCGCTTCAAACCCCTCGGTTACCTGACCCTCATGGCCGTCCATCCCGACCACCAGCGGCTGGGCATCGGGTCCCGGCTGATAGGGGCCGTCGAGAGCCGCCTCCGGGACGACGGAGCCTCCAAGATCCTCCTGGGCGGCAGCTTTCACCATGTCTTTCCGGGCATCCCCGTGGCGTCCGACGAGGCCGCGGAGCCCGCGGTCGCGTTCTTCACGGCGCACGGCTACGCGCTCGGTCAGGAGGTCTGGGACGTCCGGCGCAACCTCGCGCAGCCACCGGACCTTCCTGCCCTCGGGGAGCTTCGCGCGGGCGTCGAGCTGCGCCCCACGCGCCCGGAGGAGACGGCGCGGATGCAGGAATTCCTGGAGCGGGACTTCGCCGGCCGCTGGCCCCGCGACGTGGCGCATCACCTCGCACACGGGGGTTCCGCCTCCCGAATTTTCGGCCTTTTCGTCGAGGGCGATCCCCTAGGCTTCGCCCTCTTGCACCTCCCGGCTTCCGTGGGCGCCCTGCGATGGGCGGGTTTCACCCCGGAGATCGCCGCGCTGGGCCCGATCGGCGTCAGTCCGGCGCTGCGGGGGCAGGGCATGGGCCTCGCGCTCTTGGTTCGCGCCTTGGAGCAGCTGCGGGTTTGGGGAGCCACCGAGACGGTGATCGATTGGACCGATCTTCTGGATTTCTACTCCCGCTGCGGATTTGCCCCCTGGCTGCGTTACCGCCTCGCCCAGAAGCCGCTATGACGGTGGGGACGGGGGGTGGCAAGCCCAAAATCGGGGCCGAGGCGCTGGGTTTGGTGCTTTCGGCGTATCCGGAGCTCGGGAGCTTGGGGGGGCTGGTCCATGATGGGCTCAGTCAAAACACGGCCGCGTGTCTGTTTCGGACGGCGCGCGGCACTTTCTTCGCCAAGCGTTACGACCCCACGAAGCGAGATCGGGCGGGCCTGGAGGCCGAGCATGCGATCGTGAACGCGTTGCTGGCCCGGGATTACCCGACTCCTCGGCTCTATGCGAATCGCAACGGAGCGACCCTGACCTGGGAAGGGGGAGCGCCCTATGCGCTCTTCGACGTCGCCCGGGGCGAGGACCGCTACCGCGACGCCTCGGTTTTTGCCCCGTTCCGGTCGTTACGCGAGGCCCATTCGGCTGGCCAGTGGCTCGCGCGCTTTCACCTGGCCCTGGCGGATCTTCCGCTGCCGCCCGCCAAACCTTTCCAAGGGATCACGGCCCGCTACCAGTGGCTATTGGCGCCTGATAGCGCGCAGGGGTGGGCGGAGTTGCGGGCGGCGGCTCCGATCCTGGAGCCGTTCCTGGAGGCGCAGCCGGAGCTTCCCGCGCTCATGGCGTTCATGCACGAGCGGCATGCGCGTCTGGCGCCCGTCGCGGCGGCCTTGCCCGTCGGCATCATCCACGGGGATTTCATCAAGCGCAATCTGTTCTTCGAAGGCGACGCGGTTTCGGCCGTGCTGGATTTCGACCTGTGGAACGTGGGGCCGTGGGTCTACGATCTGGCCCTGGCCTTGCTGCCCTGCGGATTCGATTGGGGGGCGATCGCCCGTGGCGAGGAGCCGCGTTTCACCGACATGAGGGCCTTCCTGGAGGGATACCTGGCCGTTCGCCCGCTCGCCGAGAGCGAGGCGGCGGCCCTGCCGATCGTCATGGAGAGCGCCCGCGTCGAGATCTACCTGAGTCTCGTCGCCATGGCGCTTCAGCAACGTGATGATGAAAAAGCCATGTTGTTCTGGGGATTTATCGTCACGCTGGTTTCGTGGTTTGGCGTCAATGGGGACTGGTTGATAAGGCTACGCGAAGGCGGGGCCGCCTGAGGGCGGGGGAGCGTCATCCACGGGGGCCACGAGTCCGGTGGGGATGTCGACGGGGAGGCGTCCCGGCATGCCCGAGCCATGGGCGAGGGCGGTAATTGCCGCCTCGATCTGGAAGTCCCGCGAGCCGTAGGTGAGTACCCAGGCCTCGGCCTCCGGGAACTGTCCGACCAGGAAGGGGCTCGAGAAGGAGAGCACGGTCGTCGGCCGGCGTCGGCAGAGCTCCCGCAGCGGCGTGACGAGCGAGGCCGGCAGCAGGCTTCGATCCTTGCTCACCCGGATGGGCGAGAAGACTCCGACCAGGACGGCTTCCGCCGTTTCGGCTTGCTGGAGGATCGCGTCCCAGTCGGCCGTGGAAGTCCCATGGCTGGCGATCGCTCCGGCCCAGCCGTGCCGCTGAATGGCGTCAGCCCAGCATGAGAGCCGATCGGGCTCGGCGCCGTCGTCGATGGCGAGGGCGAAGGTGCGGGCCGGCAAGCGCATGGCCGGGTCACCCTTGGCGGCGGTCAGGGCTTTGGCGGCGACTTCTTCGGCCAGCATGGCTGCCGAACGTTGGGGAAGCGGCTTGCGGCCAGAGCCGACCCGGGCCTTGGCCCGGAGGACGCGGGTCACGGCGTCCCGGATCCGGGATTCGGGGAGGCGGCCGGATTCGACGGCCTGCCGGATGGCCTCGTGGGTCGCCACCGGATCGGGGGGCATGAGCAGCATGTCGCAGCCTGCCAGCAGGGCGTCGATGGCCGCGTCCACCGGATCTTGACTGCGGCGGATGCCACCCATGACCAGGGCGTCCGTGATGATCAAGCCGTTGAATCCCAGCTCTTCGCGTAGCAGCCCGGTCATCACCGCGGGGCTGACGGTCGCAGGGACGTCATGCGCTCCCAAGGCGGGGACGGCCAGGTGGGCGGTCATGATCGCGGCGACCTCCGCTCGGATGGCGGCCCGGAAGGGCGGCAGCTCGACCGCGTCGAGCCGCGTACGGTCGGCATGGACGGTGCCCAGGCGGGTATGCGAGTCGGTCTCGGTGTCGCCGTGACCGGGGAAGTGCTTGGCGCAGGCCAAGGCTCCTTGATCCTGGCAGCCCCGGATGAAGGCCTCCACTCCGCGCGCGACCCGCTCGGGATCGCCTCCGAAGCTGCGGATGGAGATGATCGGGTTGCGGGGGTTGTTGGTCACGTCGGCCACTGGAGCGAGAATCCAGTTGACGCCGACTTCCATGGCCTCCGAGGCGGTCCAGGCTCCCAGCTCGTAGGCGAGCTGGGGATCGGCGGCGGCGCCGAAGGCCATCGCCGTGGGGAAGACGTGGAGCCCGCGGATTTGCTGGCCCGCGCCGTGCTCCATGTCGGCGGAGACGAGCAGCGGGATGCGACTTTCGGCCTGCAGGTCGTCGAGGCGTTCCCGGGTCGTGTCGCGATCGCCGTGGAAAAGAATGTAGCCGCCCCAGCCGTACCGGTCGAGGTCGGCGTGGATGCGCGCGCGGTCGTAGGGGCGATCGCGCAGCTGACCGCCGAAGAGCGTGGGGCAGATCAGCTGCCCGATGGCCTCGTCGAGTCGCATGGCTTACCAGACCGCCATGCCGTCGCGGGCTTCTTCGAGCAGCTCGGCTGCGGCGTCCAGGATGCCCATGCCCTCGACGATCAGGTCCACGTCGTAGCTCTGGCTGAACTCCCGGAAGTCGCCCAGCGCGTCCTCCACTTGCCGGATGCCCTGGCTGTAGAGGTTGAGAGCGTTCATCAAGGGGGAGGGCCAATCGGAGCGCTGAAGCAGGTAGTCGAGGTCGGTGACGAGCCGCTCCGTCCGCAGGACGGCCTTTTCGAAGCGGGAGACGTAGGTGTCGTCGTAGATGTCGTAGGCGACCTCTTCGAGGGCGGCGTTCAGCTCGACGAGCGCCGCCGCGAGTTTCTGGTCGAGGGGATGGAAGACCTGCATGACGAAGAGCAGGGGATCGGGTCCTCCCGGCACTCCACCCGGCGAGGCCTGGCGGCGGCCTGGACGCCGGGCGGTCGGGAACGGCGTCGGCGCGGGAGCCAGCGTGGCGTCGTACTCCCGCCGCCGGCGTTGATCCTTCAGGATGTCGTAGGCCTGATTGAGTAGCACCATGTCGGCCTCGGAACCGGCCACCGTATCGGGGTGACGTTCCTTGGCGCGATCCCGGAAGGCCCGGCGGATGGTCTCGGTGCTGGCATTGGGTGCCACCCCGAGGATCTCGTAGAAGTTCGCCATGGCGTCATGATAATGCCGGCAGGACCGGATGTATACCCGGGGCGGGGGAGGCCAAGATGAGCGTCGCGGCGCGTTCCGCGCTGGCCAGGCCCGCATCGGCGAGCATGCCGTGCGGGCCGACCCAATCTCCCGCCAGGTACAGGCCCGACACGCCTGCCGCATCGGACGCGGGGCGTCCCGCCGGGGTGTCGAGGGCGTTCGTGACGGTCAGGCTGGGCATGAAGCGCCGGCGGATCACCCACTGGCGCCAGCCGGGCTGAAGCCGATCGAGGACGGCCTCGAGCTCGCGTTCGAGCATGTCGGCCTGCTCCGGGCGATCGGGGTCCACGTACCAGGCCGCATGGACCACCGCGCCCCCCGCGGGAGCGAGGCTCGCCGTGCCGGAATGCTCGGACAGGTACCAAGGTCGGTCGATGCCGAGCGCGAAGCGGGTTTCCGGGCGCGGTAAGCGGCTCAGCGCAAGATCCATGCAGGCGGCTTTCACGGGAATCAGCGCCTCGCTCCAGTGCTGGAGGCGCCGGCGGGCCTCGCCCTCGAGCAACGTTGCCGCTTGGCCCGGAGACGTCGTGAGGACGACGGTTTCCGCGGCGATCGTCTCTCCCGTCGTGAGCAGGACCCCCTGGACGCGCTCCGCGTGGAGGATGCGGGCCACGCGGCCCGTGCGAAGGGTGACGCCAGCTTGCTCGGTAGCCGTGGCCAAGGCCTCCACCATGCTTTGCCAGCCGCCATCCACGTACATGGTTCCGGAGCGGACGGCCATGGTGAGCTGGCGAAGGGCCGCTCCGGCATCCTGCCGCTCCGGCGCGTTCGCGTAGGACGTGAGACGCAGGAAGATCGCGATCAGCTGACGCAAGTCGGGATCCATGGGCTGCAGCCAGTTGCTGACGGTCATGCCCGTCAAGTCTCGAGGGGATTTCAGGAGGAGGCTGGCGAAGAAGCGCAGGGCGGCGGCCTTGTTCCTGCCGTCGAGGAGGCGGGTCGTCAGAAGGGCGCCGGGGCCGGCAGGGAGCTGGAAGAGCTCGGTTCCGCGCCCCACGACCCCGCGGGTCGAGGCCAGGCCGCCCCGAGGTTGGATGCCCAGCTGCTTGAGGACGCGCAGCGCATGGCCTCCGCGATAAAGGGCATGGGGACCGAGGTTCAGGGAGTAGCCGTCCTGGTGTTGCGTGAGGGCACGGCCTCCGAGTTGAGGCGCGCGCTCCACCAGGGTGACGCGTTTTCCGCCTCGGGCGAGCAAGAGGCTGGCGGTGAGGCCGGAAAGGCCGCCGCCGATGACGATGACGTCGGTCGGAGAGTGGGAGTCAGGCTGCATGGGAACCTCCTCGAGACGGTGTCAGCGGGGCATCAAACCGTGGAGTAGCAGGTGGACGATGTGGCGCTTGCGCGCTTCGAGGAACGCGGGATCCTGGGCGTCGAGCCCGAGTGCCGGAAGCAAGGTCCGGGACTGGGAGAGCGGAAACCAGCACAGGGCCATCACGCTCAGCAGGAGTTGGCGGGGGTCCTCCTGCAAGCCCAGGGGTTCTCGGGCGGCCTCGAGCCCCGCGCGAATCGCGGCAAGGTGGGGCAGGTTCCGGGCCAGGCGACTACCGCCGCTCAGCGATTCGCGCTCGACCAGGCGGATGAAATGGGGGTTCGCGTCCAGGAAGTCCAGGTAGCTGCCGACCAGCTCCGTCAAGCGGCTATCGAGATCGTCCCCTTGCGCGAGCGCCCGTGCCTCGGCGGCCTCGATCCGCTCCTGGGCCCGCGCGAAGGCTCGATTGAGGACGGCTTCGTAGAGCCCGTCCTTGGAGCCGAAGAAGTAGGCGGGCGTGGCGCGGGAGGTGCCTGCGCGCTCGCCGACCTCCTTCAGGCTGGTGGCGTCGTAGCCGCGCTCGGCGAAGAGGGCTTCCGCCGCGTCCATGATGGCCTGGCGGCTGCGCTCGGGATCGCGGCCGCGCCGCTCCTCCGGGGGGATGGCGTGGGGCATGGGCTCCTCCTGTTACTTGCTATTCGGCAAGCAAGTATAGCCGATCGCGTCCGCGCTTGAAACCATGTTGAAACGAACGCGGCGGTATAATGGGCCCAAATGACCATGTCGACCCGAAAGCTGCTGCTCATCGATGACGATCAGGACCTGGCCGAACTTCTCGGCGACTTCCTGGCCCGTCACGGCTACGCGCTGGACTGGGCGGATCGTCCCTCCGAGGGCATGAAGCGCCTGGCGGATCGGCCCGATCTGGTCCTTCTCGACATCATGCTCCCCGAGGCGGATGGCTTCGAGGTCTGTCGCCGCCTGCGCGAATCCGGCTCCGCCGTTCCCGTCATCATGCTCACCGCCCGAGGTGACGATTCCGACCGGATCCGGGGCTTGCGCGGGGGGGCCGACGATTACCTGCCGAAGCCCTTCAACCCCATGGAGTTGCTGGCCCGGGTGGAGGCGGTCCTCCGGCGGGTGCCCCCCGCGGAGCCCTCTGGGCATGGCCTCGACCCCGATCGGCGCAGCCTCAAGCTGGACGGCCGGGAGATCCCGCTGACTCCCACGGAGTACCGGATCCTGGAGGCCATGGTGGAGCAGCCCGGGCGGGCCTTCACCCGCGATCAGCTGCTCGACCTGATGGATGACGCCGGAGCGGTGGAAAGCTTCGATCGGGCCATCGACATCCACGTCAGCCGCCTGCGCGCCAAGCTCGAGGAGGATCCCAAGCAGCCGCGCCACCTCGTGACCGTGCGCGGAGTGGGGTACCGCTTCGAATGGTGAGACGCTCCCTCATCCTCAAGAGCTTCCTTTACGCCATCGGCGCGCTCACGGTGACCTTTCTCCTGACGTTCGCCGCCAGCCGCGTGCTCATGGCCCATGGCCTGGGAGACTCCTACCGGGAGCTGGGCGCGGACTACGCGCTCTTCATCGGGCGGGAGCTGGAGGCCAGTTTCCAGGACGGCAACCCCTCGCAAAGCCGCCTCGACGAACTCACCCAGTCGCTGCATGTCCGGTTGGAGTTCCTGCCGCCCGCCTCCGGCTCCGCGATCCCCGCGGCGCTGGCCGATCGGAAGTGGACGAGCTGGCACCACCCCTGGGCACCCCAGCACGTCTACTGGGTGCGGCTCGATCCCGGGGGGCAGACGCTTGGAGCCGTCCGGGTCGAGTTCATGCCGCCCCGCCCGGCGGGAGGCCGTGCCGGCTGGATCTTCTCCGGCATCCTGATGCTGGCTCTGGGCCTGATGATCGTGCCTCCACTCTATGTATGGGTCATCCGACCCCTGCGCGGCATGGTCGAGACGGCCCATCGCCTGGGAAGCGACCTGTCGACACCGGTCACGATCGACCGCCGGGACGAGTTCGGGGATCTCGAGGAGGCCTTCGAGTCGCTGCGCCAGCGGATCCAGCGCATGCTCACCCAGAAGGAGCGATTGCTCACGGATATCTCTCATGAGTTGCGTGGTCCCTTGTCCCGGATGGCGATCGCCCTCCCCCTCGTGCGCGCCGACGGCGAGGCCAGCCCCTACCTGGATCACCTCGAGCGCAACATGCACGCCATGGACCGCCTGATCGGAGAGCTCTTGGCCCTTTCGCGCGGCCAGACGCCCCCTGCTCGGGAGCAAGAGCCGCTCGACCTGGCGGAGATGGCCCAGGAGCTTGTCGCTGAACGGGCGTTGGTGATGGAGCAGCGGGGCTTGTCGCTGGATGTGGCGTTGCAGGAGGCGCCGGTGCGGGGCGATCGCCTCATGCTCGAGCGGGCCATGGGCAACCTCCTGGATAACGCCATCAAGTACGGGGCGGGTCGGATTCGGATCGAGACGGGCCGCAGCGGCGCCGAGGCGCAGTTCACGGTCAGCGATCAAGGTCCCGGCATTCCCGAGCAGGATCTGCCTCATCTCTTCGAGCCGTTTTACCGGCCGGACACGTCGCGCAGCCGCCAATCCGGGGGCACCGGGCTGGGCTTGGCCATCGTCCACGCCGTGGCCCAGAGCCATGGGGGCGCGGCGACGCTGGCGTCGACGCTCGGCGAGGGCACCGAGGCCAGCCTCCGGCTGCCCGCCCGGACGGCATAAACCTCTCCTTTCGGCGGTTTCGAACCATCGGTCTCCCCTCAAAACACGCTACAATGGGGAAGATGCCGAAAGGAGGCCCGCCATGAACCCCCCGAGGATCAACCCCGCCGTCGCTCCCCTGAATCGCTTCCTGGAGCATGCCCGGATCGAGGTTCCGCTCGTTTGCGGCGCCATGTACCCGTGCTCCAATCCCGAACTGGTGGCCGCCGTCTCCGAGGCGGGCGGCATCGGCATCATCCAGCCGCTCTCGATGGTCTTCGTGCACCGGCATGACTTCCGGGAGGGCCTCAAGCTCATCAAGCGCCTCACCTCCAAGCCCGTCGGCATGAACGTGATCGTCGAGAAATCCTCCAAGGTCTACCAGCAGCGCATGGAGGAGTGGGTGGACATCGCCCTCGAAGAGGGCGTCCGCTTCTTCGTCACCTCCCTGGGCAACCCCCGCTGGGTGGTGGACAAGGCCCATGCCGTGGGCGGGGTGGTCTACCACGACGTCACCGAGCGGAAATGGGCGGAAAAGGCCCTGGAAGGTGGCGTGGACGGCCTGATCGCCGTCAACGACCAGGCAGGAGGCCATGCGGGCCGCCTTTCGCCTCAGCGCCTCCTCGATGACCTCGCGGATCTCGGCGTCCCGGTGCTGGGCGCCGGCGGGGTGGGCAGCCCCGAGGACTTCGTCCGCATGCTGGAGATGGGCTATGCCGGGGTCCAGATGGGCACCCGCTTCATCGCCACCGAGGAGTGCCGGGCCCATGCGGATTACAAGTCGGCCATCGTCAAGGCGTCCGCCGCCGACATCGTTCTCACCGAGCGGATCACCGGGGTGCCCGTCTCGGTGATCGCCACGCCATACATCCGCAAGGTCGGCACGCAGGCGGGCCCCATCGCCCGCGCGCTGCTCAAGCACCGCAAGACCAAGCACTGGATGCGCACGTTCTACACCTTGATGGCGGCCCGCAAGCTCAAGGACGCCTCGCTCAAGGGTGGTTCGTACCTGGATTACTTCCAGGCCGGCAAGAGCGTCGCAGGCGTGAGTTCGGTGGAGCCGGCCGCAACGGTCGTGTCACGTTTCGCCCAGGCCGCGGGGTTCATGCCGGCGGCAGCCCCGCAGGAGCCCTCCCCCCCGGTGGGGACGGCGCAAGAGGAGGAATCGGTAGAGTGAGCAACGCAGCAAACGCCCCCGGCGCGATGATCCGGAACATGTGGGACAGCCTGAGCGCGAAGCCCGGCGGCAAGTGGATCTTCAGCGCGCTCTTCGGCCGCATGGTCCCCTACTCGGGGTCGATCCGGCCGCTGGTCCTCGAGCTCGCCCCCGGCAAGGCGCGGGTGGCCATGCAGGATCGCAAGGCGGTTCGCAACCACCTCAACTCGGTCCATGCGATCGCGCTGATGAACCTCGCCGAGATGGCCACCGGCCTGGCCTTCGCCTACGGCATGCCCGCAACGTCCCGCTCCATCATCACGAACCTCTCCATGGAGTACCTCAAGAAGGCCCGTGGCCCCCTGGTCTCCGAGTGCGACTTCACGCTTCCCGACTTCCAGGAGAAGGGCGAGCACGTCGTGGAGGTGCAGATCCGCGATCAGGCCGGAGACGTGGTCGCGCGCGCCCAGGCCACCTGGCTGGTCGGCCCCAGGGCCTGAAGCGCGGGGTCATGATAGGATGAGGGATTCGACGCGTCAGCACGCCTCCGCCGCAGGCGTTACCGGGAAGAGGTAGGAATGACCACGCAGAACAAGCCTTTCATCACGGGCATGGCCCTTGGGCCGGGACGATCGCTCGAGGTCGACTGGAGCGACGGGCATCAGAGCACGTTTCCTCCGCGCTACCTGCGCGAGCGCTGCCGCTGTGCCGGCTGCGTGCATGAGTGGACCGGAGCGCCCCTCCTGGATCCCAGCACGATCCCGCCCAACATCGTTCCCGCGGAAGTGGCGCCGGTCGGCAACTACGCCCTGCAGATCACCTGGAGCGACGGCCACAACGCCGGCATCTACTCCTACGAGCACCTGCGCAAGATCTGCCCCTGCTGCCAGGAGAAAGTCTAGCGCATGGAGCCGCATTCCCAGGAAGCCCCGCGCGACGGGCAGGCCAAGCCTGCCCGTAAGGTGACGTCATGCGACCTCTGCGGGGCCCCGATGCTCGACCTCCACTGTAAGCTGAGCTGCCGGAACTGCGGCTACAAGCGGGACTGCTCGGACCCCTAGAGAAAAAAATGTTGCTGCAGGTCAGCCTCGCTTTCCCAACCCTAGCCGCAGGCGCTAACCCTCGATCCGACTAGATGTCGCGCTTGCTTCCGAAGCGCGTTTCGACTTCCGCTGGGGTCAGGTTCTGCCTGAGCATCGCGAGCGCCGCCGCCAGTTGCACGTCCTGACCTCGAGGCGAGCGGGGGCCCATGGCGATCGCGGCATCCGGCTGCAGCCCCTTCCATGCGATCGTCTCCTCCGTCGGAGTCAGGTACGCCTGGGTCGTGAGGCGGATCCCACTGCCATCCCCGAGCGGAAACAAGGTATGGACTAGTCCTAACCCGAACGTCGGAGTTCCCAGCGTGGAGCCCCGGCGATTTTCTTGGATGGCCGCCGCCAAGACCTCCGCGGCTCCCGCACTCCCTCGATCGACCAGCACCACGAGCGCTTGGTTCTCGGGGTAAGCGACCTGACCGTCGGCGGAAAGCGTATTCGACTCGGCACTGATGACGTGGGTGAGGATGCCGCGCTTCACGAACATCCGGGCGATGCTCACCGCCTTGTGCATGGCTTCCGAGGCCGAGTTCCGCAGGTCGAGGATCAAGCCGTTCGAAGCCTTCAACTCGTCGAGGGCCTTCTGGACCTCCGCTTCCGTGCTCGCGGCATCGAAGCTCGCGATCCGCAGGTAGCCGATCTTGCCAGGAAGCATCCGGGACTCGACGGCTTGGCCGGACGGGCGGGCGAAACTCAGCTCAACCTCCCGCGTTTTCTCATCCTCGCGCTGAATGAGGACCTTGACGCGCGATCCCTTGAATCCCTGCAAGGAGGTCAAGGCGGCATCATAGCTCATGCCCCGGGTCGGGACGTCGCCGATCCGGAGGATCCGATCGCCTGTCCTCAAGCCGGCTTTCCAGGCGGAGCTTTCCTCGCGGGCACCGATGACGATCAGGTGCTCGGGTCCCGGGTAGACGCTCAGGCCCGCATCGCCGAGCTGCTCGGGGTCGAGGGCGACGTGCCGCTTGAAGAGGGCGGGCTCCAGGAAGGCATTGTAGGGGTTGTGCAAAGAGGCGGCCATGCCGTCGATGAGGGCATGCTCGAGGCCCGGGTCGTCCGACTTGAGGCCCAGGTCCTGGTAGATCTGGTCGATCACCTGGAACGGGTTTTCGCCCGTCCGGCGGAGGTAGACGGAAGCCTCGGATGGCTTGCCCGCCTTGGCTAGCAGGCTCTGGATGCCGCCTTCGGCGAGTTGCCGATCTCCCGAGCGAAGGATGCACTGGTTCTTGATGAGCGAATAGGCGTAAGAGGCCGTCCGGAAGGTCTCCGGACGCGGCGCCGGAGTCTCTCCCGGGTTCATGGCGAGGGTCTGGCGTCGCTCGACGTCGACGCGGTAAACCGGATCGAACCGCTGGAGGCTCAGGAATGACAGGGGGCTGATGGCCAGCATGATGAGGGATGCCGCCGTGCGATCTCCCCGGGAAACACTTGGATCCGGACTGTCGGTGACCAGTCCGAAGAGGCCGATCCCGGCGAAGAAGGCGGTCCAGAGCCCCGCGAGCCATGGATCGGGCCGCGATTGGATCGTGGTCACGTAGGGGGGGTAGGGGGCTTGTTCCACCCGGAGGGTGTACGCGCGCGGAAGGCCGTAGGGCTGATCGAGCTTGATCTCGGTTCCGCCTCGCCCGCGGGGCTCACCGTCGACGTAGACCCGGGCGGTGTCGGGTTGCGTTTCGATCTGAATGAGCCGAGGGGCGCAGCCGGAAAGCGTCAGCGAGCTTGCCAGCACGCCAGCGGCCAGGGCGTTGATCGACGACTTCATGGGCCCCTCCTTAGCGCGACCCGTACTTGCTGCGGACTTCTTCGGCGCTGAGGCCGTAGATGAGCAGGTCCTTGGCCGCATCTAGCGAGCGATCGCCCGCAACGAGGATGTCCGGCTGGAGGCCCATCCCGTGGATCCGTCGGCCCGCCCCGGTGAGGCCCTCATGCATGGGAAGCTGCACCCGGTCGCCGTTCGCCAGCGGGATCATCGCATGGAAGCGCGTGTCACCGAAGCTGGGCTCGCCAAGTACCCTGGCGCGTCCCGCCTCTTGGAGCGAGCCAGCCAGCACCTCAGCAGGCCCGCGGGTTCCCGCATCGACCAGCAGCACCATCGGGACGTGCTCCGCCAGGGCCGGTTTGCCAGAGACGGCAAGCGCCTCGGGCATGCGCCCCGCGTTCCGGGCGACATTCCCCTTCTTGAGGAGCATGCTGCCGACCACCTTGACGTCATAAAGACTGCCTCCCTGGGTTCCCCGCAGGTCCAGGATCAGCCCTCGTCCTCGGTTGACGATTTCCAGGCTCCGCTCCAGATCCATGGCGTAGAACGAGGAAACGAGCCAGTTGAGGCGCAGGTAGCCGATTCCAGGAGGGATGGCCATGGCTTCGAGCGCAGCGTAGCGCTTTTCGCTGTGCGGGGCCGTGAGGGTGAGGGTCTTACCGTTTCGCCGGATCGCCATGGTGACCTTGGAGCCCACAGGCCCGTCGGTCCAGTCGGGGCGCTCGTCGGGTGGCATGGCGGCCACGGATTTGCCGTTGACGGCCAGGATGCGATCGCCGCGACGGATACCCGATTCCTCGGCGGGGGAGCCCGTCAGCACCTGGACGGCGATGAGCTGATCCCCCTTCATGGCGAGGCTGAGCCCGAGCCTTCCGGCGTGATCCTCGGGAGGCCTTGCCGGCAGGTAGGTCGCTGTGGGCTCTTTCAGCGCGTCAAGCATCCCGTGAACGGCCTTGAGGCTCATGGACTCGGACGATTGGGTTTTTGCGACCTCCTGATAGGCCTGCCGGAAGGCAGCCAGAGGCTGCTTGGAATCGACTCGATTCAGATAGGGCTCGGCTTGTCGACCGGAACCGTCGAAGAGGGCGCGGATGGCCCCCTTCTCCACCGCAGCCATGTCCGCTTTCCGGTCGTAAAGGGTTTGGATCTGTTCGTAAAGGGTCACGATGTCCTTCAGCCCCGGATCGCCCTTGATCGGGCCTGCGATTTCCGGCTGGGGGGGATGGGTGACCTGACGGCTGGCCATGTCGAACTGGTAGGTCGGCTCCAGACGCTGGTTGTGGAAGGTGAGGAAGTAGGTCAGGGCGGCAAAGAGGGTCGCGCCGGCCAGGTTGATCTCGTCGTTGAAGCTGCCATCCTGCCGCCCCGTGCGCAGGTACTGGGCGATGAAGTAAGCGGCTCCTCCCAGGCTCGCGGCGGCTCCGGCGTACATGGCGGGCTCGGGTCGGCTGCTGATGGTCGCCTCGTAGGTCTTGAACGACGGGGCCTCGAGCTTGACCTGGAAGGAGCGGGCGGGGCCGTACCCGTTCAGCGTACGGTCTGGCAGGGTGGTGGTGCCCGTTCCGGCGTAGTGGCCGTTGACGGAGATTTCGGCGTCGGCGGGAACGGAGTCGACCCGGGAGAGGAGGGGGGCGCAGCCATGGAGGAGCAGGGTGCCAGCGGTGAGAAGGGCGAGGTGGCGGGCGGCGATGGCTTTCATGGTCGGGGATCCTCGGTGCGTGGCCAATCGATCCTGGTGAGGGGAACGTGGGGGAAGGTCCAGAATGTCGGATGACCGGGTGGGTGAAATCAGGCAACCGAGCATACCTTACCCTGCTGGGCGGGAGAAATCATCGGTCTGCGCTCACGTTCTGCCTGTTAGGCCGGCGTAAAGGGCGCGCCTCGCCCCACGTGGGGCAGACTCGCCTGAAAAAGCCCCTGGGCGCGCCAATCGGCGCGCCCAGGGGCTTTCTGAGTCGGACGGAACGGTCGCGTTTACGCGTCCGGCGTTTCGTCGCTGGTCTTGGGTAGCGACGGCGCGTTGTCCACCTTGATCTGGACGTTGCCTCCCGCCATCGGCAGGGGGATCACCATGGATTCGGCGACGATCTCGGCGATGTCCAGGGTCCGGACATGCTCGGCGTCCTTGGCGGCGACCCCGTCCTTCATCATGACCAGGCAGAAGGGGCAGCCCGAGGCGATGACCGAGGGGTTCTTCTCCAGGCCTTCGCGGACGCGCTCTTCGTTGATGCGGCTGCCGATGGTCTCTTCCATCCACATCCGGCCTCCGCCGGCGCCGCAGCAGAAGGAGCTTTCGTGGTGCCGGTCGAACTCCATCACGCCGTTCTTGCTCGCGGCGCCAAGGACGGCGCGCGGCTGGTCGTAGATGCCGTTCTGGCGGCCCAGGTAGCAGGGGTCGTGGAAGATCACGTCCTCGAAGGCTTGCTGGAGGTTGATCTTGCCGTCCTTGATGAGCTGGTCGATCAGCTCGGTGTGGTGCATGACCTTGTAGTTGCCGCCCAGCTGCGGGTACTCGTTCTTGATGGTGTTGAAGCAGTGGGGGCAGGTCGTGAGGACCGTCTTGATGTCGTAGGAGTCGAACTTCTCGATGTTGTACTTGGCGAGCTCCTGGAAGAGCATCTCGTTGCCGGTACGCTTGGCGGTGTCGCCGGTGCAGCCTTCCTCCTTGCCGAGGATGCCGAAGTTGAGGCCGGCGGCGTTGAGGATCTTGGCGAGGGCGCGGGCGATCTTCTGGTTACGCTCGTCGAAGGAGCCCATGCAGCCCACGAAGTACAGGATGTCCAGGTTCTTGCCTTCGGCCTTGAGCTGGGCCACGGTGGGAACGGGAACGTCCAGGCCCTTGGTCCATTCTTCGCGCTTGTCGTAGCCGATGCCCCAGGGGTTGGAGTTGCGCTCCATGCCCTTGAAGACCTTGTTGAGCTCCTGGGGGAAGTCGCCTTCCATCATGACGAGGTTCTGGCGCATCTCGACGATGCGGGGCACCTGGTCGATGAAGACCGGGCAGGCCTGTTCGCAGAAGCCGCAGGTGGTGCATGCCCAGATGGTGTCGGGGCTGATGATGTTGCCGGCCAGGGGGGGCAGCTCGTCGAGCTTGTTGGCCAGGAGGGCTTCCTTGGAGTCGACGAGGTGATGCTTCAGCTGGTCGTTGAGCATCTTGAGCGAGAGGGGCTTGTCGGTGACGAACGTGGGGCAGGAGGTCTTGCAGCGCCCGCACTCGGTACAGGTGTAAAGGTCGAGGATCTGCTTCTGGGAGAGGTCGGCGATGGTGACGGTGCCGAACTTCTCGGCGTCCTCGTCCTCGAGGTTGAGGGCGTCGAGCTTGCCCGACGTGTCGAGGCGGCGGAAGAAGACGTTGGGAAGCGCCGTGATGACGTGCATGTGCTTCGATACGGTCAGGAAGACGAGGAAGCCCAGCAGGGTGGCGATGTGGATCCAGTAGGAGCCGACGTAGACGACCTGGTTGAAGGCCGCAGGCGCGCCGGCGAAGAGCAGGGAGACCAGGCTGCCGATGGGGGCGGAGGCGCGCTCGGCGGCGGCCCAGTCGTGGAGGGCGAACTTGCTTCCGTCGAAGAGGAAGTCGGTGACCATGAGGATCCCGATCAGGGTCAGGACGATCCAGGCGTCACGGGAGTTCTCGAGGCGCTTGGGGCGGATGACGAGGCGGCGGTAGACGGCGTAGCCGATCATCAGGAGGACGAGGCCCTCGGTGAGGTCCTTGAGGACGTTGTAGCCGGCGCCGATGAAGGTCGGGATGTGGAAGGGCTCGTAGTACCCCATGATGATCAGGGTCAGGGATCGGACGAGCAGGATGAGGAAGCCCCAGAAGATGAGGGCGTGCATCCAGCCGGAGGAGGCGTCGCCCGTGATCAGGCGCTTCTGGCCCAGTCCATAGACCAAGAGCCCCTTGAAGCGCTCGGGAAGGTTATCGAAGCGGATGTCCTTGCGCGCGCGCAGAAGCAGGTTGAGCTTGCTCTTGCCGAAGTAAGCGAAGGCGGCAAGGGCGGCGATCAGCATGAGGGTAATGAGTATCGGCCCCACGGCTTGGCTCCTGTTCTATCAGAACGGTGAAAAAGGGGGCGCCCCGAGGCGCCCCCTCTGGGCTAGACGGCGACGGTGTTTCCTGCCTTGAGGCGTTTGAATTCCTCGGTGAGCAGGGGCACCACGGTGAAGAGGTCGGCCACGATGCCGAAGTCGGCAATCGAGAAGATCGGCGCGTCGGGGTCGGTGTTGATGGCCACGATGACCTTCGACCCGGTCATGCCGGCGGTGTGCTGGATGGCGCCCGAGATGCCGATGGCGATGTAGATATCGGGGGCGACCGTCCGGCCGGTCTGTCCAACCTGGCAGGAATGCGGGAAGTACCCGGAGTCGCAGGCGGCACGCGACGCGCCGACGGCGGCGCCCAGCGCATCGGCCAGGTCCTCGATCAGCTTGGCGCCCTCGGGCCCGCGAACCGAGCGGCCACCGGCCACCACGATCCGGGCGTCGCCCAGGTCCACGCGCTCCGAGGTCTCCTTGAGGACCTCGCGCACGATGGCGCGGAGGTCGGCCTGGGGCACGGAGAGGGTTTCGCTGGTCGCGGATCCGCCGGTTTCCTTGACTTCGAAGGTGCCGGCCTTGATCGAGACGACGGCGGGCAGGGGCGCTTCGAGGGTCTCCATGACCTTGCCGGCGATGGAGGTCCGCTTGGCGACGAGCTTGCCGGCCTCGGGAGTCACGACGACGGCGCCGGGGACGAAGGGCAGCGAGAGCTTGGCGGCGACGCGGGGGGCGAGGTCCTTGCCGACTTCGGAGTCCGCGACGAGGATCAGGTCCGCGCCGGACTTCTGGAAGGCCTCGACGGTCAAGGCCGCGAAGGGGGCGGTCATGTACATGCCCAGGGAGGCGTCATCGGCCAGGTAGACCTTGGAGGCGCCATGGCGGCCGAGGGTTTCTACCTCGCCGGCGACTCCGGACCCGGCCAGGAGGACCTCCGCGGTGGCTCCCCAGGAGCTGGCGGCTCCCAGGAGCTCGAGGGTGCCCTTCTTGACCTTGCCCTGCTTGGTTTCGGCAATCACCAGAACTTTCATTGCGCTCTCCTCCTACGCCAACACGCGGGCTTCATTGACCAGGTAGTCGACCAGCTGCTTGGCGAGATCCGGACCTTCTCCGGTCAGCTTGCGGCCGGCAGCGCGACCTGCGGGCCGCTCGCGGCCCACGACCTGGGTCTTGGACCCGCTCGCGCCCACCTTGGAGGCGTCGAGGCCGAGATCCGCCAGGGCGACGGTGTCGAGGGGCTTCTTCTTGGCGCCCAGGATGCCCTTCATGGTGGGCAGGCGGGCTTCGCCGAAGTCGTTGGAGACGGTGATGACGGCGGGGGCTTGGACCGAGACGACCTCGCGGCCGTCGTCGCCCACCCGGCGGGTCAGGAACTTGCCGTCCGACTCCTGCTCGAGGGAGACGATGTTGGTCACCTGGGGCAGGCCCAGCAGCTCGGCGAGCATGGGGCCGGTGCCGGCGGCATCGGTGTCCTGCGCCTGGCGGCCCATCATGATGAGATCGAAGCCCTTATCCTTGGCGTAAGCGGCGATCGCCTGGGCGGCCGCGCCCGAATCCCCGCCGACCAGCGCCGGATCGTCCAGGTGGACGGCCCGATCCGCGCCCATCGCGAGCGCCTTCTTGAGCACGTCGGTCACCCGGTCGGGACCCATGCTCAACACCTCGACCTCGCAGTCGATCTTGTCCTTGAGCTGCAAGGCCGCCTCGAGCGCCGACTCGTCGTAGGCGTTCATGGCGTACTGGAGCCCTTCCTCGACGATGCGGCCGTCACGCAGCTGCACGTTGAGTTCGACGTCGATGACTTGCTTCAAACAAACCAGGATTTTCAATGGAACCCTCCTCTGGGTTTTTGCCCGGTCCACGATGACCACTTCTTTTGACCACGACCCGATCACGCCGCTGGGGCCTCGGGGCCTGCGCCGGCGTTTGCCGCCCAAGCGGGCCGAAATGGCGGCAATCCTTCCTTATTAGGCCATTTCCAGCCTGCTTTGGCAAGCCCGGCGCCGCTCATGCTTTCTATTATACCAAGCATGGTGAGTGAGTGCTCGCTAACCATGGAAAAGATCTCCTCCGCGCGCGGAGGCGCGCGAGGATCGTGCCCGTGTTTCGCCTCGACAGCCGGCCGTTCGCCGGGTAGAATGAGGAAGCCCCGCCGCCCACGAGGAATGCCCATGCGTTGCCCCTTTTGCCATAGCGCCGAGAGCCGGGTCCTGGAGTCCCGCCTCCTCGAAGAAGAGACCTGCCTGCGCCGGCGGCGCGAATGCGCCGACTGCACCCGCCGCTTCACCACCTACGAGCGGATCGAGACCGTTCCCTTGATGGTCATCAAGCGGGACGGCAGCCGCCAAGGCTTCGATGCCGCCAAGCTCAGCCAGGGCATCATGCGCGCATGCGTCAAGTGCTCCGTCCCCGCGACCGAGATCGAACGCCTCGTCCTCGACGTCGAAGCCGATCTCAGCAAGCGCTTCGTCCGGGAGGTCCTCTCCACCGAGATCGGAGAGCTGGTGCTCGAGCGCCTGCGCGGCCTCGACGAGGTCGCCTACGTGCGCTTCGCCTCGGTCTACCGCTCGTTCTCGAGCATCGAAGATTTCATCGCCGAACTCTCCAGCCTGCGCGCCGGCGCGCTCTCCTAGAGCGAAAAACGTGGTTACAGGTCAGCTACGCTGCCTTTCACCACAGCCGCAGGCGCTCATCCATCGCGCTGCCGCCGGGCAGCTTTGAGGACGCCATGCAGACCACTCTCGAGCAGATCAAGAAGCGGGACGGGCGGATCGTCCCCTACGACCCCCAGCGGATCGCCCAGGCGATCGCCAAGGCCACCGGGGCCGTCCACGGCATCGACCCCGCCCTCTCCGACTCCCTCGCCCAGAGCGTCGCCGCCATGGTCGAGCGCCAGGCGGACTCCGGCCTCGCCA
Source organism: Candidatus Sericytochromatia bacterium (assembly GCA_036676495.1). Lineage (GTDB taxonomy): Bacteria > Cyanobacteriota > Sericytochromatia > S15B-MN24 > UBA4093 > UBA4093. Next base: position 42,115 of record JAKFCT010000035.1, read on the forward strand.
CCGTCGAGCAGATCCAGGACGCCATCGAGGCCGTCCTGATCGAGGCGGGCCTGCCGCGCGCCGCCAAGGCCTTCATCCTCTACCGCGCCCGCCGCAGCCGCATCCGCGAGGGCAAGTCCGAGCTGATGCTCGCCGTCAACGACGTCCTCGCCGGCGAGGATCCCGCCCTGCCCCCGGCGTCCCCCGCGAGCAAGCTCCTGGCCGTGGGCTCTGCCGCCAGCCAGGAATACTACCTCAAGCGCATGCTCCCCGAAGAGGACGCCGTCGCCCACATGCGCGGCGAGCTCCATGTCGAGTCCCTGGATTCCTACGCCAAGGCCCCTTCCTCCCTGGTCGTCCCCCTGCAATCCCTTTTAGAACACGGCCTGCGCCTGCCCAGCATGACGCTCGCTCCCTGCCGCGACCCGCATGCGGCCACGCTGGGCTTGACCCTCGCCCTGCAGGCCCTGGCCGGTGAACTCAGCGGCGCGATGGCCCTCGAAAGCTTCGACACCGTCCTGGGCGACCACCTCATGGACGCGGAGGACGCCGAGGTGCATGCGGCCGTCTCCGCGCTGCTGCAAGCGCTCGCCATGCCGACCTGGCGCGGGGACGCTCCCTTGCCGGTGACGATCGCCTTCGGGGCCGATCCTGCGCCCGCCGCCCGCCGGGTGGCGCGCGCCCTCCTGGACGTCGCCGCCCAGGGGGAGCCCCGCTTGGCCCCGACCCTGGTCATGCGCCTGCGCCCCGGCGTCAACCTGGACCCCGGCGATCCCGGCCATGACCTCTTCCAGGCCGCTGTCAGGCTGGCCGCGCGCCGCCTGACGCCGCTCTTCGCCTTCGGGGACGAGCCGATCCTGGGGGGCGGCATGCGCCTCGCTCCCGATCGCTTCGGAGCCCCCGCCGCAGGTCGCTCGGTCGTCGCCTCGGTCACGATCAACCTGCCGCGCATCGCCTTCCAGGCCCGCCGGGACCACCAGGCCTTCGACTCCCAGCTCTTGCAGGTCCTGGATCGGGCGGGCCGCCACCTCGCCTATCGCATGCACGTCCTGGGGCAACTGAAGGGCCGCGACCTTCCGCTCTTGATGCAGCGGGGCCTGCACGCGGGCTCCGACGATCTCGGCGCGCATGATCCCTTGGGCTTCGCCCTGCGCCACGGCCAGCTCAACATCTCCTTCGTGGGGCTCGCCGAGGCCTTGACCCTCATGGAAGGCGCCCATCACGGGGAGGCCGCCTCCTCGCAAGAGCGGGGACTGGCGATCTTGCGCCTCATGCGCGACGCGGTCTCGGCCATGGCCGAGCGGCATGACCTCAACATGGTCCTTTCCGCGCAGGCCTCGGATGAGGCGGCCGTTCGCTTCGTGGCCCTGGACCGGCGCGACTTCGGCAGCCAGCCCCATGTGACCGATCGTCCCGCCTATACGGCCTCGTACCTGCTGCCATCGGACTTCGCCGCCTCGGTGGAGCGCCGCCTCGCGCGGGAGGCCGGGTACCACAAGTTCTGCGCCGGGGGCAACGGCGTCCTGCACGGCGGGAGCGGCGACGATCCCGAGGCCCTCGAGGGCTTGATCCGTCGCATGCACACCGAAGGGGCGGGGCTGCTTTGCTTCGGCGACGCGCTCGATCTCTGTCCGGCCTGCGGTCGGGAGGAGCGCACTCCCTCCGGTGACGCCTGTCCTTGCGGAAGCCGGGACTGGCGCCGCCTCCGGCGTCCTTCGGTGGAGCTTTCGCTCTGGGAGTCCCTCGGCCCCGAGCGCCAGGCGGAACTCCAGGCCCGCCGATCGCCTTCCGCGAAGGGGTAGCCCTCGGCCTCCGCTGGCCACTTCCGCCAAGACTTGACCGGATACTTTGTGCGGCTTCCCGGGACCGCCTTCCTGCTGCCGGGAGGCGAGCCGTCGCGCGCGCGTCGCCGCATGTCCCCGGCAGGTTAGGGCGTTTCGGACAAGAGCCTTCGTCAACGCCTCCAGCGCGGGCGGCCTCGCGGTCGCTGAGAATCGCCACGGCGGCAAGGCGAAGTCCTGCCTGCACTGTCCAACGCCGAATGCCGGCAAGCGTCGATGGCGCGGGCCCGTCGCCGTCAGGCGCGCATGAGACAGCTTGGCCGGCCGCCTTCCTGGCAAGCGAGGAGGGTCTATGCGAGCGAGCGTCCGGTGGAACCTTTCCGAGGCGGACTGGGAGGCTTTCCTGGGGGCATGTCCCCGGGCCACCTTCTACCACAGCCCTGCCTGGTACCGGGCCAACTCGGAGACGTTCGGCCTGGAGCTGGCTCCGGCCGTGATTCGCCTGTCGAATGGCGAGGAGGCCCTCCTGCCGATGGCGATTCGCACCAAGTACCGGGGGTTGCTCCGCGAGGCCGTCGCCGGCGTGGGGGGAGGCTACGGGGGGCTGGTGACGCCCCGGCCGTGGCCGCTGGACTGGGTGCAGCTGGCGTTTCGGGAGGTGGCGACGCGCTTTCCCGAGCTCTTCGTCTACTCCAACCCGTTCGAGCTTTACTTCAACGCTCCGTTGCCGGGATTCGGCTTCCGCATGACGGAGACGTCCACCCAGGCGCTGGCCCTGGCGGATCTCGAGCTGCTGCGGGAGCGCTACTCGCGCAGCCGTCGGAAGCAGTGCCGCAAGGCCATGGCCGAGGGCTACCAGATCCAGACGCTTCCAGCCCAGGGGGAGCTGGAGCGGTTCTACCGGGTCTACGAGGAAGCGGTGACGGGGTGGGTCAGTCAGCGCTGGGTGAGGCCCAAGCCCTTCTTCGAGCGCCTTTTGGCTTACGGGGGCGATCGCCTGCGCGTCTGCTTCGTCCTCCACGACGGGACGCCGATCGGCGCGCGCCTGATCGCCAGCTATGGCGCGGTGGGGGTCGGGTTGATCTACGCCTTGAAGCGCGGCCATGACCAGGGGGCGGCCTCGAGTGCGCTCACCGAATCGGCGCTCGCCCTCTGCTACAAGGAGGGGCTGAGGTACTACGACTTCGGCGCCTCGGGAAGCCTGGCGGGGATCCGCTACTTCAAGGAATCGTTCGGTGCCGTTCCCTTGCTCGGAGTTTTGGCTCAGCGGCAAGGCTTCGCGGGGAGGGTGCTCGGCCATGCGCGCGCGGCGGCGCTCTGGGGGGCGCGCTTGGTTCACCAGGCCGACGGCGCCGGCAAGCCCACGGGATGATCGCGCGCTCCGCGCGAAACACCTTGGCGGGGATGACGAGGCCTCCGCCTCTCGGCCTGTCCACCATGGGGGAGGGATCGGAAGGAGGGGGCATGGACGTATTCTCGGAGCTCTCGCGCTCGGAGTGGCTCGACCGGCTTGCCGCATGTCCGGACGCGACCTACTTCCACACCCCGAGCTGGCTCGAGGCGGTGGTGGTCGGCTTCGGCGGCCGCGTGCAGGGCCTGGAGTTCCGCTTCCCGGACGGCAACTGGGCCCTTTTTCCCATGACGGTCAAGCCCTATGCCAAGGGCATGTTCTGCCACGGGTACTCGGGCGAGTCCGGGGTGTACGGAGGGCCGCTCTCCCCGCGGCCGCTCGCGCCCGATCAGGAGGCGGCGCTTTACGCCTGGCTCGCGGTTCAGTACCCGAACCTCCAGGTTTTCGGCAACCCCTTTTCCGAGGGCTCCCTGCCCGAGGGGGCGCCTCCTCGAGGGGTGAACTGGGAGCATGCGGAGCATGAGACCCATGTGCTGGAGCTGGGGGCTCCCGAGGTCATGCGCGCCGGCTTCAGTCGCGGCTGCCGGGCCCGGGGCAACAAGGCGCGACGGGCGGGCATCACGACCGAGGTCTACTCCGGGCGGGATGCCGCCGCCGTCTTCTACGCCCTCTACCTCGATTCGGTCCGCCGCTGGGGCGAGAAGGTCACCTGGATTCGCCCGCTGCGCTTCTTCGAGGCGGTGCTCGCGGCGGGCGAGCCGCATGCCGCCCTGCACCTGGCGCGTTTCGAGGGACGCCCCGCCGCGGCGATGATCGTCTGCGCCTGGGGCGCGCGCGCCCACTACCTGGCCGGAGCTGCGGATTCGAGCCTGATGGAGCATTGCCCGAGCAACCTCCTGATGGAGGAAGTGGCCCTGGTCTGGCATGCGCGAGGCAAGCGCGTCATGGATCTCGGATCCAGCAACGGCCTGGAAGGCGTCATGCGTTTCAAGGAGTCTTTCGGCGCCAAACCCCTTGCCTACGCCGAGATCCGCCGCCAGGGAGCGCTCGGCAGGCTCTACTTCACCCTCCACCGCCCCTACCGGCGCCTGAAGCAATCCGTCAGCGAGGTCTTGAATCTGTGACCATGATCGTGGATCCGCGCAGCCGGAGATCGCTATCATGAGGCAGCTTGTCAACAACCTGTCGAGGAGGATTCGTGGCGCGCCACTCCAAAGCCGCTCAGGCGCTCGAAAGTCGCCTGCTCCGCTGGGTGATCCTGGGACTGATCGTCTCCATGGGGATCAACCTCAGCCGGCTCATGGTTCAAGAGTGGCGCCTGTTGCGGCAAGGACAGATCCTGCGCCAAGAGCAGGATAGCGTCGAAGCGCGCGCCCAGGAAGTCCTCAACGAGATTCGGCTCTCCCAGGCCGCCCCCGGCATCCAGCGCCTGGCTCGGGAGCGCCTGGGCTTCGGCATGCCCGGAGAGATCCCCGTGCACTTCACCGGAAAGATTCCCCCCGCCGAGGCGATGCCGATCCCGATCCCTTGATCGTGGTATGCTAAGAGCATCTGAAGCAACCCGCCGTTGTCAACGCGGTAGCGCCACACGCGGGGGCTTTGGACGCTCTCGATTCTCGGGCGAGTGGCGGAATGGCATACGCAGCCGACTTAAAATCGGCCGAGGGAAACCTCTTGCGGGTTCGACTCCCGCCTCGCCCACTGAAGAGACGCTGAATAGGCTTCTCTTCCCGCTCCCACTTTCACCGCCGGAGGTGCTCACTTGACGTCGCAGACCCCGCATGGCTCTCAGGAACTTCCCCTCAGCCTGGTCCCCAGCTTTGACGAGATCGAAGACCATTTCCGCTCCAACCTCACGACCATCGTGAGCAGCTACTTCGAGATGAAGCAGGCCGCCCTCGCCGACGGTCGCACGCCGGATGAGGCCGAAGTGATCGCCATGACCTGGGTCGTCAACCGCTCCTTGGGGGTCTATAGCAGCCTTCTCAAGCCCAAGCTGGCCGAAGCCTTCGCCGCCTTGAGCCAGAGCCCCAGCACCTCGCGCTGAATTCCCCTCAAAAGCAGAACGGAGAGCCCAAGGGCTCTCCGTTCTGCTTTTGAGGATGTGGTTAGCCTTGCCTGCGCCAAGGCGCTTTTCGATTAGCGGGACGGCGCGTAGTCGAGCAGCTCGATCTCGTAGCCGTCGGGATCCTCGATGAAGGCCATCGCGCCCGACGATCCCGCCATGGGCTCCTCGGTGATCTTGACCCCCGCCTTGCGCAGGCGCTCGACGGTCTCGGAGACGGAGTCGACCTGGAAGGCGAGGTGGAAGATATCCTCGGCCAGCTGGAAATCGGGATCCCAGGGGAGGTAGGCCAGCTCGAGATCGGCGTCGACGCCGGGGAGCTTGAGGAAGGCGAGCTGGGTGCCGCGGGGGGAGGTGCTGCGGCGGGTCACCTCGCAGCCGAGATGCTGCGTGTAAAAGGCGATCGCCCGTTCCATGTCCCGAACCTTGAGGCGGGTGTGCAGAAAACGCATGGGAGTCTCCTTTCGAGCAAAAAAAATCGAGCCCCCGAAGGGACTCGATAGAGCGGATGAAGCGATTCGAACTCTCGACCCCCTCCTTGGCAAGGAGGTGTTCTACCACTGAACTACATCCGCGTGGTTGGCGTTCCGTCACGCTTTCGCGATCCGCGCTCAACACAA